>NZ_JBHTCG010000009.1:0-285966 GCF_042665155.1 Sphaerisporangium rhizosphaerae | reverse complement strand
GCACCGGCAACGGCGCCAAGATCCAGATCTACTCCTGCCACGGCGGCGCCAACCAGCAGTGGCGCTACAACTCCGACGGCTCCATCACCGGCGTACAGTCCGGACTGTGCCTGGACGCCACCGGACAGGGCACCGCCAACGGCACCACCATCCAGCTCTACACCTGCCACGGCGGCACCAACCAGAAATGGACCTGGAGCGGCGGCACCAGCACCCCCACCCCGACTCCCACCCCGACCGTGACCCCCACGCCGACTCCCACCCCGACGCCCGGCGGGGGCACGCTCCCCTCCAGCCTCCAGTGGAGCTCCAGCGGCTCGCTGATCGCGCCCAAGCCGGACTCCTCGCACAACATCGCGGGGATCAAGGACCCGACGGTGGTGTACTCGGGCGGCAAGTACCACGTGTTCGCCAGCACCGCGCAGGCCTCGGGCTACAACCTGGTGTACCTGAGTTTCAGCGACTGGTCGCAGGCCGGATCGGCGACGCACTACTACCTGGACCAGACACCGATCGGATCGGGCTACCGCGCGGCGCCGGAGGTGTTCTACTTCGCCCCGCAGGGCCTGTGGTACCTGATCTACCAGACCGGTAACGCCTCGTACTCCACCAACCCGGACATCTCCAACCCGGCCGGCTGGAGCGCGCCGAAGAACTTCTACTCCAGCATGCCCAGCATCATCTCCCAGAACATCGGCAACGGTTACTGGGTCGACATGTGGGTGATCTGCGACAGCGCCAACTGCTACCTGTTCTCCTCCGACGACAACGGGCACCTGTACCGCTCGGAGACCAGCCTCGCCAACTTCCCCAACGGCATGACCAACACCGTCATCGCCATGCAGGACTCCAACAAGAACAACCTGTTCGAGGCCTCCAACGTCTACAAGGTGCAGGGGCAGAACCAGTACCTGCTGATCGTCGAGGCCATCGGCTCCAACGGCCGGCGTTACTTCCGCTCCTGGACCTCCTCGGCCATCACCGGCCCCTGGTCCCAGCACGCCGCCAGCGAGAGCAACCCCTTCGCCCGCGCGAACAACGTCACCTTCCCCGGCGGGGCCTGGACCCAGGACATCAGCCACGGCGAGATGGTGCGCACTATGACCGACCAGACCCTGACCATCAGCCCCTGCAACATGCGCTACCTCTACCAGGGCATGGATCCCAGCGCCGGCGGCGACTACAACTCCCTGCCCTGGCGCCTGGGCCTGCTCACCCAGACCAACTCCACCTGCTGACCTCTCACGCACACCGATGAGGGGCGTCTCCGGATCGGCATACCCCGCCGCCCCGGAGACGCCCCGGCGCGCCTGCCCGCCCGGCGGCCCCTGCGAGGGCCCTCCGGCCGCCCACGCCCGCTGGAGGCGACGCCGGCGCACGTGCCCGATCACGCGCTCGCCGATCCGCCCCCTGGTGCCACCACGTCGACCTCACCGTTCATGGCGGATGTGCCGGCGCCCATGCCTGACCGGCCGCTTCGCGAACTAACGGGGACGAACAGGCGGTAGTCCGCTCGTCCACTCTGAAAGCGCTTCGGAGCCGATCGATCAGCCCGTCGCGAGTAGGGCCATCGCCGCGGGGTTCTGGTATTCGCGCCACAGTGCGACGCGTCCGTCCCGGACCCGCACCACCACCGCGAACGGGGCCGCGGCGCGCAGGCCGTCGGCCTCGCGGACCCCTTCGATCTCGTACTCGATGACGGCGACCTCGGGGTCGGCCGTCTGGTGGACGACCACATCACGCACGGCCGTGAACCGGATGCGCTCGCGCAGGGCCTCGCGCTGCGGGACGGCCCTCGCCGCGAAGGCCTCACGCCCCTCGATGCGCCGCGGCGCACCGGGTGGCGCGAACGGGCTCTCCACCACGCCGTCGTCGGCGAGAAGGCTCTCCAGCCCGGCCGCCGTCCCATCCAGCAGGTGGTCCCGGAAGCGTTCGAACGCCTCGCGCGGTCCCGTCAGCGCCCCGTCGTTCATCTCGGCCACCGTACACTCCTAACATGAGTCATCACTCAGCATCCTGCGGGCCAGAATATGAGTCACCACTCATCTTGTCCATGTCCGGAGTCCACCGTGTCTGAGCCGCCTCTGCGCGCCGACGCGCGACGCAACCGGGCCCGTATCCTCGCCGCCGCGGTCGAGGTCTTCGACGAGCACGGCACGTCCGCCTCGACCGAGGAGGTCGCGCGGCGTGCGGGCGTCGCGGTGGGCACGGTTTTCCGGCACTTCCCCACCAAGGCCGACCTGCTCGCCGCGATCATGAAAGAGCTGCAGGGACGCCTCGCCGCGCGGGCCGAGACGCTCGCCGCCGAGGGCGACCCCGCCGCGTTGTTCACCTTCTTCGCCGAGGTCGTCGAGCGCGCGGCCGGCGCCCGCACGGTGGTCCACCTTCTCGCCGCCGACGGGACGGACGTCGGCGTCGACCGGCAGATCGCGGGACTGGGCGAGGCACTCGACGCCCTCCTCGCGCGGGCCCGGGAGGCGGGCGCCGTCCGCGCCGAGGTGCGACTCGACGAAGTCATCGCACTGCTCACCGCCGCCTGCCACGGCGCCCTCGCCGCCGGCTGGACCCCCGACCTCCGCCACCGCGCCGTCACCCGCCTCCTCGACGCCCTACGCCCCTAGATCCACACTGGGGCTGACCGGATTCGTCCGCAGTGCTCCGGCCTTGAGGCCGGGGAGCGCGTCAGTGCTCTGTGCCGTCCGCCAGCAGGCGCTCCGGCAGGCCGAGCCGCGGGAACCGGTCGGCGTGGAAGATGACGATCTCGGTGATCGCCCCGCCGGTGACGCGCAGGACGTCGATCGTCAGCGCCAGGTACGCGTTCTCCCGCTTCCGCCACTGGTAGAAGGCGACGGCGGGCTGCCGGTTCACGGAGGTGGGGACGGCGCGCAGGTGCTTCATCTCGGGGAAGCCGCTCTCGACCCAGTCGTTCACCACCGCGTCGCGTCCGACGCACAGGCCCGGCGTGGGCGGCATCGAGCAGCGGACGTCGTCCCGCAGCAGCGCGGCGAGCGCGTCGATGTCGGTGGCCACGCTGGCGTCGGTGAAGCGGCGCACCAGCTCGCGCGTCCCGGCGTCGTCCTGCCCGCCGGTCCAGTCCTGCCGCTCGGCGGGCAGGTGCTCCCGCATCCCGGCGCGGGCCCGCTGCAGCGCGCTGTTCACGGAGTTCACCGAGTCCCCGAGCAGCTCCGCGACGTCCTTGGCCGGCCAGCCGAGCACGTCCCGCAGGATCAGCACGGCCCGCGGGCGCGGCGCCAGGTGCTGGACCGCGACCAGGTACGCCAACTCGATCGTCTCGCGTGCGACGGCGAGGGTCTCCGGCTCGTCCGCGTCGCCCGCGGGCAGCTCATCGAGCAGCCGGTCGGGGTAGGGCTGCAGCCACAGCACCTCGCCGCCGGTGGCGGGCTCCGGGCGGAGCTTGGCGAGCAGGTCCAGGCAGACGTTGGTGGCGATCCGGTACAGCCAGGCACGGAACGTCGAGCGCCCCTCGAAGGTCTCCCGCCGCCGCCACGCACGCAGGAACGTCTCCTGCACGGTGTCCTCTGCGTCCTCGAACGACCCGAGCATCCGGTAGCAGTGCACGTGCAGCTCCCGCCGGTGCCGCTCCGCCAACCCCGAGAACGCCGCTTCGTCGACCTCCCCCAGCCCGCCCGCGCCCAGCCCACTCACGTCCAGCTCCTCCAGCCGCATGTCCGCACTCATCACGTCATCCTTCCGCCTCGTCGTGTCCCGTCGTAGGTATGACGGGTACGGGCCCGACAACTCATCACCGGGTGTCGGCCGGCCTCGGGTCGTGCGAGGTGGGCGGGTGGACGAACGCCCACGCGGTGTAGCTTCTGATCAAGGTGCTTAGGGCGCGATCTGGAACCACACGGTTCGCGTTGTGCCGTTTTGGGTTGATCCCCAGGCGGAGGAGAGTTCGCGGACCAGCCAGAGGCCGCGGCCGTTCTCGCTGAGGGGGTCCACCTGGGCGGGGATGTGGGGGAGGGGCCCTGGCGAGCCTTGGTCGGTCACCTCGACGCGTATCGTCTCGCCGTCGTCGTACACGCGCAGGCTCACCATGCCGTCCGGCCGGCGTCCTGATTCTGAGTGCTTGATGGCGTTGGCGACGAGTTCGCCGACCAGGAGTTCGATGTCGTCGACCTCCCGCCTTCCGGCGGACAGGAGCAGTCCCCGGACGTAGGCACGCGCGAGGGTGACCGAGCCGGCCTGGCCGAGAAGGTCGACGGAGCCAAGCCGGTCGTTGGTCCTGGCGCTCATCGGACGGCCTGCCGGACGCGGTCGGCCGCGTCGTCCGCGAGCGCCCGTACCTGCTGGGCGCGTCCCCGCCCCCAGGTGAAGAACCATTGGCCGTCCTGCGCCAGCGCCGTCACTTTCAGCAGGCCGGAGCCCTTGGCGACCAGCAGGACCGGGCCGCCTCCGCTCGGCAGGTCCACCGCCGCGCTCAACCCGCGCACGTTCAGATCCCACGCCAACCGGACCAGGTGAATGTACTCCTCTTCCCGCCGTTCGGGCCTTTTCACAGGACGACCTCCGGTCTTCGATGATGAGGCGCTCTGGACGTGAATGCCGGTCAGGTCGAATCGACGTCACCATGGCCCTCATCGGTGCAGAATTCGGTTGTCCAATCGTGCGGGTCGCAGGCGACTTCTGATAGAGAAATAGTCTCCCGATGCCGCCACATTCTCCGGGAGACCGTGACAGCATGAGTGAGGCCCGGTGATATTGGAGGGAGAAAAGGGGCATGCCTAACCCAATTCAGATCAATCCGGATGAGTCCCCATTAGCTCGTTTCGCCTACGAGCTACGCCAGTATCGGCTCGAAAAGGGATGGACGCAGCTACAGCTGTCCCGCAAGCTCACCGTTGCCGTGAGTACGCTGGGCATGGTCGAGACGGTAAGGCGCAGGCCGGATCGCAGATTCGCCGACGCCTGCGACAGCGTCTTCCAACTCGATGGCGTCTTCTATGAACTGTGGAAGCGGACGAGATGGGAGTCGGCTCCAGACCATTTCCGGGATTTCCTCGCGCTAGAGGCTCAAGCATCAGCTCTGCAAAGCTGGGATCCCCTCCTCGTTCCAGGGATCTTTCAGATCAAGTCTTACGCCAAGCGGATATTCGACGACGAGCCAGGCATCACCCCCGAACTAGTCGAACAGCGGCTTACTAATCGCATGGAGCGGCAAACCATGCTGCTCCGCGAGCGCGGCCCCATGATCTTGAGTCTCATAGACGAGGGTGCGCTTCGTCGACCCATGGGAGCAGCAGAGGTGATGCGCGAGCAATTAGCGCGGCTTCTGGAAGTGACTGAACACCCACGAGTGACGATCCAGGTCGTGCCTTACAACGCGTGGTCCGCGGTTGGCCTGCAGACTGCCTTCACGATCGCGGAGCTACGGGGCGCGCCGTATGGCGTGTACATCGAGAGCACGCCACGTGGTCTCACGATTGGAGAACGTGAGACCATCACCTCACTGGTAGGACGCTACGACGCCCTACGAGCCGCGGCCCTTCCGAAGAACCTGTCGTTCGGCATCATCGAGGAAGTGATGGCGCAATGGACCTGAGCAGCGCGAAGTGGCGTAAGTCTTCCCGATCTAGTGGTGACGGTGGCCAATGTGTAGAGGTGGCCTCCAACCTGCCCGGGGTCATCGCCGTGCGGGACAGCAAGAACCCGGGTGGCCCAGCTCTCGTCGTCAGCCCCCAGGAGTGGCGACTGTTCCTTCATGGGACGAAGGTCCAGGAAGTCTGACAAAGCGACGTAGACCTGACGGAACACTGGCTCCGGATTCGCGGGACCTCTCCCACCGGCATGACCACCGAGCCGCTAGAAGGCCAACGGTGGTCACCGGGTGACCCGCCGTACGACGGGCGCCGGGTTCGCCGTACCTCGTCCCCGCCGTCGCGGCGCCCTCCGATACAGCCGACAACACGGCGCGGGGGAGATGAGCGCGCGGCGCGGGGGAGGGTGGGGCACGGCGTGGGGTGAGGTGAGCGCGCGGCGGTTGGTTGCGGTGCGGCGGTTGGTTGCGGTGCGGCGAATCAGGGGTGCGGCGAGGGTCGCCTGAAGTAAGGCGTGCCGAAGGCACCATTTTGTGGTCGTCGTCTGCGTTCAGCGGTGGGTCGTCGCATCCGTTCACCGGTGGTGGTGCCAGGTGCGTTCCCAGGCGGGGCGGTAGCGGTGGCGGCGGCTTCGGTGGTGGGCGGGCCAGGAGAGCCAGAGGTCCTCTTCGGGGTGGGTCCAGAAGCGGTCCCACAGGCGCTGGTCGGCGGGACGGTGCCAGTGGCGGCGCAGGCGGCCCTCGCCGGACCGGCCCCCGCCCCGTTCGCCGCCGCGCGCCTCGTCCCAATCCTCGCGGCCGTCCCGGCCGCGTTCGCCGTCGGCCGCGCGCGGGTCGGCGAGCTGGTCCTCGGGCTTGAGGCCCGGGGTGGTGCCGCCGCCGAAGCGGCCGGTGTCGGGATGGTGGAACGGGGTGGCGGGCAGGTGCTGGAGGGCGAGCTCCATGGAGCGCACCCAGATGGGGCCGGGGAGCGTGGCCCCCTGGACGCCGCCGTAGTGCTGCCCGCCGATCTCCACGTCGGTCAGCGGGTACTTGTAGGCGCCCCTGATGTCGCCGAGGCTGACCGCCGCGGCCAGGTCGGGGGTGTACCCGGCGAACCACGCCGAGGTGTACCCGTTGTTGGTGCCGGTCTTGCCGGCGGCGTCCCTGCCGATGCCCTGGCCCTTCATGGTGCCCTTGGTGAACACGCCGGTCAGGATGTAGTTGACGGCGTCGGCGACGTCCTGCTCGACGGCCTGGGTGCAGCTCGGTGCGACGCCGGTGCGCCTGCCGTGCCGTTCGACGACCTCCAGGATGGCCATCGGCCGGCAGTAGCGTCCCCGCGCGCCGAACGTGGCGAAGCCGGCGGCGACCGTCACGGGGTCCATCTCGTTGACGCCGAGGGTGAAGGTGGGCACCTCCTTGAGCGGCTGTCCGTCGGCCCGCGCGATGCCGACCGACCGGGCGGTGCGCACGACGTCGCACAGTCCGACATCGCGTTCGAGCATCATGTAGAAGATGTTGACCGACTGCCAGGTGCCGGTGGCCAGGCTGTACGGGCCGCCCTTGCCCTCGCCGCCGGCGTTGTGCACGACGGTGCCGGGGGCGTTGACCCTCGTGCCCGAGCAGTCCTTGTACCCCGAGGACGGCACGAAACTGCCAGGGGTGTCGAAGCCCTGGTCGAACCGCCAGCCCTTGGCCAGCGCCGTGGCCAGCGTGAAGACTTTGAACGTCGAGCCGGCCTGGAAGCCCTGGCCGCCTCCGTGGGCCATGTCGGCGGGCAGGTTGTAGGTCGTGCTGGGCCCGTCCTTGCGCTCGCCGGGGTTGGCGCCGTACCGCTTGCTCGCCGCCAGCGCCCGGATGCGCCCGGTCCCCGGCTCGATCATGGCCTCGGCGGCCACCTGGTCGTCCTTGGGGTGGACGTGCGCGGCGATGGCCTTGTCGGCGGCCTCCTGCGCGGTGCGGTCCAGGGTCGTCCTGATCGTGATCCCGTCGCGGAACAGGCGGCGCTCCCGCTCGGCCCGGGTGCGGCCGAACGCGAGGTTGCCGATCACCTCCTTCTGGACGTACAGGCAGAAGAAGGGATGGTCGCTCTCGGAGCAGCCGCCGGGTTCCGGGCGTAGGTGCAGGGCGAGCGGGGTGGCCTTGGCGGCGTCGGCGCGCACCTGGGCGATCATCTTGAGCTGGGCCATGCGGTCCAGGACGAGGTCGCGGCGTTCCAGCAGCCGGTCGCGGTGCTCGCCGCCGAGGGTGGGGTCGGTGAAGTACGGGGTGCGCACGGCTCCGGCCAGGGTGGCGGCCTGTTCGAGGGTGAGCTTGTCGGCGGAGGTGCCGAAGAACCGGTGCGCGGCGGCCTGGACGCCGAACGCGCCTCCGCCGAAGTAGGCGATGTTGAGGTAGCGGAGCAGGATCTGGTCTTTGGTGTACTTGCGCTCCAGGCTGATGGCGTACCGCAGCTCCTGCATCTTCCTGCGGATGCTCGGCGCCCGGGCCTGGTCGCGCTCGTTGTCCGAGCGGGCGTTCTGCAGCAGGATGTTCTTCACCAGCTGCTGGGTCAGCGACGAACCGCCCTGCTGGATGCTGCCCGCCCGGGTGTTGGTGATGATCGCCCGCAGCGTGCCCCTGAGGTCCAGGCCGCCGTGCTCGTAGAAGCGGGCGTCCTCGATGGCGACGATCGCCTTCAGCATGTCCGGGGCTATCTTGCCGAGGGCGACCGACTGCCGGTTCTGCACGTAGAACTGGGCGAACTGCCGGCCGTCCTTGTCCAGCAGCCGGCTGCGCTCGGGCAGCGGCGCCTCGCGCAGCATGGCCGGCACCTCGAACAGGCCGTGGGCGACGTCGCGCGTGTAGACGCCCGCCCCGCCGACCACGGGCAGGGCGAGCGCGGCGACCAGCACCCCGCCGGCCACGCCCGCCGCGCCCAGCACGGCGACGCCCACCAGCACCGGGTGCTCCCGGCTCGGGGAGGAGTCGTCGCCGGGCATGCGGCGGCCGTCGGATCGCGAGGTCACGGGGATAGACGTGCGACCGAGAGAACCCCGGCAAACGCCACCCCGCGGAATCTTTACGCTTCCCGGTTGATCTTCAGCCCAAGTGAGGTGAACTGGTCGAAAACGCGGTGGTAGCCGCGCTCGATGTGGTTGACGCCCCGCAGCGTCGAGTTGCCCTCGGCGACCGCGGCGGCGAGCACCGCCGAGAACCCTGCGCGGATGTCGGGCAGCGTGACGTCGGCGCCGCGCAGCTTGGACACGCCCCGCACCACCGCCGAGTGCTTGGCGTTGGTGTCGTGGTACCGGCACGCCGGCCCGCCCAGGCACACGTCGAAGATCTCGATCTCGCAGCCCATCTTCTGCAGCGCCGGCACGTACACCAGCCGGTTCTCGAAGACGGTCTCGTGCAGCACGGACATGCCCTCGGCCTGGGTGAACAGGACCATCAGCGGCGTCTGCCAGTCGGTCATGAACCCCGGGTGGGTGTCGGTCTGCACGGCGGCGGCGCGCAGGCCGTTCGGCGCCGAGGCGGTCAGCCAGTCGTCGGTGATGTCGAACTGCGCGCCCATGCGGGCCAGCGTGGTGATGGCGGTGACCAGGCGGTCCTGCGGGCAGCCGTGCACCCGCACCTCGCCGCCGGTGATCAGCCCGGCCACCAGGTAGGAGAACGCCTCTATGCGGTCACCGGCGAGCCAGGTGGAGGCGCCGCGCAGCCGCTCGACGCCCTCGATGACGATGCGGCGGTCGGGGCTCATCTCGATGCGCGCGCCCATGCGCTGCAGGAACAGCGCCAGCTCGACCACCTCGGGCTCGGTGGCCGCGCCCTTGATGACCGTCTTGCCCTCGGCCAGGACGGCCGACAGCAGGATCGTCTCGGTGGCGCCGACGCTCGGGTAGGGCAGCTCGATGCGGGCGCCGCGCAGCCGGGTGGCCTTGGCGGAGATGCCGGCCTCGCCGACCTCGACCTCGGCGCCCAGCGCCCGCAGCGCCTCGACGTGGAAGTTGACCGGCCGCCGGCCGATCGGGTCGCCGCCGACCAGCGGGACGAACGCCTCGCCCGCCAGGTGGAGCAGCGGGCCCAGCATGAGGATCGGGATGCGGTTGAGCCCGGTGAAGGCGGCCGGGACCCGGGGGCGGATCTCGGGGCCGCGTTCGAGGGTGATCTCACCCTGGTTGATCTGCACCTCGATGCCGAGGGCCTCCAGCATGGCGGCGGTGATGCCGACCTCGCCCACCTCGGGCGCGTTGTGCAGGGTGCTCGGCCCGCTGCCGAGCATCGCCGCGACCATGTGTTTTGACACCGCGTTCTTGGAACCGCGTACCTCGACGTCCCCCCGCAGAGGCCCGGACGGTTCGATCAGCCATACCTCATCGCTCACGGGGGACAGCCTAACCGGGCGCCCGCCTCCGGCCTAAGGCGCCGCCGGGCGGCCCGCGTCGGTACCATGTGTGGTCCGCGCGCGAGTGCGGTGGGACAGGTGAGGTGATCGGGTGCGGCAGGCGCGAGATTTCGGGCTCACCGTCGTCGTGCTGGCGCTTCTCGGCATCGCGGCCGGGTTCCTGTGGTCGGCCCTCGCCCCTCGCACCCCCTACGTCGTGACCAAGACCGGCCCGGTGCTGGCCGACCCCACGACGCAGAGCCTCATCGCGGCCGACGGCTGGTTCGCCGTGATCACCGGCGGGGCGGGGCTGGCGTGCGGCATCGTCGCCTACCTGGTCGCCCGCAAGGGGCGCCCGCTCGCCCTGCTGGCCGGTCTGGCGGCCGGCGGCATGCTGGGCGGGTGGCTCGCGCTCAGCGTCGGCACCTCGATCGGCGGCTCGATCATCCAGGCCGCGGCCGTGCCGGGCTCGGCGAGCGTCGGCGCCACGGTGAACGTGCTGTCGGTCACGGCGCGCGGGGTGCTGCTGGCCTGGCCGCTGGTGGCCGTGGCGGTCTTCGGCATCATCGAGTCGGTCGACGGCTACCGCGAGTCGCCGCTGCGCCAGCCCTACGCGGGCGAGCTCCACGCGGGGGAGCCGTACGCCTTCCCGCAGGACGCCCGCCCGCCCCCGCAGGGCCCGGACGGTCCCCGCTCGCACGGTTCGGCCGGTCCGCTCGCGCAGGGCCCGGACGGTTCGGCCGGTCCGTCCTCGCACGGCCAGGACGGTGCCGCGGGCCCGTCACAGAGCCGGGACGGTTCCGGTGGCCCGCCCTCGCCGGGGCCCGGCGCGGTCTAACGGCCGGCGGAGCCGAGCGGCGGGCGCCGGTCGCCGTGGTGGGTGGCCTGCTCGAAGGCGTGCGCCGTCCGCAGCACGGTGAGGTCCTCCCACGGCCGTCCGACGATCTGGACGCCCACGGGCAGCCCGTCGGTGGTGAAGCCGCAGGGCACCGACGCCGCCGGTGCGTGCAGCACGCTGATCCAGTACGCCGACCGCATCCAGGCCAGGTAGTCGGGCATCGGCGTGCCGTCGACCTCGGTGACGTAGGGCTGCTCCACCGGGAAGGGCGGCACCTGGCTGACCGGGCAGAGCAGAACGTCGAAGGTCTCGAAGAAGGCGTTCATGCGCTGGAAAAGGCGGCTGCGCAGCCGCTCGGCGCGGGCGAGGTCGGCGCCGGTGACCTTGAGCCCCTGCTCGACGTTCCAGGCGACGTTCGGGCCGAGCCGGCGGCGCGGCAGGTCGCCGAAGGTGCTCGCGTAGTACCAGGCGCGGTAGGTGCGGAAGGCGTCCTCGGCGTCGGACAGGTCGAGAGGGACCTGTTCCACCTTCGCGCCGAGGCCGGCCAGCACCTCGGGCGCCCGCGCCGTCACCGCGGCGGTGCGCGGGTCGACGGGCAGGCCGCCGAGGTCGGGGCTCCAGGCCACCCGCAGGCCCTGGACGCCGGTGTCCAGCGGCCGGGCGAACGCCGAGCCGTCCTCGCGCACCGCGAACGGCGAGGTGGGCGCGAAACCCGCGATGACGCTCATCAGCAGCGCGGCGTCGCCGACGGTCCTCGCCATCGGGCCGGGCACGCTGAGGGTGAACCAGGCGGCGGCCGGTGAGGCGTCGGGCACGCGTCCGGGGGTCGGCCGCAGCCCGACGACGTTGCAGAACGAGGCGGGGTTGCGCAGGGAGCCGCCCATGTCGGAGCCGTCGGCCAGCGGCACCAGGCCGGCCGCGAGGGCGGCGGCGGCCCCGCCGCTGCTGCCGCCCGCGCTCCTGCCGGTGTCGTAGGGGTTGCGGGTGGCGCCGAAGATCTCGTTGACGGTGTGGGAGCCGGTGCCGAACTCGGGGGTGTTGGTCTTGCCGATCGTCACCGCGCCGGCCGCGCGGGCGCGGCGGACGACCAGAGCGTCGGCGGTCGGAACATGGCCCGCGAACAGCGGCGAGCCGTAGGTGGTGCGGATGCCCGCGGTGTCGGTGAGGTCCTTGAACGCGATGGGCAGGCCGTGGAGGGGTCCCTGCCAGTGACCGCGGGCCCAGCCCTCGTCCAGCCGCCGGGCCTCTTCCAGCGCCCGGTCGGCGGTGAGCGTGACGATCGCGTTGACCTCGCCGCCCACCTCGTCGATGCGCCGCAGGTGCGCCTCGGTCAGCTCGGCCGCGCCGACCTGCCGCTCGCGCAGCAGACGCAGCATCTCGACGGCGGACAGGTAGAACAGCTCGGTCACTGTGGCTCCTTCGGCTGCGTCCCGGCACCTCACCGCCAGTCTGGCGGGGCGCGACGCCGCGCGGCGACGGCAAGGGTTGCCAAGCGCCGTCACGGTGAGGGGAGGTCAGGGCGTCTTGGCGATGGGGGCGGTGACGGCGCTGGTGAGGCGGATGAGGTCGGCGGGGGAGGTCTCGATCTGCAGGCCCCGGCGGCCGGCGGAGAAGTAGATCGTCGGGAGGTCCAGCGCGGAGGCGTCGACCACCGTGGGCAGGGCCTTGCGCTGGCCGAGCGGGCTGATGCCGCCGACGACGTACCCGGTGACCCGCTCGACCTTGGCGGCGTCGGCCATCGCGGCGCGCTTGCCGCCCAGGGCCGCGGCGAACGCCTTCAGGTCGAGCTTGCCGGCGACCGGCACCACCGCGACGGCGAGCCCGGACTCGACCTCGGCGACCAGCGTCTTGAAGATGCGCTCGTAGGCCACGCCGAGGGCGTCGGCGGCCTCCTCGCCGTAGGCCTGGGCGTTCGGGTCGTGGTCGTAGGGGTGGAGGGTGAACTCGGCCCCGGCCTTGACCAGGGCCACGGTGGCGGGAGTGCCCTGGCCGCCCTTGCTCTTGGTCTTGCTCACGGCCCAAGCCTAGCGGCAGGGCAAAATCTACAATGTAAAGGATTCGTCCCGAATGCCGGACGTTCGCCGGAGCGGGCCGCCACCCTCCGTAGACTGGTCCGGTGATATCCCGTATCGACATGCGCGGTTCCCTGCCGGGCAACCTGCGCGACGTGTTGCCCCGCGCCGAGCTCGACGTCGAGGCCGCCCTGTCGAAGGTGCGGCCCCTGTGCGACGACGTGCGCCATAGGGGGGTGGCCGCCGTACGGGAGTGGACGGCCCGCTTCGACGGGGTCGAGCTGGGCTCCACGCGCGTGCCGGCCGCGGCCCTCACCCGGGCGCTGGACGGGCTCGACCCCGCCGTGCGCGCCGCGCTGGAGGAGTCCATCCGCCGCGCCCGCATGGTGCACCGCGACCAGCGCCGCACCGACACCCTCACGCAGGTCGTCCCCGGCGGCACGGTCACCGAGCGCTGGGTCCCGGTCGACCGCGTGGGCCTGTACGTGCCGGGCGGCAGGGCCGTGTACCCCTCCAGCGTCGTCATGAACGTCGTGCCCGCCCAGGAGGCCGGGGTGGTGTCCCTGGCGGTCAGCTCGCCGCCGCAGGCCGACTTCGACGGGCTGCCGCACCCGACCATCCTGGCGGCGTGCGCGCTGCTCGGGGTCGAGGAGGTCTACGCCGTCGGCGGCGCGCAGGCCGTGGCGATGTTCGCCTACGGCACCGAAGAGTGCGAGCCGGTCACCATGGTCACCGGCCCGGGCAACATCTGGGTGGCCGCCGCCAAGCGCCTGCTCAAGGGGCGCATCGGCATCGACTCCGAGGCCGGCCCCACCGAGATCGCCGTGCTGGCCGACGACACCGCCGATCCCGCCCACGTGGCCGCCGACCTGATCAGCCAGGCCGAGCACGACGTGATCGCCGCCGCGGTGCTGGTGACCACCAGCGAGGCTCTGGCCGACGCGGTCGAGCGCGAGCTTCCCGCGCAGGTGGCCGCCACCAAGCACTCCGAGCGCATCACCGAGGCGCTGACGGGCCGGCAGTCGGGCATCGTGCTGGTGTCCTCCCTGGATGACGGCCTGCGGGTGGTCGACGCCTACGCCGCCGAGCACCTGGAGATCCAGACCGCCGACGCCCACGCGGTCGCCGCCCGGGTGCGCAACGCCGGCGCCATCTTCATCGGGCCGTACGCGCCGGTGTCCCTGGGCGACTACATGGCCGGGTCCAACCACGTCCTGCCGACCGGCGGCTGCGCCTGCCACTCCTCGGGGCTGTCGGTGCAGGCGTTCCTGCGGGGCATCCACGTGGTCGACTACTCGCGCGAGGCGCTGGCGGAGGCCGCCGGCCACGTGTACGCGCTGTCGGAGGCCGAAGATCTCCCGGCCCACGGCGCCGCGGTGCGCGTGCGGTTCGACGGCGGTGCCCGGTGACGGGGGCGGGCCTGGTGCGCCTGGCCGACCTTCCGATCCGCGACGACCTGCGCGGCCGCTCGCCGTACGGCGCGCCGCAGATCGACGTGCCGGTGCGGCTGAACACCAACGAGAACCCCTACCCGCCCTCCGCCGGGCTGGTGGACGCCCTGGCCGAGGCGGTGCGCCGCGACGCGGCCGAGCTCAACCGCTACCCCGACCGCGACGCCGTCGCCCTGCGTGAGGACCTCGCGGCCTATCTCGGCCACGGCCTGACGCCCGGGCAGGTGTGGGCGGCCAACGGCTCCAACGAGGTGCTCCAGCAGATCCTGCAGGCCTTCGGCGGGCCCGGCAGGTCGGCCATGGGGTTCGAGCCGTCGTACTCCATGCACCCGATCATCACGACCGGCGCCTCCACCCGGTGGATCGCCGGCGCCCGCGAGGACGACTTCGGGCTGGACCCCGAGAAGGCCGTGGCCGCCGTCGAGGAGCACCGGCCCGACATCGTCTTCCTGACCAGCCCCAACAACCCGACGGGCACCGCCCTGCCGATGGAGGCGATCCAGCGGGTCGTGGAGGCCGCGCCGGGCATGGTGGTGGTCGACGAGGCCTACTTCGAGTTCGCCCGCACCGGAACGCCGAGCGCGCTCACCCTGCTGCCCGGCAACCCGCGGCTGATCGTCACCCGCACCATGTCCAAGGCGTTCGCCATGGCCGGCACGCGCCTCGGGTACCTCGCGGCCGACCCGGCGGTGATCGAGGCGCTGCTGCTGGTGCGCCTGCCCTACCACCTGTCCACGCTCACCCAGGCGGCGGCGCGGGTCGCCCTCGCCCACCGCGTCGAGCTGCTCGGCACCGTCGACCGGCTGCGCGCCGAGCGCGACGCCTGTGTGGCGCGGCTGCGCGGGCAGGGGCTGTCGGTCGCCGACTCCGACGCCAACTTCGTGCTGTTCGGCCGCTTTCCCGACCGCCGCGCGGTCTGGGAGGCGCTGCTCGCGCGCGGCGTGCTGATCCGCGAGGTCGGCCCGCCGCAGTGGCTGCGCGTCTCCGTCGGCACCACCGAGGAGATGGCCGCCTTCCACGAGGCCATGACGGCCGTATTGGCCGTGTCAGACGTCATCCCCGCCTCCGGGATCCCCGGAGGCGACGAACCGGAGGAAATCGCGTGACCAGTCCCGCCGTGGGCGCGCCGAGGCCGAGGGTCGGCCGCGTCGAGCGTACGACCAAGGAGACCTCGGTGCTGGTGGAGGTCGACCTGGACGGCACCGGCAAGGTCGAGGTGTCCACCGGGGTCGGCTTCTTCGACCACATGCTCGCCCAGCTCGGCAAGCACGGCCTGTTCGACCTGACGGTCAAGACCGACGGCGACCTGCACATCGACTCCCACCACACCATCGAGGACACCGCCCTGGCGCTGGGCGCGGCGTTCCGCGAGGCGCTGGGTGACAAGTCGGGCATCCGGCGGTTCGGCAACGCCTCGTGCCCGCTGGACGAGTCGCTGGCGGAGGTCACCGTCGACCTGTCCGGCCGCCCCTACCTGGTGCACGCCGAGCCCGAGGGCATGGCCCCGATGATCGGGCCCGACTACGACACCACGCTCACCCGTCACATCCTGGAGTCCTTCGTCGCCCAGGCGGCGATCTGCCTGCACGTGCGCGTGCCCTACGGGCGCAACGCCCACCACATCGTCGAGGCGCAGTTCAAGGCGCTGGCCCGTGCGCTGCGCGCCGCCAGCGAGCGCGACCCGCGCGCCACCGGCGTGCCGAGCACGAAGGGGGTCCTGTGAGCTCCAACGGGACCGCCGTCGCCATGGTCTTCCTGGGCCTGTTCCTGATCGGCGGGGTCGTCTCCTTCGTCAAGCAGGGCATGCGCGTCGGCGCCGTCGTGTGCGGCGTCGGCGCCGCGCTGTCGATCACCGCGGGGGTGCTGTGGTGGTGAAGGTCGTGGTCCTCGACTACGGCTCGGGCAACCTGCGCTCGGCCGAGCGGGCGCTGGCCCGCACCGGGGCCGAGGTCACGGTGACCGCCGACCGCGACGCCGCGATGGAGGCCGACGGCCTGGTCGTCCCCGGAGTCGGCGCCTATTCGGCCTGCATGCGCGGGCTGAAGGCCGTGCGCGGCGAACAGATCATCGGACGCCGCCTGGCCGGCGGGCGCCCCGTCCTCGGCATCTGCGTCGGCATGCAGATCCTGTTCGCCGAGGGGGTCGAGCACGGCGAGCACACCGAGGGGTGTGGCGAGTGGCCGGGCGTCGTCGAGCGGCTGGACGCGCCCGTTCTGCCCCACATGGGGTGGAACACCGTGCAGGCGCCCGAGGGCTCGGTGCTGTTCGACGGGCTGGACGACGCCACGCGCTTCTACTTCGTCCACTCCTACGGGGTGCGCAAGTTCGAGCTCCAGGCGGGCGACGGGTTCCGCCAGCCGCTGGTCACCTGGGCCGAGCACGGCGTGCCGTTCGTCGCCGCGGTGGAGAACGGCCCGCTCATGGCCACCCAGTTCCACCCCGAGAAGTCCGGGGACGCCGGTGCGGTCCTGCTGCGGAACTGGGTAGGCACACTGTGAGACCCCGTCCGGCGTCGTCACGGCCGGCGGCCACGTGCTCACCGGGTCACACGTGCTCACCGGGTTAGCGGTGATCGGGTGAGCAAGGAGCGCGCCCGCCGCCGCGCCGAGCGGGCGGCCGAGCAGGCCCGTCAGGCCGCACTGCGCGCCGAGCGCGAGGCCCGGCGGGCCAGGTGGCGCCGGCTGCGCGCCCGGCTGGCCGCGGCGGTGCCCCGCCCGATCCGCGTCGCCCGCCAGGGCGGCGTGATCGCCCGGCGCCACAAGGCGCAGAACGCCGTCGTGGCGATGCTGTTCGTGCTGGTCCAGGCCGGCGCGTGGCTGCTGCTCGGCGGCTGGGCGGCCCGGGTGGGCGTCCTGGTGTTGTCCCTTTTGCTGCTGCCGGTGCTCGTCACCGTCGTATTCGACCGGAGGTCGTAGAACAATGTCGCTGGTGCTGTTGCCCGCAGTGGACGTCGCGGACGGCAAGGCCGTGCGCCTGGTGCAAGGCGAGGCGGGTACGGAGACCTCCTACGGCGACCCGCTCGCCGCGGCGCTGGCCTGGCAGCGGGCGGGCGCCGAGTGGGTCCATCTGGTCGACCTGGACGCCGCGTTCGGCCGGGGCTCCAACCGCGAGCTGCTGGCCTCGGTCGTGGCGGCGCTGGACGTCCAGGTCGAGCTGTCCGGCGGCATCCGCGATGACGCCTCGCTGGCGGCGGCCCTCGCCACCGGCTGCCGCCGGGTCAACATCGGCACCGCCGCGCTGGAGGACCCGGCCTGGTGCTCCAAGATCATCGCTGAGTACGGCGACCGCATCGCCGTCGGCCTGGACGTGCGCGGCACCACGCTGGCCGCGCGCGGCTGGACGCAGGAGGGCGGCGACCTGTGGGAGGTGCTCGACCGGCTGGAGGCCGACGGCTGCCCCCGCTACGTCGTCACCGACGTCACCAAGGACGGCACGCTGCGCGGGCCGAACCTCGACCTGCTGCGCCAGGTGTGCGCCCGCACCGACAAGCCGGTGATCGCCAGCGGCGGGGTGTCCTCGCTGGACGACCTGCGGGCGCTGTCGACGCTGGTCGCCGAGGGCGTGGAGGGCGCGATCGTCGGCAAGGCGCTGTACGCGCAGGCGTTCACGCTGGAGGAGGCGCTGTCGGCGGTGCGGGCATGAGCGTCGCCGTACGGGTCATCCCCTGCCTGGACGTGGACGCCGGGCGGGTGGTCAAGGGCGTCAACTTCGAGAACCTTCGGGACGCCGGCGACCCGGTCGAGCTGGCGCGCCGCTACGACGCCGAGGGCGCCGACGAGCTGACCTTCCTGGACATCACCGCATCCTCGGGCGACCGCGGGACCATGATCGACGTGGTGCGCCGGACGGCCGAGCAGGTGTTCATCCCGCTGACCGTCGGCGGGGGAGTGCGGGCCGTGGAGGACGTCGACCGCCTGCTGCGCGCCGGCGCCGACAAGGTGTCGCTCAACACCGCCGCCATCGCCCGTCCCGAGCTGCTGACCGAGGCCTCGCGCCGGTTCGGCGCCCAGTGCGTCGTGCTGTCGGTGGACGCCCGGCGGGTCGTGGACGGCCCGCCCACGCCGTCCGGTTTCGAGGTCACCACGCACGGCGGCCGGCGCGGCACGGGCATCGACGCCGTCGAGTGGGCACGGCGCGGGCAGGAACTCGGCGTGGGCGAGATCCTGCTGAACTCCATGGACGGGGACGGCACCAAGGACGGGTACGACCTCGCGATGATCCGGGCGGTGCGGGCGGCGGTCACCGTGCCGGTCATCGCCAGCGGCGGCGCGGGCGCGCTGGACCACTTCCCGCCGGCCGTGGCGGCGGGCGCCGACGCGGTGCTGGCGGCGAGCGTGTTCCACTTCGGCCAGCTCAAGATCGCCGACGTCAAGGACACCTTGCGCGCGGCCGGTCACCCCGTCCGCTGACCCGTCCGGCCCGCCGGTCGTCGTCCTGCTCCTCGTGCTCCACGGGGGCGGAGACCCGGCGGGCTCTTTTACCCAACTTGGGAGCGGTCCAAACCTGCTCGCATGGTGGAATGCCATCGCAAGGCGGGTGATGATCCGCTACGGTCGTGCGGGTTCTCCTATGGTGCCGCAGACACAAGGATCTCCCGTGACCTCTCCCTCCAATCCGCAGCAGCCGGATTCGCCATATCAGCAGGGCTCGCCCTACCAGGGAACGCACCAGCAGGGGTCCTACCCGCAGCAGACCTCTCCGCAGTACGGAGCCGGCACGCCGCAGGACCCGTTCCAGCAGGGCGCCGCCGCGGGACAGACCTACCCGGGGCAGGACCCTCTGGGGCAGGGCTACGGCACCCAGCACGGCGCCCACCAGCAGCCGTCCCCGTACGGCGGCGCGGCACAGGACGGCCACCAGCAGGCGGTCTACGGCGGCGGGCAGGGCGGGTACTCCGGAGCTCAGGGCGCCTACCCGGGACAGCAGGGCGCCTACCCCGGGCAGCAGGATCCCTACGCCGCCCAGCAGAGCTACGGCGCGCAGGACAGCTACGGCGCCCAGCAGGGCTATGGGGCTCAGCAGGGTCACGGCGCGCAGGAGAACTACGGCGCCCAGCAGGCCTACGGTCAGCAGCAGAGCTACGGCCTGCAGGACCAGCAGGGCCGGCAGGGACATGGCGCGCAGGACCAGCAGGTGCATGGCACCCAGCCGGGCTATGGCGCGCAGACCGGTTATGGCGCGCAGCAGGGTTACGGCGGACAGGACCAGCAGGGCTACGGCGCCCAGCAGGCTCAGGGCGCCCAGCAGGGTTACGCGGCTCAGCAGGCTCAGCAGGGCTACGGCGCCCAGCAAGGCTACGGCGGGCAGGGTTACGGCGCGCAGGACCAGCAGGGCTATGGGGCTCAGGACCAGCAGGGCTATGGGGCTCAGCAGGCCCAGCCGGGCTACGGCGGATACCAGCAGGCCGCCGACTCTCACCAGCAGACCCAGGTCCAGGAACGCCCCTCACAGGGCGCCACGGCTCAGGACCCCTACCAGCAGGGCGCTGGGCAGGCCGGGCAGGAGTCCCAGCAGCAGTACGGCGCGTACGGCCAGACCACGGGCCAGGACCCCTACGCCCAGCAGGGCGGCGCCGGCCAGTGGCAGCCCTCCGAGCCCACGGCCCCGGCCAAGAAGAAGAAGTTCGGCAAGCTGCTGAGCGGGCTCGGCGCGGTCGGCATCTTGGTCATCATCGCGCTGGTGAAATTCGGCGGCATCTTCGCCGTGCGCGAGGGCGTCGGCGCGGTCGGCGACCAGGTCACCGGCGCCCCGCGCATCGCCCACGTGGGCGACTGCATGTCCGGCCAGAGCGAGAACACCCTGAAGGTCGTCAACTGCAAGGACGCCACCGTCGAGTGGAAGGTCTCCCAGCGGGTCGAGGGCAAGACCGAGGCGCAGTTCGACGCCGACAAGAACCTCACCATGTGCCGCGACAAGAAGGTCACCTCCGCCTACTGGGAAGGCAGCAAGACCGGCGGCGCCGGCTGGATCCTCTGCCTGGTCCCGATGAACAAGAAGAGCTGACGCCCCGACCACCCACCTCCGCCGGCCCCGATGCTCGCACCTGGCCCTTCGCGGGGTGCGACGCTCCCTCATAGCTCTTCGCAGGGTGCGATGCTCGCTCCTGGGCCAGGGGAGCGAGTGGTCTGCCCGCTCACCTTCGCCGGGTGCGGTCATCTCTCCGCCCTGGCTGGGCTTTTCCCGGCGCCGGGTCGGTGGGTAGAGGGACGGCGGGGCCGGCGCCGTGTGCGGCGGGTGACCTGGCTGACGGTCGCGGGTGACGGTGCTGCAAGCCGGTGGACTTGGAGCGCCCGGCGTCGGGCCCTGAGGCGGCGCTCGTGAGGGTGGGACCCAGCCGGTCCTTCGTGTCGGGTGCGGTGGTCTCCCCGCCCTGGCTGGGCTTTTCCCGGCGCCGGGTCGGTGGGTAGAGGGACGGCGGGGCCGGCGCCGTGTGCGGCGGGTGACCTGGCTGACGGTCGCGGGGCACGGCGCTGGAGGTCGGCGGACCTGGAGCGTCCGGCGTTAGGTCGTGAGGCGGCGCTCGTGAGGGTGGGGCTCAGCCGGTGAGGCGGGAGAAGAACAAGGCCAGCTGGCCGGCGCCGGTGGTGATGCCGTCGAAGACGCCCTTCACCGCCGTGGCGGCCTCGGCGGGCCGCGAGTACAGGTAGAAGACCACGAAGGCGATGGCGAGGTAGGTGAGCACCTTCTTTGTCTTCATCGGACATCCTCCCGCTGCTGCTGTGGCGTGGTCCTACCGGAACGGTGGGACGCCCGATCTGCGGGAGCGGTCGTGCGCCGCTCCCATGTTGATCATAGCCAGGCATGGTCCGCCCGTGCGGTAACCGCCGCCAGACGGCCGTAACCGTCGAACGAACACCGGCTCCGCCTGGTTCCATCGTGCCGGGCCGGAGTCCGGTGCCGTGCCGAGTAGGGTCCGGATGCAGCGCCGGGTAAGGTCCGGATGTCGCGACGGGCCGGGGTCGGATGACGTGCCAGGCCGGAGTCGGATGCCGTTCCCGGTTGGAGTCGGACGCTGTGCCCGGTCGGAGTCGGACGGTATGCCGGGCCGCTGCCGGACGGCGAGGTGGGTCTGGCGTCAGACGCCGAGGTGGGCCTGGCGGAGGCGGTCGATGGAGGGCTGGTCGCCCTCGTAGGCGACGCGGGCGTGCTCCTGCCGGCCGAAGGCGAACAGCAGCAGCTCGACCGGCTCCCCGGTGACGATGACGTGCGGCTCGGCCTTCTTGCCTCCCGCCTTGCGCCCGTCGGGCAGTCGCAGCACGACCCCGACCGGTGAGCGGCGCAGCATCATGCGGGCGCCGCTCGAGACCCGCTTCCACACGGTCTCGGTGAGGTCGGCCGGCAGTTCGCGCGGCTCCCAGCCGGGCTGGGCCCGCCGGACGTCCTCGTGGTGGACCAGCAGCTCAAGGGTGTTGACGAGCGCGTCCACGCCGGGCAGGAAGCCGTACGGCGACCACGGGGGCGGGCCCTGGCGGACGGCGTCGACGAGCTCGGGGTAGCTCCGGCCCGACTTGACGCCCTCCTGCACGCGGGCGGTGTAGCCGGCGAGCGGCTTGAGGACGATGCCGCCCGCGGCGTCGATGCGGCGCTCGCGCAGGACGAGGTGGGCGGCCAGGTCGGCGGTGGCCCATCCGGCGCAGAGCGTCGGGGCGTTGGGTCCGAGGTGGTCGAGGAGGTCACAGAGTGCGGCGCGTTCGGCGCGTGCGTGCGTCATCCTGATCACCCTAACTGCGTCGTTCTGATCACCCTAACAAGGCCCGTGCCCGGCCGATCGGCCCGCCCCGGGGTGACGTCCAAGGTGGGCCGATCCCCCCTGACGAGGCCCGTGCCCGCTGATCGGGCCGCCCAGGGGTGATGACCGAGGTGTGCCGTAGGGGTGGGAATAAATGAGTTGCCGCGGATGATAGGGATTGTGGCGGACCGGTTCCCCCGGCGAGCTCCGGCCGGCCCGCCAGGTCTCGTCCCCCATCGAGCCAGGTCTCGTCCCCCATCGAGAGGATCCCCCGCGTGCCGAGCGAGCGCGATCACAGTCCGACCGTCATGCGCCAGGGGTTCGGTGTCATCGGCCACGCCATCCGGGGTGAGCCGCGCATCTTCGTCGGCGCCGTGCTGAGCAGCTCGCTCTACGGCGCGATGACCGTCGCCTCCTCGTGGGCGCTGGGCTGGGCGACCGAGAACGCCGTGCTGCCGGCCTTCCGGTCGGGGCACGCGGTCACCGGCACCCTGGTCACCGCGGCGCTGCTGATCGTCGGCGTGGCGGTGCTCAAGGCGGCGGGGGTGATCGGCCGCAGGGTGCTGGCCGGCATCATGCAGTACCGGATGCAGGCCAGCTCCCGGCGCGAGGTGACCCGCCAGTACCTGCGGCTGCCGCTGGCCTGGCACCACCGTCACCCGACCGGCCAGCTGCTGTCCAACGCCAGTTCCGACGTCGAGGCCGCCTGGGCGCCGCTCGCGCCGCTGCCGATGGCCGTCGGCGTCGTGGTGATGCTGGTCACCGCGGCCGTCGCCATCCTGGTCGTCGACCCGGTGCTCGCCCTGGTCGGCTTCCTGATCTTTCCGGCCATCGCCGTGCTGAACCTGGTCTACCAGCGCAGGCTCTCCCCGCTGGTGATGCGGGCGCAGCAACTGCGCGCCGAGGTCAGCGAGATCGCGCACGAGAGCTTCGAGGGGGCGCTCGTCGTCAAGACCCTCGGCCGGGAGGACACCGAGGCGGCGCGCTTCCAGGCCACGGCCGACCGGCTGCGCGACGCCAACATCGCCGTGGGCCGCATCCGCGGCCTGTTCGACCCGCTGCTGGAGGCGCTGCCCACCTTGGGCGTGCTGGCGGTGCTGCTGTTCGGCTCGGTCCGCCTGGCCGCGGGGGACGTCTCCTCCGGAGAGCTCATCCAGATCTCCTACCTGTTCACGCTGCTCGCCTTCCCGATCCGCGCGCTCGGCTGGGTGCTCGCCGAGCTGCCGCGCAGCGTCGTCGGCTGGCGGCGGGTGCAGGACGTGCTGAACGCGTCCGGGTCGATGGAGTTCGGCCCGGCGCGCCTGCCCGCGGCCGGCCCGGCGCGCATCGAGGTGCGCGACCTCAGCTTCGCCTACGTGCCGGGCGCGCCCGTGCTGTCGGGCGTGGGCTTCGAGGTCAGGCCGGGCCGGACGGTGGCGCTCGTCGGCCCCACCGGGTCAGGCAAGTCGACGCTGACCCAGCTGCTGGTCCGCCTCGTCGACCCCGACGAGGGACGGGTGCTCATCGACGGGGTGGACCTGCGCGAGGTCGCCCGCGGCGAGGTGAGCACCGCCGCGGCCCTGGTGCCGCAGCAGACGTTCCTGTTCGACGACACCGTCCGCGGCAACCTGACCCTGGGCTCGCAGGAGGACGTGCCGGACGAGAAGGTGTGGGCGGCGCTGCGCCTGGCGCAGGCCGAGGGCTTCGTCAGCGCTCTGCCCAAGAGCCTGGACACCCGCATCGGCGAGCGCGGCGCGACCCTGTCGGGCGGGCAGCGGCAGCGCCTGGCGCTGGCCCGGGCCCTGGTCAGGACACCCCGGCTGCTCATCCTGGACGACGCCACCTCCAGCGTGGACGCGCAGGTGGAGGGCCGAATTCTGTTCGGCCTGCGGGACGGGTCTCCCGACTCCACGGTGATCGTGGTCGCCTACCGCATGGCGACGATCGCGCTGGCCGACGAGGTGGTCTACCTGGAGCAGGGCCGCGTTGTCGACCGCGGCGCCCATGACGAGCTGCTGGCCCGCTGCGAGGGCTACCGCAACCTGGTCACCGCATACGAACGTGAAGAGGCCGAGCGCGCGGCGCTGGACGCCGACGAGGAGATCGTGGCATGACGACCCAGGTCGAAGAACGCGGCGCCGCCGCCGTGAAGGCGGGCGGCGCGCTGCGCATGGAGGAGCGTTCGGCCCTGGCGACGCTGCGGCGCGGCCTCGCGCTGTCGCCGGAGTTCCGCACCGGGCTGCCGGTCACGCTGCTGCTGGCGGTGCTCGCCACGCTCGGCAAGGTGATCGTCCCCTTCGCGGTACAGCAGGTCATCGACCGCGGCCTGAAGGACACCACGTCACCGGACATGCCGTTCATCACCAAGGCCGTCGTGCTCTGCGCCGTCGCGGTGCTGCTGACCGCCCTGTGCGGCTACCTGATGAACGTGCGGCTCTACCGCTCGACCGAGTCGGGGCTGGCCTCGCTGCGGGGCAAGGCGTTCCGTCACGTCCACGACCTGTCGGTGCTGACCCAGAACACCGAGCGGCGCGGCGCGCTGGTCTCCCGGGTCACCAGCGACGTGGACCAGATCAGCACGTTCATGCAGTGGGGTGGCCTCATGGTCATCATCTCGGTGGGCCAGTTGCTCATCGCGAGCGTGATGATGGCCCTGTACTCCTGGCAGCTCGCGCTGGTCGTCTGGGGCTGCTTCCTGCCGATGGCCGTCGCGCTGCCGCGGTTCCAGAGGTTGGTGGCCCGCGCCTACACCCAGGTCCGCGAGCGCACCGGCGACATGCTGGCGGCGGTCAGCGAGTCGGTGGTGGGCAGCGCGGTGATCCGGGCGTACGGATCGGAGGAGCGCACCGCGCGCCGCATCGACGAGGCCGTCGGCCTGCACCAGCGGGCGCAGACCCGCGCGCAGAAGATCATCGCCTTCACTTTCCCGACCACCGAGCTGGTGGGCGCGGTGGCGATCGCCGGAGTGGTCCTGCTCGGCGTGCATCTCGGGGTGGGCGGCACCATCTCCGCCGGGCGGCTGGTCGCGTTCCTGTTCCTGATCACGCTGTTCATCAGCCCGCTGCAGACGGCGACCGAGGTGCTCAACGACGCCCAGAACGCCGTCGCCGGCTGGCGGCGGGTGCTCGGCGTGCTGGACACCCCCGCTGACGTCGCCGACCCCGCGGACAAGGGCGCGGTCCTGCCGCGCGGCCCCATCACGGTGTCCTTCCAGGACGTCGGCTTCCACTACCCCGACGGCCCGCGGGTGCTGCACGAGGTGTCGGTCGAGATCGGGCCCCGCACGCGCGTCGCGGTCGTGGGGGAGACCGGCTCGGGCAAGACGACCTTCGCCAAGCTGCTCACCCGGCTCATGGACCCGACCTCCGGGCGCATCCTGGTCGACGGCGCGGACCTGCGCAAGGTGCGGTTCTCCTCGCTGCGCGAGCGCATCGTCATGGTTCCGCAGGACGGGTTCCTGTTCGACGGCACGCTCGCCGACAACATCCGCTACGGCCGCCCCTCGGCCACCGACGCCGACATCGCCCTGGCCATCACCGAACTGGGCCTGACCGACTGGCTGGAGGGCCTGCCCGCGGGCCTGGCCACCTCGGTCGGCCAGCGCGGCGAGTCGCTGTCGGCCGGGGAGCGCCAGCTCGTCGCCCTGGCGCGGGCCTACCTGGCCGACCCCGACCTGCTGCTGCTGGACGAGGCCACCTCCGCGGTGGACCCGGCGACGGAGGTGCGGCTGGCCCGCGCGCTCGACGGCGTCACCCGTGGCCGCACGGCCGTGTCGATCGCCCACCGCCTGTCCACCGCCGAGGCGGCGGACGAGGTGCTGGTGTTCGAGCACGGGCGCATCGTCCAGCGAGGCCCGCACGCCGAGCTGGTGCTCCAGGACGGCGTCTACGCCGACCTGTACGCCTCCTGGACCTCCGCCGCCCGCACCTCCTGACCCCGGACGCGGCTCGCCGCGCCGCGTCCGGGCGACCTCAGCGGTCTCACCGCCTCACCGGCCCGGCGGTGACCTTCCGGTGATCCCGGCGGCTCGCCTGGCGTGCCGCCGCGGTCTCAGCGGTCGTGGCGGGGGGCCGGGCGCAGGGCCTGGCAGACGTGCGTGGCCGCCGTCTGGGGGTCGTCCACGGGGGCGATGCGCTCGGCCCAGGCCCACCAGAACCACCAGCTCTCCTCGGCCCGGGCCGCGAAGATGACCTCCGAGAGCGTGGGCACCGAGGTGCTGACCACGATGAGCTGGGGCACCCCGCCGCGGGTCTCCCCGACGCGCACGTGCAGGCCGCGCGCGCGCAGCAGGTCGCCGAGCCGTCTGAGGTGGTCGGCCGCCGTAGCGGCGCTCATCACCTTGTCCGCGGTCGCCATGGGCGTGATCTCCGTCCGGGCGGAGGTGGACGTGCGAGACGGGGGCGTGCCCCGCGTCACCACGGAGTGCGTCCCTGGTGACGCTAGGCGACCACCGGCGGGCGGTTCAACGATGTTGCTTCATGTTCCTCGCAGGCGTTCCGCCTCCGCCTGGACCAGCTCGCGCGCGGCCTGGCCGTAGACGGCCGTCTCGGACAGGCGGGCGAAGGCCCTTTCGTACAGGGCGACGTCGCTGGGGATCTTGATGCGGTACTGGCCGGGGATGGTGTCCACCCTGACCTGCGTGGCGTCGTAGATCCAGAAGTTCTCCGGCGGCAGGATCGCCGGGCGGGCGGTGGCGGGGATGACGCCGAAGCTGAGCTGCGGGGTGTTGGCCGTCAGTCCCGCCAGCCGGTCGAGCTGCTCCAGCATGCCCTCGACCCCGCACACCCGGGTGCGCAGCGCCTGCTCGCCGACGATGAACATGAACCGCTTGCCGCCGGCCGACAGCACCCGCTGCTGCGCCAGCCGCGCCGCCACCGCGTCGTCCAGGTCGTCGGGGATGCCGCGGAAGTCGATGACCGCCCGCAGGTGCGCGCGGGCGTAGCCGGGGGTCTGCAGCAGGCCGGGGACCGCGGAGTGCTGGAAGACCCGGAACTGCTGGGTGTCGCGGTAGAGCGGCTGGAAGGACTCCTGCACGTGGCGCAGCCCGGTGGACTCCAGGCGCCGCCACTCGGTGTACATGGAGTCGATGTTGCGAACGGCGGCGATCAGGTCCACCACGTACTCCTCGGCGTCGCATATCCGGCACCAGACCCGGATGTCGGTCTCGTTGGGCATCTGCGCCGCGTTCTCGATCTTCGACACCTTGGAGTAGTGCCAGCCCGCCTGGGAGGCCAGGAGCCGCCCGGTCATGCCGGCCTCGCTGCGGATCTCGCGCAGCCGCGCGGCGAGGATTCCCTTGGCTTCGGTGATGCGCGGGGGAGGCATGGGAGGCCACCTCTCCGGAGCGTGGACCGGGTGACGTCGCCGACCCGACGACCGTAGCGTGAACGCCGCGCGCGGTTCCCCCATGTTGCGTGATGTTGCTCGCCCGTGGCCCGCCCGGCGCGCGCGGGCGCGCGCCGGGCGCCGGCCGGAACGCCCTCGGGGTGCGGACAGGCCGCCGTCAGTGCGTGCCGGCCGTGCCCGACAGGCGCTGGGCCAGGTAGATGGGGACCACCGACAGCACGATGAGCGCGGCGGCGACGACGTTGACCACCGGCGCCTGGTTCGGGCGGAACAGGTTCTCGAAGATCCAGATCGGCAGCGTCCTCACCCCCGCCCCGGCGGTGAACGTCGTCACGATGATCTCGTCGAACGACAGCGCGAAGGCCAGAAGGCCGCCCGCCAGCAGCGCCGAGCGCATCATCGGGAAGGTGACCAGGCGGAAGGTCGTGAAGGTGTCCGCTCCCAGGTCGGCCGAGGCTTCCTCCATGTTCAGCCCGGTCCGCCGCAGCCGCGCCAGCACGTTGTTGTGCACGGTCACCACGCAGAACGTCGCGTGGCCCACGATCACGGTGAACATGCCGAGCCCGACGCCGAAGGGCTCGAGGATCGTGCGGAAGGCGTTGTTGAGCGCGATGCCGGTCACGATGCCCGGCAGCGCGATCGGCAGCACGATGAGCAGCGAGACGGCGTCCCGGCCGAAGAACCGGTGGCGCTGCACGGCGAAGGCCGCCATCGTGCCGAGCACCAGCGCGATCGCCGTCGCGCCCAGCCCGGCCCGCACCGAGGTCCACAGCGCGTCGCGCACGCCCGAGGAGTCCCAGGCGATGCTCCACCACCGCGTGGTGAACCCGGCCGGCGGCCAGGCGAAGGTCCGGTCGGAGTTGAAGGAGTTCAGCAGCACGATCGCCAGCGGCACGTAGATGACGCCGAGCCCGAGCGCCAGCGCCGCGCGCAGCGCCAGCCGCGCCGTTCGGGACAGGTTCACCGGAGCCTCCTGGCCGGGGGGTTCGCGGGGCGGGACGGGGTCACGGGGGGCGCGCCGGTCACAGGTTCTCCAGCGCCCCGGTGCGGCGGACGGCCGCCAGGTACACCAGCATGATCACGACCGGGACCGTGGCGACCGCGGCGGCGAAGGGGAGGTTGTTCGCCGCGCCGACATTGTCGTAGACGACGTTGCCGATGAGCTGGCTCCGGCCCCCGACGATCTTCACGGCGATGTAGTCGCCGAGCGACAGGGAGAAGGTGAACACCGAGCCGGCCACGATCGCGGGGAAGGCGAGCGGCCACACGACCGTGCGGAACACCCGCCATCCCCGCGCGCCGAGGTCGCCCGCCGCCTCCAGCAGCGAGTCCGGCAGCCGCTCCAGCCCCGCGTAGATCGGCAGGATCATGTACGGCAGCCACAGGTAGGCCAGGGTCGCGATGGTGGCCGTCAGCCCGTACCCCCAGCCGAGCAGGCCGCCTCCGGACAGCATGACCCGCCAGGCGTACGCCTTGACCAGGTAGGACGCCCACAGTGGCGTCAGCACGGCGATGACCAGCCAGCGCTGGGCGCGCGGCGAGGCGAGCTTGGCCATCGCGAACGCCATCGGGAAGGCGATCGCGACGTCGATCAGCGTCACCGCCACCGCCACGCCCACCGACCGCAGGGCGACGGTCCTGTAGACCTCGACCGTCAGAACGTCGTGGAAGTTGGCCCAGGTGAAGGTCCTTACCAGGTCGCCGGTGAAGGCGTCGGTGCTCCAGAACGCGGTGACGAACAGCGCGGCCAGTGCGCCGAGGTAGGCGACGCCGAGCCAGGCCAGCGGCGCCGACAGCAGCAGCGACAGCCGCACGCCGGCGTGCCGGTGGAGCGCGGCGGCGAGCCTGCGGCGCGGGCCGGGCCGTCCCTGCCGCGCCGCCCCTGGTCCGGCCCGCCCGGACGGGGACGCCGGCGCGGCCGGCGCCCCCGATGCCCCCGATGCCGAGGTCGTCACCCCTTGATCTCCGTCCAGGCCCGGGTCCACTCCGAGTAGTCCTTGCACGTGACGTCCGTGCGGCCGTCCAGGCACTGGGCGATCGGGGTCGTCCAGTAGTGGACCTTGGAGAAGTAGGACTCGTCGGTGGCGTGGTAGGTCTCGCAGAAGGTCTTGTCGGAGGTCTGCCCGCACGCCTCGGCGTTGGAGGGCGCCTCGCCGAACCACTCGGCGACCTGGGCGTTGGCCTTCGGCGAGATGATCCAGTCGAGCCACTTGTAGGCGCAGTTGGGGTGCTTGGCCTTGGCGGCGACCATCCAGGTGTCCGACCAGCCGGTGGCGCCCTCCTTGGGCAGGATCGCCTCGACCGGCGCCTTGTCGGCCTTGACCAGGTTGGCGATGACCTGCCAGGTCGTGCCCGCCACGGTGTCGCCGCTCTTGAACGCCTGCACGGCCTTGGTGTAGTCCGACCAGTACTCGCCGATGTTCTGCTTCTGCTGCTTGAGCAGGTCGACGGCCGCCTGGAACTGCTCGTCGTCAAGGGCGTAGGGGTCCTTGATGCCGAGGCCGGGCTTGGTGGCCATCAGGTACAGGGCCGCGTCGGCGATGTAGATGGGGGAGTCGTAGGCCGTCAGCCTGCCCTTGTAGGGGGAGGCCGGGTCGAACACCACGCCCCAGGAGTCCGGCGCCGGGTTCACCTTGTCGGTGCGCCACATCAGCAGGTTGGCGCCGCGGCCGTGCGGCACGCCGTAGGCCACCCCGCCGACCGAGTTCCACGGCTTGAGCTTGAGACCGTCGAAGACGTCCTTGTAGTTGGGCACCAGGTCGGTGTTGACCGGCGCGACCGTGCCGGAGGCGATCAGGCGCAGCGACGCGTCCCCGGAGGCGGACACGGCGTCGTACTCGCCGGTCTTCATCAGGTTCACCATCTCGTCGGAGGTGCCGGCGGTCTTGGTGTCGACCTTGCAGCCGGTGGCCTTCTCGAAGGGGTGGACCCAGTCGACCTTGGGGTCGTTGGAGCCGTCCTCGGCGTAGCCGGCCCAGGCCACCAGGTTGACCTGGCCCTCGCCGGCGCCCAGGCTCCCGAGCGCCTCGATCTTGGGCGGGGTGAACCCGCTCCGGCCGGGGGCGGCCGTGCCTCCGGAGGCGCCGCCACCGGAGGATGCGCCGCCGCAGGCAGCGGCGGCCAGGGCGAGCGCGGCGGCGGCGATCGCGAGTCGGGTGGACCGCATGGTGTCCCTCCTAAGGGTCGGACGGGCGGGTCAGGGAGCGATGGCGAACTCGTGGCGGCGGTTCCAGACCAGCCGCACGCGGCCGCCGCGCAGCCCGGTGACCTCCATGGAGGAGACCTCCAGGTTCTGCTGCAGGACGATGAGCCGCCCCCCGGCGTCGAGGTCGACGAGGAACCTGGTCGAGGCCCCGGCGTACACGACCTCGGCGATCGTGCCGGTGGCGCTGTGCTCCTCGCCGCCGACGGGGGCGTCCACGTCGAGCATCAGGCGCAGCTTCTCGGGGCGGACGCTGTAGGTGCCTTCCTTGCCGAGCACCGATTCCGCCGCCTCGCCGGAGATCAGGTTGGAGGTGCCGACGAACCCCGCCACGAACGGCGTGGAGGGCCGCTCGTACACCTCGGCGGGGGTGCCGACCTGCTCGACGCGGCCCCGGTCGAACACCGCGACACGGTCGCTCATGGTGAGGGCCTCCTCCTGGTCGTGGGTGACGAACAGGAAGGTGATGCCGACCTGGCGCTGGATCTGCTTCAACTCGACCTGCATCTCCTCACGCAGCTTGAGGTCCAGGGCGCCGAGGGGCTCGTCCAGCAGCAGCACCCGCGGCCGGTTGACCAGCGCCCTGGCGAGCGCGACCCGCTGGCGCTGCCCGCCCGAGAGCTGTGAGGGCCGCCGTCCTTCGAACCCCGGCAGGCGCACCGCGGCCAGCGCCTCGGCGGCCCGCTCGCGCCGCTCGCCCTTCGGGACCCTCTTCACCCGCAGGCCGTACTCGACGTTCTGCAGCACGCTCATGTGCGGGAACAGCGCGTAGTCCTGGAAGACGGTGTTGACGTCCCGCTCGAAGGGGGCCAGGCGGGTGACCTCGCGCCCGCCCAGTTCGACGGTGCCGGACGTGGGCGACTCGAAGCCCGCGATCATGCGCAGCACGGTGGTCTTGCCCGACCCCGACGGGCCGAGCATCGCGAAGAACTCGCCGTCGGCGATGTCGAGGTCGACCCCGGCGACCGCCTCCACCGCGCCGAAGTTCTTGCGAAGGCCGCGCAGCCGCACCGCCACGTTCTGGTCTGGCATGTCGGAAACATATGGAGTCGGGGGTTCGCGGTGAAGCACAAACCGGTATCGCTGTTATGAACCGGGCCAGAGGCACAGGGAGAGCGGCATCGACCCCGGCGCGGCATACCCCTGCGGTGACCTGCCCCTGCGGGGGGTTGCGGCAGAATTGCCCCATGCCTCTTGAGCAGAAGATCGCCGACCGCCTCAAGCGCACGGCGGACGGGCTGGTGCCCGCGGTGGTCCAGCAGCACGGCACCGGCGAGGTGCTGATGCTGGCCTGGATGGACGACGAGGCGCTGCACCGCACGCTCACCACCGGCCGGGCGACCTACTGGTCGCGCAGCCGCCGCTCCTACTGGGTCAAGGGCGAGACCTCCGGCCACGTCCAGCACGTCAGGCACGTGGCCCTCGACTGCGACGGCGACACCATCCTGCTCCAGGTCGACCAGGTGGGGGCGGCCTGCCACACCGGCGACCGCACCTGCTTCGACGCCGACGTGCTGCGGGTCCAGGAGCCCCAGTGACCGCGCCCGTGGCCCCCGCCCGTACCGGCGCGGCGCGCGGCGGCACCCGCCGCGGGCTGCTGGCCTGGGTGGCGGCCGGCGTCCTTGGAGCGGCGCTCATCCTGCTCGCCTCCGGGCGCGTCTGGGCCGAGGTCGCCTACCCGCCCGCTCCCGGCGCCACCCGTTCCGGCACGGTCGCCCTGTCCGGCGGCGACCTGGCGCCCGTCCTGAGCCCGCTCGCCCTGGCCTGCCTGGCCGCGGTGGTCGCCGTGCTCGCCACCCGCGGCCTGTGGCGCAGGGTCGTCGGCGCCCTCATCGCCCTGCTCGGCGCGGCGGCCGCCGTGGCCGCCGGGCAGGGGGCCTCCCCTTCACGCGCGGTGGAGGTCGCAGGGCCCGGCGGCACGCTCACCGGCCTGGCCAAGACGGCGGTGTCCGCCATGCCCGCGTGGCCGATCGCCGCCGCCGCGGGGGGCCTGGCGCTCACCGCGGCCGGCGCGGTCGCGGCGGCGCGCGGCGGCCGCTGGCCCGCCATGTCCGAGCGGTACGAGCGGCGGGGCCCTCGCCCGGACGGCGCCGCCAGCGGAGAGCGTGGAGAGCGTCCGGCCAGGTCCGAGCGGTCCGAGCGGTCGCTGTGGGACGCGCTCGACCAGGGCGTCGATCCGACCGAGGGTGAGGGGCCGGACGGGCGGCAGGGCTGACCTGATGTCCCTGCAATATGACAAGTTGTCCACAAAGCGGAACAACGCCCATGCGCGTCACCGGTCGTCGCTATGCTGCCGCAGCGCAATACGCGATTTCACTCACAGGAGCCTTCCATGAGCTACGGGAATCAGCCGGGCAATCCTGAGGGGTACGACCCTCAGCAGCCCGGTGGCCAGCCCTCCGGGGGGTACGGCCAGCAGGACGGCGGCTACGGGCAGCAGCAGCCGGGGTACGGACAGCAAGGCGGGGGATACGGCCAGCAGGGGGGCTACGGCCAGCAGGGGTACGGGCAGCAGGGCTACGGTCAGCAGGGCGGGTACCCGCCGCCCCAGGGCGGTTACGGGCAGGGCCCCTACGGAGGCGGGCCGCCCGCGCCGGACAACCACCTGGTCCCGGCGATCCTCACCACGCTGTTCTGCTGTCTGCCCTTCGGCATCGTCTCGATCGTCAAGTCGTCCCAGGTCAACTCCAAGTGGGCCGTCGGCGACTACCAGGGGGCCATCGCCGCCTCCGAAGAGGCGAAGACCTGGTGGAAGCGGGCCCTCATCTGGGGCATCGTCGTCGACGTCGTCGTGATCGTCGGGTACTTCCTGCTGCTGGCCGTGGTCTTCAGCACCGCGAGCACCCACGGCTACAACTACTGATGACGACGCACGCGGAACACACCGGGAGGCGCGGCACGGGCCGTCTGCGGTCCATGCTCGCGCCCTTCGGCGCCGCGGCGCTCACGGGGGCGGTGTTCACCTACGTGGGCATGGTCGACCCCAACCAGGCCGGCCACTACCCGACCTGCCCCTTCCTGTTCATCACCGGGCTGTACTGCCCCGGTTGCGGCACACTGCGCACCATCCACGCCCTCGCGCACGGCGACGTCGTGGCGGCCGTCGGGCTCAACCCGCTGGCCGTGGCGACCGTCCCTTTCCTGCTGTTCTGGTGGGGGCGGTGGGCTCTGCGCACCTGGCAGGGGCGGCCGGTCCGTACGACGCTGGCCCACCCGGCCTACATCTGGGCGTTCCTCGCGCTGGTGATCGTCTACTGGATCGTGCGGAATCTGCCTTTCGGCAGGTTCCTCGCGCCATGACGCTTCACGATCGCCACCCTGTGGCGAGGCGACGGCGGTAAGCCCGATACCATCGGCAGGGCAAGGTCGGGAGAGGAAGCGGGCCTCCGAGCCGATCAGCCGATCGGGGCGAGGCCGTCCTCGGCCCGGGGGTACAGCGACGGAGGGACCCGGTACGGGTGAGCGAGCCAAGCGAGGAGATCAAGTGAGCGTGCTCGACGAGATCCTGGACGGCGTGCGGGCCGACCTCGCCGACCGGCAGCAGGCCGTGTCGCTGGCGGAGCTCAAGGAACGGGCCCAGCGCGCGCCCGCCACCAGGGACGCCTACGCCGCGCTGGGCGGCGACAAGGTCTCCGTCATCGCCGAGGTCAAGCGGTCCAGCCCTTCCAAGGGGGCCCTGGCCGCGATCGCCGACCCCGCGGCGCTGGCCGGCGACTACGAGGCGGGCGGGGCGCACGTCATCAGCGTGCTGACCGAGGGCCGCCGCTTCGGCGGCAGCCTGGACGACCTCGCCGCGGTCCGCGCGGCGGTGGACATCCCGGTCCTGCGCAAGGACTTCGTGGTCAGCTCCTACCAGCTGTGGGAGGCCCGGGCGCACGGCGCCGACCTCGCGCTGCTGATCGTGGCCGCCCTCGAGCAGAACGCCCTGGTCTCTTTGATCGAAAGGGCCGAGTCGATCGGCCTGGCGCCGCTCGTCGAGGTGCATACTGAAGACGAGCTCGACCGGGCGCTGGAAGCCGGTGCCAAGATCGTCGGAGTGAACGCGCGGAACCTCAAGACCCTGGAGGTCGACCGCGACGTCTTCGCCCGGATCGCGCCCAAGATCCCGGACGGCGTCATCAAGATCGCCGAGTCCGGCGTGCGCGGCCCGCACGACCTGCTGGCCTACGCCCGCGCCGGCGCCGACGCCGTGCTCGTCGGCGAGAGCCTGGTCACCGGCAAGGACCCCCGTGCCGCCGTGGTCGACCTGGTCACCGCCGGAGCGCACCCCGCATCGCGACTCGACAACGGACCCGAGAGGCAGCAGTGACCATCGCAGAAGGTCCCATCATCACCGCCGCCGACCTCGTGGGCGGCGGCGTGGCTGGCGACGACCCCGACACCCGGGGGCGCTTCGGCGTCTTCGGCGGCCGGTTCGTGCCCGAGGCGCTGATCCCCGCCCTCGACGAGGTCGCCAAGGTCTACGCCGAGGCCAAGAACGACCCCGCGTTCGTCGCCGAGTTCGACCACCTGCTGCGCACCTACGCCGGGCGGCCGACCACGATCACCGAGGTCAAGCGGTTCGGCGAGGTGGCCGGCGGCGCCCGCGTGCTGCTCAAGCGCGAGGACCTCACGCACACCGGCGCCCACAAGATCAACAACGTGCTCGGCCAGGCCCTGCTCACCAAGCGCCTCGGCAAGGGCCGCGTCATCGCCGAGACCGGCGCCGGCCAGCACGGCGTCGCCACCGCCACCGCCTGCGCGCTGCTCGGCCTCGAGTGCGTCATCTACATGGGCGAGGTCGACTGCGAGCGCCAGGCGCTCAACGTCGCCCGCATGAAGCTCCTCGGCGCCCGGGTCGTCCCGGTCGCCAACGGCAGCCGCACCCTCAAGGACGCCATCAACGAGGCCTTCCGTGACTGGGTGACCAACGTCGACGACACCCACTACCTGTTCGGCACCGTCGCCGGCCCCCACCCCTTCCCCGAGATCGTCCGCGACTTCGCGCGCATCATCGGCGTCGAGGCCCGCCGCCAGGTGCTCGACCTCACCGGCCGCCTGCCCGACGCCGTCGCGGCGGCCGTCGGCGGCGGCTCCAACGCCATCGGCCTGTTCCACGCCTTCATCGGCGACGAGGGCGTCGCCCTGCACGGCTACGAGGCCGCGGGGCACGGCGTCGAGTCCGGCGAGCACGCCTGCACCCTCACCGAGGGCTCCATCGGCGTCCTGCACGGCTCGCGCACCTACGTCCTGCAGGACGACGAGGGCCAGACCATCGAGTCCCACTCCATCTCGGCGGGCCTGGACTACCCCGGCGTCGGCCCCGAGCACGCCTGGCTCAAGGACACCGGCCGCGCCACCTACCACGGCATCACCGACGACGAGGCGATGGAGTCCTTCTCGCTGCTCGCGCGCACCGAGGGCATCATCCCCGCCATCGAGTCGGCGCACGCCCTGGCGGGCGTCGTCAAGCTCGGCCGCGAGCTCGGCCCGGAGGCGACCATCCTGGTCAACCTCTCCGGGCGCGGCGACAAGGACATGGGCACCGCCATGAAGTACTTCGACCTGTAGGCCTCCAGACACCTGTAAGCGGGACATCCTGACATGACGACTCTTCAGACGGTGTTCGAGAAGGCGCGGGCCGACAAGCGGGCCGCCCTCGTCGGGTACCTCCCGGCCGGCTTCCCCACCAAGGACGGCGCCATCGCCGCGGCCACCGCCATGGTGGAGGCCGGCTGTGACGTCATCGAGATCGGCCTGCCCTACTCCGACCCGCTGATGGACGGTCCCACCATCCAGGACGCCGTGCACCGCGCCCTCGTCAACGGCACCCGCATCGCCGACGTGATGCGCACCGTCGAAGGCGTGGCCAAGAGCGGCGCCGCGGTGCTCGTCATGACCTACTGGAACCCGATCGACCGCTACGGCGCCGAGCGGTTCGCCCGCGAGCTCGCCGACGCCGGCGGCACCGGCACCATCACCCCCGACCTCACTCCCGAGGAGGCCGGGCCCTGGCGCGAGTACAGCGCGGCGGCCGGCATCGACACCGTCTTCCTCGTCGCGCCGAGCTCGCCCGACGAGCGCATCAAGGCCGTCACCGACTGCTGCACCGGCTTCGTGTACGCCGCCTCGCTCATGGGCGTCACCGGCGCGCGCGCGAGCGTGAGCAGCGCCGCCGAGGGCCTGGTGAAGCGCTGCCGTCCGCACACCGGCCTGCCCGTGTGCGTGGGTCTCGGCGTCGGCACCGGCGCGCAGGCCGCCGAGGTGGCCGGTTACGCCGACGGCGTCATCGTGGGCTCGGCGTTCATCCGCCGGCTGCTGGACGCCCCCGACGAGGCCGCGGGCCTCGCGTCGGTGCGCGAGCTGGCGGCCGAGCTGGCCACCGGCGTCCGCGCCTGACCGGCTCGCCCTCTGCGGGAGCGTGGTCGGTTCGCCCGGGCCTGCCCGGGCAAGGGTCTTTCGTCCCTCCAGCGAGGGCGATGCGTCCGTTTCCCGAGCTCACGGCCGTGTGGCAGTCTACGGACGAAGATTGCTTACCGGGTGCTTATCGGCCTCATGATGGGCTGGTCAGCCGGTAGCCTTCGGCAAGGAAGGCCGCCGCGCGCCGTCGTGACCGGCCCCGATCGCCCGGGGCGTCCACGGCGTGACCCGTCCCGGGCGTCGGCTCGTGGGGATAAGGAGACGATGATGCTGGTGAGGTCGGGAAGGCCGCGCCGATGAGGTCGCTCAACGCGCACCCGGCGGTACCCTGGGTGACGACGCTCGCGCGGCTGGTGGTCGCCGTCGTGCTGATCGTCGCCGGCTGGCTCAAGATCGGCACACCGGCGCTGTCGATCCAGGCGGTGCAGGCCTACGAGCTGCTGCCGGCGCAGGTCGCCACGGCGATGGGCTACGGCCTGCCGATCGTCGAGATCGTCGTCGGGGTGCTGCTGGTCGCCGGGCTGCTCACGCGCGCGGCGGGCGTGGTGTCCGCGCTGCTCATGCTGGCCTTCGTGATCGGCATCGCCTCGGCGTGGGCGCGCGGCCTGCGCATCGACTGCGGCTGCTTCGGCGGCGGCGGCAAGCTGGCCGCCGGGCAGAGTCCCTCCTACTTCTGGGAGATCCTCAGAGACGGCGGCCTGTTCCTGCTGGGGGTGTGGATCATCCGGTTCGCCCCCGGCCGCCTCTCGCTCGACTCCGCCCTCGGGCTGGTGCCGGCCGGGGCGGCCCGCGACGACGACGAGGACGCCGACGAGAGCGGCGAGGACGACGGGGGAGGCCGCGTGACCGACGACGATCACCGGCCCGACATGAAGGAGAGTCTCTGATGGGAAAGGCCGCGCGGGAGGTCTCGGCCCGCGAGCGCATCAAGGCGCAGCGCGAGAAAGAGCACGCCCAGCAGCAGCGCAGGCGTCTGGCGACCATCATCACCTCGGTGGTCGTGGTGCTCGCCGTGGTCGGCGGCGGCTGGTGGTACGTCCAGTCGGGCAAATCCGAGACGCTCAGCGGCGACCTCGCGCCGATCAGCCTGGCCGCCGACGGCTCGACGGTCATGGCCAAGCCGGGCGTCACCAAGCCCGTCCTCGACATCTACGAGGACTTCCAGTGCCCGGCGTGCAAGGCGTTCGAGCAGACCAGCAGCGCTACGGTGAAGAACATGGCGGCGGCCGGCCAGGTCAAGGTCGTCTACCACGTCGTGAACATCTTCACCCAGGAGCCGACGCTCGGTAACACCACGCGCGCCTCGGCGGCCGCCCGATGCGTGCCCGGGGGCGGGCAGTGGATGGCCTTCCACGACCGCATCTACAAGGAGCAGCCCCCCGAGACCAAGCAGGGCTTCGCGCTCGACGACCTGGTCGCCTGGGGCAAGGACGCCGGTGTCACCGATCCCGGCTTCGCGCAGTGCGTCAAGACCCAGAAGTACGCCCAGACCCAGGCCGACTACAACAAGAAGATCATCGATTCGAAGGTCTTCGAGGGCACCCCGACGCTGCGGCTCGACGGGAAGGAAATCGACAACAAGATCGCCTTCAGCCCCTCGTCGCTGCGTCAGACCATCCTTGATGCCGCGAAGTAGGCCTGGAACCGGTAACGTCACCTGACATGCCCCTGGCCTCCATTCCCAGCCCGCCAGAAGGGGTCTGGTACCTCGGACCGATCCCTCTGCGCGCCTACGCTTTCTGCATCGTGCTCGGCGTCATCGCCGCCGTATGGATCGGCGAGCGCCGCTGGCGCGCGCGCGGCGGCGAGCCCGGCACCATCACCGACCTGGCCGTCTGGGCCGTCCCGTTCGGCCTGGTCGGCGGCCGGCTCTACCACGTCATCAGCGACTGGCAGCTCTACTTCGCCGACGACGCCCCGAACCGCCCGATCGACGCGCTGTACATCTGGCACGGCGGCCTGGGCATCTGGGGTGCCATCGCGCTCGGCGCGGTCGGAGTGTGGATCGCCTGCCGCAGGCGGGGCATCTCGCTGTCGGCGGTCGCCGACACGGTCGCGCCGGGCATCGCGGTGGCGCAGGCCATCGGCCGCTGGGGCAACTACTTCAACCAGGAGCTGTTCGGCGGGCCGACCAGCCTGCCCTGGGGGCTGGAGATCGATCCGGGCCGTCCCGGCACGATCCCCGGGGTGTCGACCTACCACCCCACTTTCCTGTACGAGTCGCTGTGGGACCTGGCCCTGGCCGGCGTGCTGGTGTGGGCGGGCAGGCGCTACGCGCTGCGTCACGCCCGGCTGTTCGCGGTGTACGTCGCCGGCTACACCCTGGGCCGCTTCTGGATCGAAGGCATGCGGGTCGACCCGGCCCACCAGATCCTCGGCCTGCGGCTCAACCAGTGGACCTCCATCGTCATCTTCCTCGGCGCCCTGGTCTACCTCTACCTGACCAGGAACAAGACCACCGAGGAGATCGTCGTCCCGCTGCACGGGGCCGGCGCCGATCCCGCGCACGACGCCGCGCAGGCGGACGACCACGAGATCGCCGCCGCCTCCGCGGCCGGCGGGTCCTCCTCCGCCGAGCCGGGGGAACAGGCCGAGGGCGAGGCCCCCGCGAAGGACGGGCCGGAGGCCGGCGACCCTCCGGCCGGCGAGCGGGCCGAGGCCACCTCACCGGCCCCGGGCGAGCGGGCTGAAGCCGCTTCACCGGCTCCGGACGAGCAGGCCGAGGTCACTTCACCGGCCTCTGGCGAGCGGGCCGAAGCGGCCTCACCGGCCGACGCCCCCGGCGACCGGGCATCCGCCGCGGTCGCGGCGTCCACGAGCGCTGACGCCGAGTCCGCCGGCGCCGCCACGGCGGCCGCGAGCAGTGGCGACGCGGCGCCCGCCTCCGCTCAAGGATCCGAGGGCGAGAGCGCGCCGGCGGCGTCCGGCGACGTCCGTGAAGGCGCGCCGGTGGCATCGGGCGAGGCTCGCGAGAGCGCGCCGGCGGCGTCCGGTGACGCGGGGCGGGAAGGCGAGAGCGCGGCGGCGGCCCCGGTGGCACCGGCGTCGGAGGCGAATTCACGATGACCCATGGCGGCCTCTCGGGGGGGCACGCCGAGATGGGGCCCGGTAGCGGTCCGGCGGGAGACGGCGCCCAGTGAGCACGCGCAGCAAGCGGCGCCGCGCCTCGTTCGAGGTGGACGCCCTGTCCGAGCGCGGGCTGACCCAGCGGCAGCAGCGCATCCTGTTCGGCGCCGGCACGGTGGTGGCGGTGCTGGTGGGCGGCTTCGGCCTGACCGCCGTCGTCAGCAACCTCGGCGTGTCGGCCCCGGCCGCCGAGGAGTCCTCCGCGCCCGACGCGATCGGGCTGCTCAGCCCGGAGGACTACCAGGCCTGGCCCTCGCCCAAGCTGTTCGGGCCGATCGACGACCGCAAGGCCGACCAGGCGCCGCTGCGCGCCGAGGAGGTCTTCCCGGTCAAGACCGTCCGCAGCGGGACGCTGACGCTCAAGCTCGTCGGCCGCCGTCTCGACGGCGCCTGCGCTCCCGCGGTGTGGGGCGGCGGCGTGCTGGCGAAACTCGGGCAGACCGGCTGCACCCAGGCCGTGCGCGGCATCTACCTCAGCGCCGACCGCCGGTACGTCGCCCAGTACACGTTGTTCAACATGGCCGACGCCGCCGCGGCCGGCGGGTTCGTGCAGCAGATGACCACGCTCTACCGGGGCGGCGGCTGGGTGCGCCCGCTGGAGTCCAAGGGGGCGGCGTTCCCGCAGGACGGCTACTCCGAGGCCAGCGGCCACGCGATGGGGCACTACGCCGGGTTCGTCTGGGTCGGGCGGGCCGACGGCCAGGAGGCCACGCCCAAGGACGACTTCGTCTCGCTGGCCCTGGGCGCCCGGGCGGCCGAGAAGGCCATCTACCGTCGCGTCGTCGCCGTCACGGGCCCGACCGCGCCGCCGCCGGCCGGGTAGGGTGCGTGCCCATGCCCAGCCGTAAGGTGATCGCCGTGGCGGTCGCGGCCGTCCTGGCCGGCGCCGGAGCGGCGGTGTTCCTGCTCACCCGGCCCGAGACCGGGCCGGTTCCCGGCAGGGTCCGCGCCGAGCGCACCTCCGCGTTGTACGCCCCCATCGCGAGCCGGCGCGACGATCCGCGCCCGTTGAGCGAGGCCGAGGTGTTCGGGCAGGCCGCCGCCCTCTCGGCGTCGGGGGTGACCATGCGCCGCGGCCAGGTCGCGGTGTCGGCCGACTGCTCGCGGGCGCTGTGGGGGAGTGGTCCGGCCGCGGCGGTGGCCGGGTGCGCCCAGGTGGTGCGGGCGAGCTTCGCCGGCGCGGACGGCGGGGTGTCCGGCCAGTACGCCGTGTTCGACATGCCCGACGCGGCCGCGGCGGATCGGCTGGCGGACGCGCTGGCCGCCCGGCCGGACCAGGGCTTCCTGCGGCTCGCCGCGGGCCAGCCCGCCTCGTTCGACGCCGGGCACAGCAGGGCCGAGGTGCGGGCGCTCGGGCACTTCGTCGTGGTCAACTGGGTGGGCCCGGTCGGCGACACCGGCCGCGCCGACCTGACTCTGCCACAGGTGGCGCTGGAGGGGCTGGGCGGCTTCGTCCAGAGCCGCGTCCTGGCCGCGAGCGGCTGACCCGCCCCGGGCGCCGGCCGGCGGCCGGGAGGTGGACGGAAGGGGCGGCCGGGCGCGTGGGGTGGGTGGAGCGTGGTATAAGGAGTGGGGACCGTAGGGAAACTTGACTCTCGCCTGACCGGTTACAGAACCCTTACCGGGGCCTTCACCTGGAATAACGTCCATTTTTCCGGCGTTCCTTCACTGCGGCCGGGGACGCACGGCAGCGGGCACATCGCAGTGCCTCCACATGGTGAATGTTCGCGATTCCCACCGGGTGGGCACTATTCCGGCAGGGTGCGGTAGTCTCTACACACCTAACAGCAGCAGGGCCAACGTCGTCCCTCTTGCCTGCAATCGCCAATCAAGACGAAGCAGACGAAGACGACGGGAGGGATTCAATGCCTGCTGCCCGCCTCGGGTTCCCCGAGCCCCAGGGCCTATATCACCCCTCGCAGGAGCACGACGCCTGTGGTGTGGCGATGGTCGCGGACGTCGCCGGGCGCCGGAGCCACGACATCGTCGCCAAGGCCCTGACGGCACTCTGCAACCTGGACCACCGAGGGGCCAAGGGTAGCGAACCAGACACCGGTGACGGCGCGGGAATTCTCACCCAGATACCTGACGCGTTCCTCCGTGACGCGGTGGACTTCCCCCTTCCCCCGGCCGGTTCCTACGCCGCCGGCGTCGCCTACCTGCCGATGGACGAGCAGGCCCGCGCGACCGCCGTCCGCATGATCGAGGAGGTCGCCGCCGAGGAGGGCCTGACCGTCCACGGCTGGCGCGAGGTGCCGATCGACACCGCCCACGCCGGGCCGAGCGCCCGCGCGGTCATGCCGGCCTTCCGGCAGCTGTTCGTGTCCTCCCCGAACGGCGAGTCCGGGCTGGAGCTGGACCGGCTGGCCTTCTGCCTGCGCAAGCGGGCCGAGCACGAGGTGGACGTCTACTTCCCCTCGCTGTCCTCGCGCACCATCGTCTACAAGGGCATGCTGACCACCCCGCAGCTCGAGCCGTTCTTCCCCGACCTGTCCGACGCGAGGTTCGTCAGCGCGATCGCCCTGGTGCACTCGCGGTTCTCGACCAACACCTTCCCGTCGTGGCCGCTGGCCCACCCCTACCGGTACGTCGCGCACAACGGTGAGATCAACACCGTCAAGGGCAACCGCAACTGGATGCGGGCCCGCGAGGCGATGCTGGCCACCGACCTGATCCCCGGCGACCTGACGCGGCTGTTCCCGATCTGCGACCCCGACGGCTCCGACACCGCCTCCTTCGACGAGTGCCTGGAGCTGCTGCACCTGGGCGGCCGGAGCCTGCCGCACGCGGTGCTGATGATGATCCCCGAGGCGTGGGAGAACCACACCGAGATGGATCCGGCGCGGCGCGCCTTCTATGAGTACCACTCCACCTCGATGGAGGCGTGGGACGGCCCCGCGTCGATCACCTTCAGCGACGGCACCCTGGTCGGCGCGGTCCTCGACCGCAACGGCCTGCGCCCGGGCCGCTTCTGGGTGACCGACGACGGCCTGGTCGTCCTGGCCTCGGAGGCCGGCGTGCTGGACATCGAGCCGTCCAGGGTCGTGCGCAAGGGCCGCCTCCAGCCGGGCAAGATGTTCCTGGTCGACACCTCGCGCGGCAAGATCATCGAGGACGACGAGATCAAGGCCGAGCTGGCCGCCGCCCACCCCTACGGCGACTGGCTGCACGCCGGGCTGATCCGCTTCGAGGAGCTGCCCGAGCGCCAGCGCCCGATCGTCACCCACGAGGCCCTGGTCAAGCGCCAGCAGACCTTCGGTTACACCGAAGAGGAGCTGCGCGTCATCCTGGCCCCGATGGCCAAGGCCGGCGCCGAGCCGATCGGCTCGATGGGCACCGACAGCCCGGTCGCGGTGCTGAGCGAGAAGCCCCGGCTGCTGTTCGACTACTTCAGCCAGTTGTTCGCCCAGGTCACCAACCCGCCGCTGGACGCGATCCGCGAAGAGCTGGTCACCTCGCTGCAGACGACCATCGGCCCCGAGGGCAACCTGCTCGCGCCGGACCCGGCGTCCTGCCGCCGGCTCGTCCTGCCCTACCCGGTGGTCGACAACGACGAGCTCGCCAAGATCATCCACATCAACGACGAGGGCGCGCTGCCCGGCTTCCAGCCGTACGTCGTCTCCGGCCTGTTCGAGGTCGCGGGCGGCGGCGAGGCGCTGCTGCACCGCCTCGAGGAGATCTGCGCCGAGGTGTCGCGGGCCATCGCGGACGGCTCGCGCACCATCGTGCTGTCGGACCGCGGCTCCGACGCCCGCCTGGCGCCGATCCCGTCGCTGCTGCTCACCGGCGCGGTGCACCACCACCTGATCCACGAGAAGTCGCGCACCCGCGTCGGCCTGGTCGTCGAGACCGGGGAGGCCCGTGAGGCCCACCACATGGCGCTGCTCATCGGCTACGGCGCCTCGGCGGTCAACCCCTACCTGGCGATCGAGACCATCGAGGACCTGATCGCCTCCGGGGCGCTGGCCCTGGAGCCGCGCGCCGCGGTGCGCAACCTGATCAAGGCGTACGGCAAGGGCGTCCTGAAGATCATGTCCAAGATGGGCGTGTCCACGGTCGCCTCCTACACCGGCGCGCAGATCTTCGAGGCGCTCGGGCTGAGCCAGGAGGTCATCGACGCCTGCTTCGCGGGCACCACCTCCCGGCTGGGCGGCGTCGGCTTCGACGTGCTCGCCAAGGAGGCCGCGCTGCGCCACCAGCGGGCCTACCCGCGCGCCGAGAACCCCCACCGCCGCCTGGAGGTCGGCGGGGAGTACCAGTGGCGCCGCGAGGGCGAGCCGCACCTGTTCAACCCCGACACCGTCTTCCGGCTCCAGCACGCCACCCGCACCCGCCGGTACGAGATCTTCAAGCAGTACACCGAGCTGGTCGACACCCAGGCCGAGAAGCTCATGACCCTGCGCGGGCTGTTCAGGCTGCGCGAGGGCGTGCGCCCGCCGGTGCCGATCGAGGAGGTCGAGCCGGTCTCGGCGATCGTCCGGCGGTTCTCCACCGGCGCGATGTCCTACGGGTCGATCTCCAAGGAGGCCCACGAGACCATCGCGATCGCGATGAACCGGCTGGGCGCCAAGTCCAACACCGGCGAGGGCGGCGAGGACCCCGAGCGGCTGTACGACGCGACGCGCCGCAGCGCCATCAAGCAGGTGGCCTCCGGCCGGTTCGGCGTGACCAGCGAGTACCTGGTCAACGCCGACGACCTGCAGATCAAGATGGCCCAGGGCGCCAAGCCGGGCGAGGGCGGCCAGCTGCCCGGCCACAAGGTCTACCCGTGGATCGCCAAGACCCGGCACTCCACCCCGGGCGTCGGCCTGATCTCGCCGCCGCCGCACCACGACATCTACTCCATCGAGGACCTGGCCCAGCTCATCCACGACCTGAAGAACAGCAACCCCACGGCGCGCGTGCACGTGAAGCTCGTCGCGGAGGTCGGGGTCGGGACGGTCGCGGCCGGGGTCAGCAAGGCGCACGCCGACGTGGTGCTCATCTCCGGCCACGACGGCGGCACCGGCGCCTCGCCGCTCACCTCGATCAAGCACGCGGGTGCCCCCTGGGAGCTCGGCCTGGCCGAGACCCAGCAGACGCTGCTGCTCAACGGCCTTCGCGACCGCATCGTCGTCCAGGCCGACGGCCAGCTCAAGACGGGCCGGGACGTGGTGGTCGCCGCGCTGCTCGGCGCCGAGGAGTTCGGCTTCGCCACCGCGCCGCTGGTGGTCTCCGGCTGCGTCATGATGCGCGTCTGCCACCTGGACACCTGCCCGGTCGGCGTCGCCACCCAGAACCCCGAGCTGCGCAAGCGGTTCGCCGGCAAGCCCGAGTTCGTGGTCAACTTCTTCGAGTTCATCGCCGAGGAGGTCCGCGAGTACCTGGCGGCGCTCGGCTTCCGCTCGATCGACGAGGCCGTCGGCCACGCCGAGGTGCTGGACACCACGGCCGCCGAGGACCACTGGAAGGCCGCGGGCCTCGACCTGTCGCCGATCCTGCACGTGCCTTCCCTGCCGGAGGGCACGCCGCTGCGGCGCGTGGTCGAGCAGGACCACGGCCTGGACAAGGCGCTGGACAACACGCTGATCCAGCTCGCCGAGGGCGCGCTGCAGTTCGGCGAGCGGGTGACGCTGGAGCTGCCCATCCGCAACGTCAACCGCACGGTCGGCACCATGCTCGGCCACCAGGTGACCAAGCGGCACGGCGGCGCCGGCCTGCCCGACAACACCATCGACGTGAGCTTCACCGGCTCGGCGGGCAACTCCCTCGGGGCCTTCGTGCCCAGGGGAGTCACCCTGCGGCTCACCGGCGACGCCAACGACTACCTGGCCAAGGGGCTGTCGGGCGGACGGGTGACCGTGCGCCCGCACCCGGACGCGCCGTTCAGCGCCGAGACCCAGGTGATCGCCGGCAACGTCGGCCTGTACGGGGCGACCTCCGGCGAGGTGTTCATCAGCGGGGTCGTCGGCGAGCGGTTCTGCGTGCGCAACTCCGGCGCCACCGCCGTCGTGGAGGGCGTGGGCGACCACGGCTGCGAGTACATGACCGGCGGCCGGGTGGTCGTGCTCGGCCCGACGGGGCGCAACTTCGCGGCCGGCATGTCCGGCGGCATCGCCTACGTGCTCGACCTCGACGCCGAGCGGGTCAACCGCGAGATGGTCGCCATCGAGGAGCTCACCGAGGAGGACTCGGAGTTCCTGCGCGACGTCGTCGAGCGCCACCTCGCCGAGACGGGCTCGACGGTCGCCAAGACGCTGCTGGACGACTGGGACGGCACGCTCACCCGCTTCGGCAAGATCATGCCGGTGGACTACAAGCGGGTCCTGCTGGCGCAGGAGGCCGCGCGCGCCGAGGGCAGGGACATCGACCAGGCGGTCATGGCCGCCGTACAGGGTTAAGGGAGGTTTCACCGATGGCCGACCCCAAGGGGTTTTTGACGCACGAGCGTGAGCTGCCGGCGCGCCGCCCGGTCGACGTCCGCATCCGCGACTGGCGGGAGGTCTACGAGGACTTCCCGCGGCCCGCCCTGACCAGGCAGGCCGCCCGCTGCATGGACTGCGGCATCCCGTTCTGCCACAACGGCTGCCCGCTCGGCAACCTCATCCCCGAGTGGAACGACCTGGTCTACCGCGACGACTGGCGCGAGGCGATCGAGCGGCTGCACGCCACCAACAACTTCCCGGAGTTCACCGGCCGCCTGTGCCCGGCTCCGTGTGAGGCGGCGTGCGTCCTCGGCATCAACGCGGACCCGGTGGCGATCAAGCGGGTCGAGGTGGAGATCATCGACCGGGCCTTCGACGAGGGCTGGGTGACGCCGCAGCCGCCGTCGGCCAAGACCGGCAAGCGGGTCGCCGTCGTCGGCTCGGGCCCGGCCGGGCTCGCCGCCGCCCAGCAGCTCACCCGCGCCGGTCACGACGTGGTGGTCTTCGAGCGGGCCGACCGCGTCGGCGGCCTGCTGCGGTACGGCATCCCCGAGTTCAAGATGGAGAAGCGGCACATCGACCGGCGCCTTTCGCAGATGCGCGCCGAGGGCACCGAGTTCCGCGCCGGCGTCAACGTGGGCGTGGACGTCACCGCCGAGCGGCTGCGCGAGGAGTTCGACGCCGTCGTCCTGGCCGGCGGCGCCACCGCCTGGCGCGACCTGCCGGTGACGGGCCGCGAGTACGAGGGCATCTACCAGGCCATGGAGTACCTGCCCCTGTCCAACAAGGTGCAGGAGGGCGACCTGCCCGCCTCGCCGGTGTCGGCCGAGGGCAAGCACGTCGTGGTGATCGGCGGCGGCGACACCGGCGCTGACTGCATCGGCACGGCGGTGCGCCAGGGCGCGCTGTCGGTCACCCAGCTGGAGATCATGCCGAAGCCGCCGGAGCTGCGGCCCGACGCCCAGCCGTGGCCGACCTTCCCCATGCTGTTCAAGATGGAGAGCGCCCACGAGGAGCTGGAGGCCGGGGACGGCGCGCGGGTGTACGCCGTCTCGACCACCGAGTTCGTCGCCGACGAGCAGGGACGGGTGAAGGCCCTGCGGCTGGTGGACGTCGAGGGCCCGGCGAGCGGGTTCCGGCCGATCCCCGGCACCGAGCGGGAGATCCCGGCCGAGCTGGTGACGCTGGCGATGGGCTTCCTCGGTCCCGAGAAGGGGGCTCTGCTCACCGACCTGGCGGCCCTGTCCGCAGACCCGGACGCGTTCTTCGACGCCCGGGGCAACGTCGCGCGCGACAAGTCCTACATGTCGGGTGTGGAGGGCGTCTTCGTCGCCGGTGACATGGGCCGGGGGCAGTCGCTCATCGTGTGGGCGATCGCGGAGGGCCGCTCGGCGGCCGCCGCGGCCGACCGTTTCCTGAGCGGCCGGACGGCGCTGCCCGTCGCGATCCCGCCGACGGCCCGGCCACTGGTGTGACGCTCTGAAGGACGGCCTGAAGGACGGCGTCCCCCGATTCGGGGCGCCGTCCTTTTTGTGGTAATCCGGTCATCCCATACGGTGTTTATAGCTATATATGTGTGTAATGGGTCGAATGCCGGAGTATCTGACCGCAGTTTGCTTTGGTGCTCGATCCCCTGAAAGATGCTGCCTCGTTGTAAGACAGGCATGAGGGGAAGGTCCATGGTGCGGGGGTACAAACGCCTGGCGGGCGCCGCCGTCTCACTCGCGGTGGCGGGCACGCTCGCCGCCGCCTCGCTGGTGACAGGGGCGGGTCCGGCGGCCGCCGCGCCGCCGGTCGCGGACAGGGGTGAGTACCTCGTCTTCTATGGCGCGGGCGCCCAGGCCGAGGCGCTGAGCGCCGTCAAGGCGGGCGGAGGCGTCGCCGCCGCCGTCGAGGCCAAGCTCGGCTACATCATCGCCCGGGGCCCTCGCACGGGCTTCGCCGAGGCGCTCGGCGCCAGCCCCGCCGTCGTGGGCGTGACCGACAACCGCCGCATCGGCGCCGCCACGGCCGTCGCCGCCGGCGCCGGCCCGCTCACGGCGCCGCTGTCGCCGGCCGCCGCCGAAGGCGCCTCGGCCGCGGATGTCTCCGCCGCGAACGCCTCCGCCGCGAACCCGTCCACGGTGGGGAAGGCGGTCAAGGCCGAACCCCTGGCGGGACGCCAGTGGGACATGAGGATGATCGGCGCCACCCCCTCGGGCTCCTACGCCGTCAACCGGGCGAACAAGAAGGTCACGGTCGGCATCATCGACACCGGCGTGGACGGCAGGCACCCCGACATCGCCCCGAACTTCAACCGGGCGCTGAGCCGCAACTTCGTGACCGATCACCCGAAGGACCCCAACGGCAAGACGCTCGACGGGCCGTGCGAGGTCAAGAGCTGCAAGGACCCCGCCGACGTGGACGACGACGGGCACGGCACCCACGTCGCCAGCACCATCGGCTCGCCGATCAACGGCATCGGCGTCGCGGGCGTGGCGCCGGATGTCTCGCTGGTCAACATCCGCGCCGGCACCGACTCCGGGTTCTTCTTCCTCAAGCCGGTCCTCGACGCGCTCACCTACGCCGGCGACGCGGGCATCGACGTGGTCAACATGAGCTTCTTCGTCGACCCGTGGACGTTCAACTGCACCAACAACCCGGCCGACTCCAAGGCCGACCGGCTCCAGCAGGCCGGCATCGTCACCGGCGTCCAGCGCGCGCTCGACTACGCCCGGGCCCGCGGCGTCACGCTCATCAGCGCTCTCGGCAACGGTTCGACCGACCTCGGCGACCCCACGACCGACAAGGAGAGCCCCGGCTACCCGCTGGGCAAGGAGCGCGAGCGCACCATCGACAACTCGTGCGTGAACGTCCCGGCCGAGTCGCGCGGCGTCATCTCCGTCTCCGCCCTCGGCCCCAGCAAGCGCAAGGCCTGGTACTCCGACTACGGCACCGAGCAGACCGACCTGTCGGCCCCCGGCGGCGACCCCTCCGACGCCGGCACCTCGCTCAAGGGCGCCACCAGGGAGATCCTGGCCGCCGCGCCGACGCACGTGCTGCGCCGCGAGAAGCTCATCAACGCCGCGGGCAAGCCCGCCGGCGGCTCGGTGGTGCGCGAGTGCCACCACGGGCACTGCTCCTACTACCAGTACCTGTCCGGCACCTCCATGGCCTCCCCGCACGCCGCCGGCGTCGCGGCCATCCTGGTGGCCCGTTTCGGCAGGCCGGGCAAGGGTGGGCTGACGCTGTCCCCGTCCAGGGTCGAGCAGTTGCTGTACGCCACGGCCACCCCGGTGAGCTGCCCGGCCTCGGGCTCGACCACCTACTCGGTGAGCGAGGAGACCCACACCTGCGCCGGGCCGGCCGCGAAGAACGGCTTCTACGGGCACGGCCTGGTCAACGCCTACCGGGCGGCCACGGCCAAGGGCTGAACGGCCTCCGAACGCCTTCTGAGGCCCCGTCCGGCGCGTCCGGGCGGGGCCGCGGGCGTTCACCGGGCAGGGCGCCCGCCGTTCACCTGCCGGGCCGCCGGTGGCCCACCGGGTCCGTACGGCCTGCGGGCACGCTGCGGGGCAACTATCCTTCCTAGAGCACGCAACACGAAAACGGACCCCGCGCGCCCTTCCGCGCCGGTCGCGGCCTCTGCCCGCAAGAAACGGGCCCCACCTGCGGCGACGTGCGGAGCGCACGCGATGGCAAGGCTGATGTCACCTGGATTTCCCCAGGGGCTGTGCACTTCGTCATCATCAAGTGGTCTGTACCAATTAGGGTAGGACTTGTGAGTCGTCGAGCGAAGATTGTCTGCACACTGGGGCCCGCCACCTCCTCCCCGGAGCGGCTGCGCGAGCTGATCGCCGCCGGAATGAACGTGGCGCGGTTCAACCTCAGTCACGGGAGCCACGAGCTCCACAAGGAGATCCACGGCCGGGTGAGAGAGGCGGCCGCCGAGCTCGGCAAGGCCGTCGGCGTTCTCGCCGACCTGCAGGGCCCGAAGATCCGTGTGGGCCGCTTCGCCGAGGGCCCCGTCCGGCTCGGCTTCGGAGACGTCTTCACCATCACCACCGAGGACGTCCCCGGCGACCGCGCGATCGTCTCCACCACCTACGAGGGCCTGCCCAACGACGTCCAGCCGGGCGACAAGATCCTCGTCGACGACGGCCGCCTGGTGCTGGAGGCCACCGAGGTCGACGGTCCCCGCGTGGTGACCAAGGTGCTCGTCGGCGGCATGATCTCCGACAACAAGGGCCTCAACCTGCCCGGCGTCGCGGTCTCGGCCCCCGCCCTCACCGAGAAGGACGAGGAAGACCTGCGCTGGGCGCTGCGCACCGGCTTCGACATGATCGCGCTGTCGTTCGTGCGCAGCCCCGAGGACGCCCAGATCGTCCGGGCCATCATGGACGAGGAGGGCGTCCACCTGCCCCTTCTCGCCAAGATCGAGAAGCCGCAGGCCGTCGAGTGCCTCGAAGAGATCGTCGACGCCTTCGACGGCATCATGGTCGCCCGCGGCGACCTCGGCGTGGAGCTCCCGCTGGAGCAGGTGCCGATCGTGCAGCGCCGCGCCATCGCCCTGGCCAGGGAGAAGGCCCACCCGGTCATCGTGGCCACCCAGATGCTCGACTCCATGATGAGCGCCCCCCGGCCCACCCGCGCCGAGGCCTCCGACGTCGCCTACGCCGTCATGGACGGCGCCGACGCCGTCATGCTGTCCGGCGAGACCTCCGTCGGCAGCTATCCGGTCGAGTCGGTCGCCACCATGGCCCGCATCGCCTCGGCCGCGGAGGCCGAGTCGCTGGAGGCCACCCACACCTTCGACCGGCTTCCCGAGACCACCGGCGGGGCCATCGCCCGCGCGGCGGCCGAGGTCGGCGCCATCGTCGGCGCCAAGGCCCTGTGCGCCTTCACCATGTCGGGGGAGACCGCGCGGCGGCTGGCCCGCTACCGCTCGCCGATCCCGCTGCTGGCATTCACCTCGGCCCCCGAGGTGCGCGGCCAGCTCGCCCTCACCTGGGGCGTCGAGACCTTCGAGGTGCCGTTCGTGCACCACACCGACGACATGGTCCGCCAGGTCGAGTCGGCCCTGCTGTCCATCGGCCGCTACGAGAAGGGCGACAAGGTCGTCATCGTCGCCGGCTCGCCTCCCGGCAACCACGGCTCCACCAACGCCCTGCGCGTCCACACCATCGGCTCCGCGGTCTCCAGCGACCACTGACCCACGCCGGCGAGCACCGGCAGGCGGCTTCCCGCCTGCCGGTCATCGGCGTTTCCGCGCGATGACGGCCGCATCGCGCGGACGGGCGGCGGACGGGCGTGCCAAGGGAGCGGGAGCCGCGGGACACAGGCGCCGAGGCGATCGCGAAGGCCGAGGAGCGGCGGAGCGAGGCGTCGGGGCTTGAGAAAGAGCGAAGCCGCGCGGCGGTGCCGCGCGGCTGCCCATGCGTGTGCCCCGAGTGGGATTCGAACCCACACTGTATGGATTTTGAGGCCATCGACTCTGCCGTTGGTCTATCGGGGCGCCGTGGTGCTCGTGCCCCTAATCTAGCGGACGTCGGTACTCTCTTGGTCGTGAGTACGCAGCGGCGAGTGGTGATCGCGGAAGATGAGGCGCTGATCCGCCTCGATTTGAAGGAGATGCTGGAAGAAGAGGGTTATGCCGTCGTCGGCGAGGCCGGTGACGGCGAGACGGCGATCAAGCTGGCTCTGGAGCAGCGCCCCGATCTGGTGATCCTTGACGTCAAGATGCCCATCCTCGACGGCATCTCGGCCGCCGAGCGCATCGTGTCCGAGCGCGTGGCGCCGTGCCTGATCCTGACGGCGTTCTCGCAGCGCGACCTGGTCGAGCGGGCGCGGGACGCCGGGGCGATGGCCTATCTGGTCAAGCCGTTCACCAAGTCCGACCTGGTGCCGGCGATCGAGATGGCCGTGAGCCGGCACGAGGAGATCGCGGCCCTCGAGCGCGAGGTCACGACCCTCGGCGAGCGCCTCGAGACGCGCAAGCTCGTCGAGCGGGCCAAGGGCCTGCTGATGGCCGAGCACGGCTGGACCGAGCCGCAGGCGTTCCGCTGGATCCAGAAGGCGTCGATGGACCGGCGGTTGAGCATGCGCCAGGTCGCCCAGGCCGTCGTGAGCGAGGCCAAGCCTCCCGAGGAGTCCTGATCTGACGGCGCGGTCGACGCCGTGCCGTCCCGCCGTGTCAGATCGGACGGGTCCGGCGGCGCCCCGTCGCCCGCGAGCCCATACAGTCGATCTTGGTCGGCCGTGCAACCGCGATGTGACCTTTACTTTTCGTGCTGATCGCCGAAGAGGACCGGTGTGATAACGAAGCGGTAACGTGATGTGACTCTGTACCGACCTGTGACTTGAGCTGGGTGTAATGCCGTCAACGAACCCTGGCCCAACTGCCAGGGTGGCTCTGTGAACCCGATCCCGGGATGCGGGATCAGGCGAAAGGAAGGCAACCTTGCGGCCCAAGATTGCTCGCCTCGGGGGCGTGCTCGCCGTCGGTGTGGCACTTACCGTTGGTCTCGCCGCCTGTGGTGGCGCTGACTCGGGCTCCAGCACCGGTGGCGGCGATTCCGCGGCGCCCAGCACGCTGAAGATCGGCTTCATGGGGGACCTGACGGGTGAGAACTCCGGCATCGTCATCCCGCCGAGCAATGGCGCTCAGCTTGCCGTGGACGAGTACAACGCGACCAACCCCAAGGTCAAGATCGAGATGGTGAAGTACGACAGCCGCGCCGACCCGACGACGGCCGTCAACCTCGCCCAGCAGGCCATCAAGCAGGACAAGGTCGTGGCGCTGGTCGGCCCGGCGTTCTCCGGCGAGTCCAAGCAGGCCGTGCCGCTGCTCGAGGAGGCGAAGATCCCGAACATCTCCGCCTCGGCCACCAACGTCGACCTGGCCAAGAACGGCTGGAAGTACTGGCACCGCGTCGTCCCGAACGACGGTGTGCAGGGCCCGGCCATCGCCGACTTCGTCGCCGGCGCCGCGGCCGCCAAGAGTGTTTTCGTGGTCGACGACAAGTCCGAGTACGGCAAGGGCCTGGCCGACGCGGTGCGCGCCCAGCTGAAGACCAAGGGCGTCACGGTCACCGACGACGCGCTCGACCCCGCCGCCACCGACTACTCCTCGACGGTGAACAAGGTGGCCTCCGCCAAGCCGGACGCGGTGGTCTTCGGCGGCTACTACGCCGGTGCCGGCAAGCTGCTCAAGCAGCTCCGCGACAAGGGCGTGACGGCGAAGTTCTTCTCCGGCGACGGCTCGCTCGACAAGGGCATCATCGAGAGCGCCGGCGCCAAGCAGGCCGAGGGCGCGCTCATCGGCTGCCCCTGCCGCATCCCGACCTCCGCCGAGACCGACGAGAAGGTCAAGAAGTTCGCGGCCGACTACAAGGCGAAGTTCAACGCCGACCCGCTGATCTACGCGACCGAGGGTTACGACGCCATGACGGCCTTCACCAAGGCCATCGCCGGCGGCGCCACCACCGCCGACGCGATCAACGAGGCGGTCGGCAAGTCCGACTTCGACGGCATCTCCAAGCACATCTCGTTCGACCCCACCGGTGAGCCCTCCGCCAAGTCGATCTACATGTACCAGGTCAAGGACGGCCAGATCGGGCTGCTCGGCGACACGACGACGGCCAAGCTCGGCTGACGGCAGGTAGACAAAGGCCAGCCAATGAGGGGCGGGAATCGCAACGGCGCTCCCGCCCCTGTCCGTGCCCGCCTCGCGTGAAGGCTTCCTTGAAAGCGAAACTCCGTGTTCGATAACCTCCTCGGCTCCTTCTGGCCGTACACGATCGACGGCCTCATCCTGGGCGCGATCTACGGCCTCGTCGCCCTCGGCTACACGATGGTCTACGGCGTGCTGCGACTCATCAACTTCGCGCACTCCGAGATCTTCATGATCGGCACCATGGCGTCGGCGTTCGTGGTGATGGCGCTCGGCATCACCACGCCGCTCACCGGGTTCGCCCTCGTCGGCGGCCTGCTGTTGATGGTGCTCGCGGGAGGCTTCGCCTCCGCGGGCTCGGCCATGCTGCTCGAACGCATCGCCTACCGGCCGCTGCGCAAGCGCGGCGCCTCGCGCCTGGCCGCGCTCATCTCGGCCATCGGCGCCTCGCTCTTCCTCCAGGAGCTCTTCGCCCTGGTGATCATCCCGCACGTGTTCAACCGTCCGCAGCAGGGCCGCAACCAGATGGGTGTGGCCCGCATCATGGAGAAGGACACCCTCTTCACGCTCGGCGGCGCGCAGATCCGGGCCGACCAGGTCCTGATCTTCGTGGCGGCGATCGGCATGATGGTCCTGCTGGACCTGCTGGTGAACCGCACCAAGATCGGCCGCGGCATCCGGGCCACCTCCCAGGACCCCGAGACCGCGGTCCTGATGGGCGTGGACATCGACAAGATCGTGCGGATGACGTTCCTGATCGGTGGCCTGATGGCCGGGGTCGCCGGCGCCCTGTTCGTGCTGCAGTTCGAGGTCACCAAGTTCTCCATCGGCTTCCTCCTCGGCATCAAGGCGTTCACCGCCGCCGTGCTCGGAGGCATCGGCAACCTACGCGGAGCGTTGCTCGGCGGCCTGTTCCTCGGTCTGATCGAGAACTACGGCGCCGCGGTCTTCGGCTCGGGATGGAAGGATGTCATCGCGTTCACGGTTCTCGTCCTGGTCCTGATGTTCCGGCCCACCGGCATCCTCGGTGAATCACTCCAGCAGGCGCGCGCATGAGCACGAACACGACGATCACCAACGGCAGGAACGCCTTCTCGGCGTTCATCGACGGCGTCCGTGACCGGTGGGCGACCGCCCCGGGCTGGCAGCGCTGGACGCTCTACGTCGTGCTGTTCATCGCGGCGCTGCTGCTGCCCACCGAGTCCCTCGGCCCGATCATGTCGCCGTACAGCGACTGGGCCAGCGTCCTGTTCTTCCCCATCGGCACGTACGTGGTGCTCGCGATCGGCCTCAACGTGGTCGTCGGCCAGGCCGGCCTGCTCGACCTCGGGTACGTCGCGTTCTTCGCCATCGGCGGCTACTCGATGGCGCTGCTCGGCACCCGCATGGGGCTGAACTTCTGGGAGATCCTCGTCGCCGGCGTGATCCTGTCGGCGCTGTCCGGGGTGGTGCTGGGTGGGCCTACGCTGCGCCTTCGCGGCGACTACCTGGCCATCGTGACGCTCGGCTTCGGTGAGATCGTCCGCCAGACGGCCGAGAACACCGACGCCATCGGCGGCCCCCGCGGCATCGCGGGCATCCCGCACCCGCCGAGCATCGACGGCGTCACGGTCTTCGGGGTGGACATCTTCCACTACGGGGTGCTGGACCCCCGGCCGTACTACTACCTGCTGGTGGTGGTGGCCACGGCCATCATCATCTTCGTCAAGCGCTGGGAGAAGAGCCGGGTCGGCCGCGCGTGGGCCGCCATCCGCGAGGACGAGGACGCCGCCGAGGTCATGGGCGTGCCGACCTTCAAGTTCAAGCTGCTGGCCTTCGCGATCGGCGCCTCGATCGGCGGCGCCATGGGCGTCGTCTGGGCCTCCAAGACGATCTCGATCAACCCGAACGACTTCCTCTTCATGCTGTCGGCGACCATCCTGGCGGCGGTCGTGATGGGCGGCTCGGGCAACATCCCGGGCGTCATCCTGGGCGCGTTCCTCGTCGCCTGGTTGCCCGAGCGGTTCCGCGGGCTCTCCGAATACCGCATCATGGTGTTCGGCGCCGCGCTGGTCGCCTTGATGATCTTCCGGCCCGAGGGCCTGCTGCCCTCACGGCGCCGCAGAGCGGAGCTGGCGGAGGGAACGGGCGGCATGGGCGCCATGGGCGCCGAGGTTCCTGCGCCGGATGCCCACACCGCAGCAGCCGAAGGGGCAGCGAAATGAGCGATCCGCGTCCGATTCTGCAGCTGCAGAAGGTCAAGATGCAGTTCGGCGGCGTCACCGCGCTGCGTGAGGTGGAGCTGACGATCAACGAGGGTGAGATCTTCGCCCTCATCGGGCCGAACGGCGCCGGCAAGACGACGGTGTTCAACGTCGTCACCGGCGTCTACCGCCCGACGTCCGGCCAGGTGGTGTTCGACGGCGACCGCATCGACGGCATGAAGCGGTTCAAGGTCACCAAGCGCGGCATCGCCCGCACGTTCCAGAACATCCGGCTGTTCCACAACATGTCCGCCCTGGAGAACGTCATGGTGGGCGCCGACGCCCACCACCGCGCCGGCATGTTCAGCGCCGCCCTCGGCCTGCCGTGGCACCGCCACGAGGAGCGCGACGGCAAGGCCCTGGCCCACGAGCTGCTGGAGTTCGTCGGCATCGGCAACCGCTCCGGCGAGACGGCCAAGAACCTGCCCTACGGCGACCAGCGGCGGCTGGAGATCGCGCGGGCGCTCGCCACCAAGCCCAAGCTGTTGCTGCTGGACGAGCCCGCGGCGGGCATGAACCCGGCCGAGAAGGAGTCCCTGCAGGGCCTGATCCGCAAGATCCGCGACGCCGGCCGCACGGTCCTGCTGATCGAGCACGACATGGCCCTGGTCATGGGCATCAGCGACCGCATCGCGGTGCTGGACTTCGGGCAGAAGATCGCCGACGGTCTCCCCGCCGAGGTGCAGAACGACCCGCGGGTCATCGAGGCGTACTTGGGGGCTCCCGCAGATGCTTCTTGAAGTCAAGGACATGCACGTCCACTACGGCAAGATCGAGGCGATCAAGGGCATCTCGCTCGAGGTCGCCGAGGGTGAGATCGTCACGCTCATCGGCGCAAACGGCGCCGGCAAGACGACGACCCTCAAGACCATCTCGGGCCTGCGGCCCCTGTCGTCGGGCACGGTCACCTTCGACGGCAAGGACATCAGCAAGCTTCCCGGGCACAAGCGGGTGCTGGCCGGCATCGGGCAGTCCCCGGAGGGCCGCGGGGTGTTCCCCGGCATGACCGTCACCGAGAACCTGCTGATGGGCGCCTACACCCGCAGCGGCGACCTCACCAAGGACCTCGACGAGGTCTTCGAGCTGTTCCCGCGGCTGGCCGAGCGCAAGAACCAGGCGGGCGGCACGATGTCCGGCGGCGAGCAGCAGATGGTCGCCATCGGCCGCGCGCTGATGAGCAAGCCGAAGGTCCTGCTGCTGGACGAGCCGTCGATGGGCCTGGCGCCGATGCTGGTCGCCCAGATCTTCTCGATCATCAAGGAGATCAACAACCGGGGCACCACCGTGCTGCTGGTCGAGCAGAACGCCCAGCAGGCGCTGCAGCTCGCCCACCGCGCGTACGTCCTGGAGACCGGGCGGGTGGTGAAGTCGGCCGCCGCCTCGGAGCTGCTGGACGACCCGCAGGTCCGCGAGGCCTACCTGGGCGGCGAGCTCGGCGCCCACTGACGGGTGCCGCGCGAGAGTCGCGAGGTTCTGAGCGGCCCGGCCGGACGCCTTCGGCCGGGCCGTCGCGCGTCCCGGCGCGGCGACGCGTCCGCGTGCAGCGACGCGTCCAGGCTCGGTGACGCGCCCAGGCTCAGCGGATCGTCACCTCGACGCCCTTGGACTTGCCGATGACGCCGAGCGGAGGCTCGCCGAACAACCGCATCTTGGTGATCTCGGCGTCCTTGGGCACGTCGAACCACAGGTCGAACTCCATGCGCACGAAACTGCCGACCACCAGCTCGAAGGGCTGGCGCTTGGTGGTCTGGGCGGCCAGGTCGATGTGGAAGGAGCGGCCGTCGGAGGCGATCGCCAGCTGCTGGCGGGCGTCGAACTGCTGGTTGCTCCGGTCGATGCTCTCGACGAGGACGCGGATGCGGACGTACTGCCCCTTGGCCGGCCACTCGGCGTGACTGCCCACCAGGCTGGCCATGCCGTCGCGGAAAGCCAGGACGCGGAAGCGCATCAGGCCGTCCGTCACGACCGGGGCCTTGATGACCGTCTCGTCCGGCCGCGCGGTCTCGGCGGGGACGGCATACGTCGCGGACGGCGTCGGCGTCGGCTTGCCGGGGTCGCCGGAAGCGCTGGAGCAGCCGGTCAGGGACAGGGACATGGATGCGATGAGCGTGAAGCCCATCAGGAGGAGAGGCGCCCGCACGATCGAACACTAACCCTCCGATGATCCCGGAGCGCCAGGCGCGGTGATGTGTTGTGCGATCGTTTCTTTCCGGTAATACCCCTGGTGACCAGGTGCGGGACCATGGCCAGGGTTACGGTAACTTAACTTAACTCCGACATACAGCTAAAGAGGAGGACGTTGTGGTCTTTTGGTCCAGGCGTCGCCGTATGACATCAATCGGGGCGCTCGTCGTGGGCGCCGCGTGCCTTCTCTCCGCCTGCGGCGGCGGATCGGACACCGGTGCCACCGCCTCCAACGCGCCGGCCGGCAGTGCCCCGGCCGCCTCGGGGATCAAGCTGATCAACCCGGGCAAGCTCACCACGTGCACCAACCTGCCCTATGAGCCGTTCCAGTTCAAGCAGGGCGACAAGACGGTCGGCTTCGACGTCGACATCGTCGACCTGGCGGCCAAGAAGCTCGGCGTGACCCAGGACATCGTGGACATCGACTTCGCGGTGATCAAGAGTGGCGCGGCCCTGAACGCCGGCAAGTGCGACGTCGCCGCCGCCGGCATGACGATCACTCCCGAGCGTCAGAAGAACCTGTTGTTCTCCGACCCCTACTTCGACGCCACGCAGGCCCTGCTGGCCAAGAAGGGCACGGGCGCCAAGTCGCTGGAGGACGTCAAGGCCAAGAACCTCAAGCTCGGCGCGCAGGCCTCCACCACCGGCCTGGACTACGTCAAGGGCAAGGGCTTCGACCCGACCGAGTTCGCCGACTCGCCCAAGGAACTGCTCGGCCTGCAGTCCGGCCAGGCCGACGTGATCGTCCAGGACCTTCCCGTCGTGCTCACCTGGCTGAAGAAGCCCGAGATCGCCGCCAAGTTCGAGCTGATCGCCAGCCTCGACACCGGCGAGCAGTACGGCATCGGCATGAAGAAGGGCAACGACGCCCTCGCCAAGGTGATCAACGAGGAGATCGCCAAGGCCAAGTCCGACGGCACCTACGAGCAGATCTTCGTCAAGTGGTTCGGCAAGAAGCCCGGCGAGCTCGGAGCCTCCTGATTCCATGACCGACCAGCCCATCACGGCCGAGTCGGCCGGACCCGCCGGGCCCGCGCCCGGCGGGTCGCGGCTCAGCCCCCGGAAGAAGCAGCGGATCAGCCGCGGCGTCCAGTACGTCATCCTGATCCTCGCGCTCGTCGCAGTCGTGCTCCTGACCAACTGGAAGAACCTCGCCGAGAACTTCGCCAGGTTCGATGTGGCGGCGCAGGCGTTCCCCGAGCTCTTCACGGTCGCGCTCAAGAACACGATCATCTACACCGTCGGCGGCTTCGTCTTCGGCTCGCTGGGCGGGCTCCTGCTCGCGCTCATGCGGCTGTCCTCGGTGCGCCCGTACCGGTGGATCGCGATCATCTACATCGAGATCTTCCGCGGTCTCCCCGCGCTGCTGATCTTCTTGCTCGTGTTCTTCCTGCCGTCCGCCTTCCCCGGCTTCGAGGTTCCGGGCGGCACGTACGGCCAGGGCATCCTGGGCCTGACGATCGTCAGCGCGGCCTACATGGCCGAGACCCTGCGAGCCGGCCTGCAGGCCGTGCCCAAGGGGCAGATGGAGGCCGCGCGCTCGCTGGGGATGTCCCACGGGCGGGCGATGGTCACGGTGGTCATCCCGCAGGCGATCCGCATCGTCATCCCGCCGACGACCAACCAGTTCGTGGCGCTGCTCAAGGACTCCTCGCTGGTGTTGTTCCTCGGCGTGACCAGTCAGTACGTCGAGCTGACCAAGTTCGGCAACGACCTGGCGTCCACAACGGCCAACGCCACGCCCATCATGGTGGTGGGCCTGACGTACCTGCTGGTCACGATCCCGCTCGGGTACCTGGCGGGACGCCTTGAGAAGCGTCAGGCGAAGGGGCGGTGACGGCGATGGCGCACGCGGTCGAGATCAAGGACCTGCACAAGTCCTTCGGCGAACTCGAGGTGCTCAAGGGCATCGACTTCACGGTCGACCAGGGCCAGGTCGTCTGCATCATCGGCCCGTCGGGGTCGGGCAAGTCGACGCTGCTGAGGTGCGTCAACCTGCTGGAGCAACCCAGCAAGGGCACGGTCCGCGTCGGCGGGGTCGAGCTGACCGACCTCGACGTCGACATCGACGCGGCGCGGCGCAGGCTCGGCATGGTGTTCCAGTCGTTCAACCTGTTCCCGCACATGTCGGTGCTGCAGAACGTCATGATCGCCCAGCGGCGGGTGCTCAAGCGGGGCAAGGGCGACGCCGAGCGCATCGCCCGCGACAACCTGGAGAAGGTCGGCGTCGCCGACAAGTGCGACGCCTTCCCGCCGCAGCTGTCGGGCGGCCAGCAGCAGCGCGTGGCGATCGCCCGGGCGCTCGCCATGGACCCCGACCTGATGCTGTTCGACGAGCCGACCTCCGCGCTGGACCCCGAGCTGGTGGGGGACGTGCTGTCGGTCATGCGCAAACTCGCCCGCGACGGCATGACGATGCTGGTGGTCACGCACGAGATGAGCTTCGCGCGGGAGGTCGCCGACCGCGTGGTGTTCATGGACGGCGGGGTGGTCGTCGAGGAGGGGCCGCCGGAGCAGGTGATCGGCGCTCCGCGGCACGAGCGCACGCGCACCTTCCTCAGGCGGGTGCTCGACCCGACGCATTCGGACGACGACGTGTCCGGCGCCGGCGAGACCTCGGCGCAGGCCCGCTGAGGCCGTCACGACGGGCGCACCGGCCCCCGCGCGGCTTCTCGGCCGCCGGGGGCCGTTTCAGGTCCACAGGGCGCCCTCGGGGACGCAAGGAGCCCGCGGGTGGTCTTTGGGGCCATGTAGGGCTTCCCCGGCCGCACACGTTGTCTACTCGACCACCCACGGGCTCTGGCGTCACAACGCTAGCGAGCTATGAGGCTCCCGTGCAAAGAGAGTGGCAAATCGCAGCGTGATACGAGAGGAATGTCACGTGGCGTCACGGAGCATGCAGGTGAGGCGCGAGGTGCAGACCCGGCGTCCCTGCTCGTCGGTGATCTCGATGTCGTAGGTCGCGATGGTGCGCCCGCCATGCAGGCGCGTGGCGACCCCGGTGACGTGGCCGGAGGTGGCCGACCGGTGGTGGGTGGCGTTGATCTCGACGCCGACGGCCCGGCGGCCGGGGCCGGCGTGCACGGCGGCGCCGGTGGAACCGATGGTCTCGGCCAGCACGCAGGAGGCCCCGCCGTGGAGCAGCCCGTACGGCTGGGTGTTGCCCTCGACGGGCATGCGCGCGACCACACGCTCGGCGCTGACCTCCAGGAACTCGATGCCCATGGAGCTGATCAAGGCGCCCTTGTGGTCACCGTCGTACACCGCGTCCAGGCGGGCCTGGTCCTCGGGCTTCATCATGGTCAAAGGGAGGCCTCCACTTGCACTGCCGGCCGTGTTCTGTCGTACATGGAGACTAGGCTGCGGGTGTGCCGAAGAAGGAACCGACCCCCTCACGCCCCTGCCTGCTCCTGCTGGACGGGCACTCGCTCGCGTACCGCGCGTTCTACGCGCTGAAGGACGCGAATCTCATGACGACCGAGGGCCAGCACACCGAGGCGGTGTACGGCTTCACCTCGATGCTGATCAACGTCCTTCGCGACGAGCGGCCGACCCACGTCGTCGTCTGCTTCGACAGGTCCGAGCCCACCTTCCGGCACGAGGCGTACGAGCAGTACAAGGCCAACCGGCAGGAGACGCCGGAGGACTTCCGCGGCCAGGTCAGCCTGATCTTCGAGGTGCTCGACGCGCTGCGCCTCCCCCACCTCTCGCTCGCCGGGTACGAGGCCGACGACCTCATCGCGACCCTCGCCCACCGGGCCGCCGAGCGCGACATGAACGTGCTCATCGTCACCGGCGACCGCGACGCCCTGCAGCTCGTCAACGACCGCATCACGCTGCTGATGACCCGCCGCGGCATCAGCGACATGACCCGCTTCGACCCCGACGCCGTCGTGGAGAAGTACGGCCTGACCCCCACGCAATATCCCGACTTCGCCGCGCTGCGCGGCGACCCCAGCGACAACCTGCCCAACATCCCCGGCGTGGGCGAGAAGACCGCCGCCAAGTGGGTCAAGGAGTTCGGCTCGCTCACCGAGCTGGTCGACCGGGTCGACGAGGTCAAGGGCAAGGTCGGCGACAAGCTCCGCGAGCACCTCGGGCAGGTCATCCACAACCGCCAGCTCACCGAGCTGCGCCGCGACGTCCCGCTGGACGTCGACGTGGCCGACCTCAAGATGGGCACCTGGGATCGCGACGAGATCCACAAGCTGTTCGACACGCTGCAGTTCCGCGTCCTGCGCGACCGGCTCTACCAGAGCATCGGCACCCCCGAGCCCGAGGCCGAGTCCGGCTTCGAGGTCGAGGTGGCGGCGCTCGGCGCGGGCGAGGTCGAGGCGTGGCTGGCCGCCATGCCCGAGGGGCGCGCGGGGCTGGCGGTCAAGGGCGCCTACGGCAGCGGCACGGGCACCATCGAGGGGCTGGCCATCGCCGTGCCCACCGACGGCGAGGGGCGGCAGCGCGCCGCCTATCTCGACCTGAGCGCCCTCACCCAGGCCGACGAGAACGCGCTGGGCCGGTGGCTGGCCGACGAGTCGCGGCCCAAGGCCCTGCACGACGCCAAGGGCCCGCTGCTGGCCCTGTGGGCGCACGGGCTCGACCTGCGCGGTCTCACCTGCGACACCGCTCTGGCCGCCTACCTGGCGATGCCCGGGCAGCGCTCGTTCCCGCTGGACGACCTGGTGCTGCGCTACCTCCACCGCGAGCTGCGCGCCGAGGCCGACACCGGCGGCCAGGCGGCGCTGTTCGACGACCCCGCCGACAACGCGGGGGAGGAGCTCGCCGTCCGCGCCCAAGCCGTGCGTGACCTCGCCGAGGCCCTGGAGGCCCATCTCGCGCCCCGGGGCGGCACCCGCCTGATGCAGGAGGTCGAGCTGCCGCTGGTGCGGGTGCTCGCCGAGCTCGAGCGGGCCGGCATCGCCGCCGACCGCGACTACTTCACCGGGCTGGAGGCCGAGTTCGGCGCCGCGGTCAAGCAGGCCGTCGAGGAGGCCCACCGCGTCGTCGGCGAGCAGTTCAACCTGGGCTCGCCCAAGCAGCTCCAGGAGATCCTGTTCGTCAAGCTCGGACTGCCCAAGACCAAGAAGATCAAGACCGGCTACACCACCGACGCCGACGCGCTGGCCGCCCTGGCCACCCAGACCGACAACGAGCTGCCGACGATCCTGCTGCGCCACCGCGACCAGACCAAGCTGCGCACCACCGTCGAGGGCCTGATCAAGGAGGTCGGCGACGACGGGCGCATCCACACCTACTACAACCAGATCATCGCGGCCACCGGGCGCCTGTCGTCGGAGAAGCCCAATCTGCAGAACATCCCCATCCGCACCGCCGAGGGCCGCCGCATCCGCCAGGGCTTCGTGGTCGGCGAGGGGTACGAAAGCCTGCTGACGGCCGACTACAGCCAGATCGAGCTGCGCATCATGGCCCACCTGTCGCAGGACGAGGCGCTCATCGCCGCCTTCGAGTCCGGGCACGACTTCCACCAGGCGACCGCCGCCCGGGTGTTCGACATCCCGCCCGAGCAGGTCGACGGCGAGCTGCGCGCCCGCATCAAGGCGATGAACTACGGCCTGGCCTACGGCCTGTCCGACTTCGGGCTCGCCGGCCAGCTCACCATCCCGGTCGCCGAGGCCCGCGCGCTCAAGGAGGAGTACTTCGAGGAGTTCGGCGGCGTGCGCGACTACCTCGGCGCGATCGTCGCCCAGGCCCGTCACGACGGCTACACCGAGACCATCCTCGGCCGCCGCCGCTACCTGCCCGACCTGACCAGCGACAACCGCCAGCGCCGCGAGATGGCCGAGCGCATGGCGCTCAACGCCCCGATCCAGGGGTCGGCCGCCGACATCATCAAGGTGGCCATGCTGAACGTGCAGCGGGCCCTGCGCGAGCAGGGGCTGCGGTCCCGCATGCTGCTGCAGGTCCACGACGAGCTGGTGTTCGAGGTGGCCCCGGGCGAGATGGAGCCGCTGCGCGAGCTGGTCGTCGGCCAGATGTGCGACGCCTACCACCTGCGCGTCCCGCTGGACGTCTCGGTCGGCACCGGCCGCACCTGGCAAGACGCCGGCCACTGACGCCACCCGCGCCGGGGTTCAGTCGGCGGTGGCCGGGGCGTGGTGGTGGCGGTGGCCTGAGAGCGTGGCTTCGAGGGTGGCGGTCTCTACTTCGAGCAGGCTCGTCTCGTGTCGTTCGGCCTCGTGGGCGGCGCGGCCGCCGCGCAGGCCGAACAGCCGCTTGGACAGCAGGATGTACAGCACGGCCGCCAGGTTGACCAGCAGGATGACGACCCTCAGCCAGGTGACCTTCTCGACCAGCTCGTAGACCTCGACCGGGACGAACAGCGACGTCGCCACCACCGCGAAGTACTCGCCCCAGCGCTTGAGCAGCCACAGCCCGACGCCCTCGGTCATCAGCAGCGCCCCGAAGACCAGCAGGCCGAGTCCGATCCACGTCAGTGTGCGGGTCTCGGCGGCCAGCACAGTGCGTAGTGTGTGCACGACGCCCGACTCCTCCAGGTTCCAGCCCAGCTTGTCGGCCAGCGGCTGGAGCAGGGGCAGGTCCTCGTCGAAGGCCAGGCCGATCGCGTTCTGGTGGGCGCGGAACCGCCAGATGCCGAACGCCGCCCCGAGCACCAGCAGGCCCTTGGCCCATCGGAAGACGGCGAGCAGCCGCAGGATCGTGGCGTCGCGCAGCGCCTTGCCGCGCAGCACGATGGGCGCGTCCGCGGCGGGCCCGGAGCCGTGCGGCTCGCCGAGGGTGAAGTCGCCGCACCGGAGGCAGCGCCACGCCTCCCCGAGAGCGGTGTCGGCCCGCAGGCGCCCGCGCAGCGCCTCCTCGGTGGGGGCGTAGGTGACGTGCCCATGGCGGCCGCAGGCCCGCAGACTCCAGTTCACAAGCAAATTTCAACACATGCCCGGCGTGTGTGCTGGATCGCCACGAGGTCGATTGGTCTGTCCTAGGGTGAATGCCGACCAGCCGCCCGATCCAGGAGAACACCGTGCGGAGCACGCCCGGCCTGACCACCGTCATCGGCATCGTGAACGTCGGGGTGATGATCGTCGCCGTGGTGGCGCTGCTCGTCCTGCCGTTCGGTGGCGGGTCGCCCGAGCCAAGGCGCGCGGCCCCCTCGCCGTCCGCCTCCGCGGCCCCGGCCAGCCCCGCGCCGGTGGCGGCGGCGACCGTGGAGTCCGCCCGGAAGGTCAAGGCCAACGAGCTCGGCGCGATACCGGTGATCATGTACCACCGCATCCTGAAGAAGCGCCGGGCCTCCATCGACCGCACCCCCGCCCAGTTGCGCAAGGAGCTGGAGCGGCTGGCCGCGGACGGCTACGTGCCGATCACGGCGGCGGAGTTCGCGGCCGGGCTGATCGACCTGCCGGCCGGCGCCCACCCGGTCGTGCTGACCTTCGACGACGGCCACCCCTCGCACTTCGCCCTGGACTCCTCGGGCACGCCGAAGAAGGACACCGTCGTGCGCATCATCTACGACGTCGCCGCCCGGCATCCGGGCTTCCGGCCGGTGGCGACCTTCTGGGTGAACGACCACCCCTTCGGACTGGTCTCCCATGATCGCCAGGCGGCGGCGGTGCGCTGGCTGGTCGACCGCGGCTTCGAGGTGGCCAACCACACCTTCGGCCACCCCGATCTGCACCGGCTGTCCGGCAAGAAGGTGACCGAGGTGATCGCCCGCGAGGAGCGGCTGCTGACCGGGCTCGGCGCGCCCGCCTCCTCCACCTTCGCCCTGCCCTACGGCAGCAACCCCAAGAAGCGGGCGACGGCCCGCTCGGGGAAGTGGAAGGGCACCTCCTTCCACTTCCAGGCCGTCTTCCTGGCCGGGGCGGAGCCGGCGATTTCGCCCTACGCGAAGGCCTACGACCGGTACGACATCCCGCGAATCCAGTCAAACGGTAAAAAAGGGGAATGTCGCAAGTGGTGCTCGGAGTACTGGCTGGGGTGGCTCGACAAGCATCCTGATAGGCGATACACCTCCGACGGGGACCCGACACACGTCTCCATGCCACGTCGACTGGGGAGTAAGATCCTGGCAAAGCTCGACAGGGTGAAGATCGTTTACTAGGGGCTTGCGGGGTTATGCGGGTGAGCGCCGGATTGACCACGCCCGCGTACTCTCATATGCTGATCGCTGCGCTGTGGGCTCGCGTGCGCCTCGGACGGAGCGGGCTCGCGCTCGGTCATGTCGACCACGGGTCATCCCGACCATCCTCGGCTTGAGCGAAAAAGAGGGCCTGCCGCGCGTCCGCCACATCGACATCTGTCCGCGTTCGGAGCAATTCCACACATGACGAGCAGCACTGAGGCCACCTCGAGCACCCCGCAGGTAGCGGTCAACGACATCGGTTCCGAGGAGGCCTTCCTCGCCGCGATCGACGAGACCATCAAGTACTTCAACGACGGCGACATCGTCGAAGGCACCGTCGTCAAGGTCGATCGAGACGAGGTCTTGCTCGACATCGGCTACAAGACCGAGGGTGTCATCCCCTCGCGCGAGCTCTCGATCAAGCACGATGTCGACCCGGCCGAGGTCGTCGAGGTCGGAGAGCACGTCGAGGCCCTGGTCCTCCAGAAGGAGGACAAGGAAGGCCGGCTGATCCTCTCCAAGAAGCGCGCGCAGTACGAGCGCGCCTGGGGCACGATCGAGAAGATCAAGGACGAGGACGGCATCGTCACCGGCACGGTCATCGAGGTCGTCAAGGGCGGTCTGATCCTCGACATCGGGCTGCGCGGCTTCCTGCCGGCCTCCCTGGTCGAGATGCGCCGGGTCCGCGATCTGCAGCCGTATGTCGGCCGTGAGCTCGAGGCCAAGATCATAGAGCTGGACAAGAACCGCAACAACGTGGTTCTTTCCCGCCGTGCCTGGCTCGAGCAGACCCAGTCGGAGGTCCGCCAGACCTTCCTCAACACCCTGCAGAAGGGTCAGGTCCGCAAGGGCGTCGTCTCCTCGATCGTCAACTTCGGCGCATTCGTGGACCTCGGCGGCGTCGACGGTCTGGTCCACGTCTCCGAGCTGTCCTGGAAGCACATCGACCACCCCTCCGAGGTGGTCGAGGTCGGCCAGGAGGTCACCGTCGAGGTTCTCGACGTCGACATGGAGCGCGAGCGCGTCTCCCTCTCGCTCAAGGCGACGCAGGAAGACCCCTGGCAGCAGTTCGCCCGCACCCACCAGATCGGCCAGGTCGTTCCCGGCCGGGTCACCAAGCTGGTGCCGTTCGGCGCGTTCGTCCGGGTCGAGGAGGGCATCGAGGGCCTGGTCCACATCTCCGAGCTGGCCGAGCGCCACGTCGAGATCCCCGAGCAGGTCGTCCAGGTCGGCGACGAGATCTTCGTGAAGATCATCGACATCGACCTCGACCGTCGGCGCATCTCGCTGTCGCTCAAGCAGGCCAACGAGGGCGCGATGGGCGCTGACGTCGAGTTCGACCCCACGCTGTACGGCATGGCGGCGACCTACGACGACCAGGGCAACTACATCTACCCCGACGGTTTCGACCCCGAGACCGGCGAGTGGCTCGAGGGTTACGAGAAGCAGCGCGAGGAGTGGGAGCGGCAGTACGCCGAGGCCCAGACCCGCTTCGAGGCCCACAAGACGCAGGTCGAGAAGGCTCGCGCCGACGAGGCCGAGGCCGCGGGGCCGTCGTCCTACTCCGGTGAGACGCCTCCCTCGTCCTCTTCCAGCAGTGGCTCGGCTCCGGCCGCGGGCGCCCTGGCCTCCGACGAGGCCCTGGCGGCTCTGCGGGAGAAGCTGGCGGGTGGCCAGAGCTGACGCTCTGAACGACCGCTGACGGCGAGGAAAGGGCCCCACTCCGGTGGGGCCCTTTTCGCGTCCCAGAACCCCCGCGCGGGCGCTGTGCGGCCCGGCGCGGCCCCTGTGCGCGGCCCCTGTGCGCGGCCCCTGTGCGCGGCCCCTGTGCGCGGCCCCTGTGCGCGGCCCCTGTGCCTCCCTGCGCGGCCCTGCGTGCCGCCTGTACCTTCCTGTGCCTTCCCGCGCGGCCTGCGCCCCTGCGCGACCCTGCGCGCCGCCTTGCCTCCCTGTGCGTCCCTGTGCGGCCTGTGTGCTTCACCGGAGCCCGGACGTGCTCCCCGACGACGATTCCCCACGAACCCGGACTGTCGCCCTTTCCGCGCCGCCGAGGTGTGGCCGTCCGGGCGCGGCCCTACAGTGGGCGGGTGACGCCGATCGAGCGGGCCCGGCCCGAGGACGCCGGGGAGATCCTCACCCTCCAGCGGGCCGCCTATGTGGTCGAGGCCCAGCTGTACGGAGACCCGTTCATCGCGCCGCTGGTGGAGTCGCTGGAGGGCCTGCGCGGGGCGATCGCGTCGGCGACGGTGCTCAAGGCTGTCGAGTCCGGCCGCATCGTCGGCTCGGTACGCGGCCGGCTCGGCGAGCGCAGCGGCCTCATCGGCCGGCTCGTGGTGGCCCCGGACCGGCAGGGGCAAGGGCTCGGCACCGCGCTGATGAAGGCCGTGGAGGGCGAGCTGAGCCCCCAGGTCGAGACGTTCGACCTGTTCACCGGCCATCTGTCGGAGGGCAACCTGCGCCTGTACCGCCGTCTCGGCTACCGCGAGACCTGGCGCGAGCGTGTCCACGAGCACCTGACCATGGTCCATATGCGCAAGCCCGCCTAGCGTTGGCTACGCTTTGCGTTCATGGTGAAGGTCGGGCTCACGGGCGGCATCGGGTCGGGCAAGAGCGAGGTCGCCCGGCGCCTGGCCGCGCGGGGCGCCGTGGTCATCGACGCCGACAAGATCGCGCGTGAGGTGGTCGAGCCCGGCACCAGCGGGCTCGCGCTCATCGAGGCGGCCTTCGGCCCGCAGGTCCTGCGCGAGGACGGCTCGCTCGACCGCGAGAAGCTCGGGCAGATCGTGTTCGCCGACTCCGGCAAGCTCGCGCGGCTGAACGAGATCGTGCATCCGAGGGTCGGCGAGCGGGTGGCCGAGTTGCAGCGCGCCGCGCCCGCCGACGCCGTCGTGGTCTACGACGTGCCGCTGCTGGCCGAGAACAACCTGGCACCGATGTACGACCTGGTCGTCGTGGTGGACGCCTCCGACCGGACGCGGCTGGCCCGGCTCACCGGCCTGCGCGGCATGGCCGAACAGGACGCCGTCGCCCGCATCAAGGCGCAGGCCACCCGGGAGGACCGGCTCAAGATCGCCGACATCGTCGTCCCGAACGAGGGCGACCTCGACGACCTCGACGCCCGGGTCGAGGAGGTCTGGGCCCGCATCCGGCGACACCGCACCGCCGACGCCTGACCAAGACGGCTCCGCCTCTTCGGGGGCCGGGTGCCAGGGTCAGAAGGGGGCGTCCAGGGCGATCTGCCGGACGGCGGGCAGGTACGGGTCCAGCTCGCCCGGGTCGAACCGGCACATGCCGATGACGTACCAGAACTGCCCGGTGACCTCTCCCTCGATCTTGTACCGGCCGTCCGGGCTGATCGCCGCCCACCCCTCCGGCAGCCCGAGGAGCGTGGCCCGCTGGGTCGGCACCTCCGCGGTCAGGTCCCACAGGATCACCACGCCGTCGTCGCCCGCGCTGGCGAGCACGTCGCCCGCGGGGGAGAACGCCACCGACCAGACGCGGCGGGTGTGGCCGACCAGGGTGTGCAGATGGCGCCCCGACGCGGCGTCCCACAGCCGCACGACCAGGTCGTCGCCCGCGGTGGCGAGCCGGGTGCCGTCCGGGCTGAAGTCCACCGTCCAGAGGCGCCCGGTGTGGCGTCTCAGCGTGTGCAGCGGGTCGGCCGCCCAGGCGCCGCCCTCGGCGCCGAGCCGCCAGACGCGGGCGGTGCCGTCGTTGCCCGCGCTGGCCAGCAGCCTTCCCGTGGGGTCGAACCGCACCGCGTACACCCGGTCGGTGTGCCCTTCGAGGGCGGCCAGCCGCGCGCCGGAATGCACATCCCACAACCTCACCACGCGGTCGTCGCATCCGGTGGCGACGGTGGCGCCGTCCGGGCTGAACGCGATCGAGCGCACCCGCCCGCGGTGCTCGGCGAGGTTGCCGACCTCCCGGCCCGAGGTGCGGTACCACAGCCGGACGCTGTCGTCGTCGTTGGCGGTGGCGAGGATCTCGCCGTCCGGGCTGAACGCCTCGGCCCAGACGTGGTCGGTCTCGACGTTGAGCTCGCGCTCGAAGGTGCCCGCCGCCACGTTCCACAGGTAGACGCCGCCGTCGTTGCTCGCGGTGGCGAGCAACGGACCGGCCGGGCTGAAGATCGCCGAGATGAGCCGGTCGGCGGCGCCGGTCAGCTCGCGCAGCCGGCGTCCGGTGCGCGGGTCCCACAGCCGGACGTACCCGTCGTTGCCGCAGGTGGCAAGCATGGTGCCGTCGGCGCTGAACCGTGCGGCGGTGATGCGGCGCCCGTGGCCGCGCAGCGTCTGGCGGCACTGGCCGGTCTCGGGGTCCCACAGGCGCGCGGTGCCGTCGTTGCTCGCGGTGGCGAGCTGCCGGCCGTCCGGGCGGAAGACGAACGGCCACACCGACCCGCGGTGGCCCGCGAGCTCGGCGCGCTGGCGGCCGGTCTCCGGCTCCCACATGCGCACCACACCGTTGCTGTCACCCGTGGCGAGCGTGTCACCGCCGGGGCCGAAGAGCACCTGGTAGACCGCGCCGGAGTGGCTCGGCAGCGCGCCCTGCGGCCGCCCGCGGCGCGGATCCCACAGGCGGACGGCGCCGGAGGTGTCGCCGGAGACCAGCAGGTCCCCAGAGGGGTGGAAGTCCAGGGCATAGACCCGGCCGGTGTGGCCGCGCAGATCGTGCAGCAGATCGCCGCTCGCCGGATCCCAGATCTTGACCGCTCCGGTGTGGTCGCCCGCGGCCAGCAGGCGGCCGTCCGGGCTGAGCGCGAGACGGTAGACCGTGCCTTGGTGGCCGGTGAGCCGGTGGCTGAGCCGCCCGGTGGCGAGGTCCCAGACGCGGATGGCGCCCCCCGCGTCGCCGGTCACGAGCCTGCCGGGCAGGAAGACCGCGGTGTAGACGGGGGTGGTGTGCCCGGGGAGCGAGGCCACCGGCTCACCGGTGGCCGCCGACCACACGTTCATCACGCCGTCGGCGCCGCCCGCGGCCACCAGCTCGCCGGACGGGCTGAGCACGACCGGCCAGACCCCTTCGGCGTGCCCGGTGATGACCAGGCGCTCGGCCCCCGTGGAGGGGTCCCAGATGCGGATGGTGCCGTCCGCGGCGCCCGTGACGAGCATCCCCGGCCCGTACGCCACCTTGTACACCCGCCCCCGGTGACCGTGCAGTGTGCGCAGCGGTGATCCGCTGACGCTGTCGCACACCAGCACCCCGCCGTCCTCGCTGCCGAAGGCGAGCAGCCCGCCGTCGGGGCTGTAGGCCACCGGCTCCGGCAGCCGGCTGCTCTGGAAGTGGTAGCCGTAGGGCACGCCGACGAGCGGGGGCGCCAGCTCGGGCGTCACGGGGTGGCCCGGGGCGATGGCGGCGCCGCGCAGGGCGGGGGCGGCCGCCAACGCGGGGGAGGCGGTGACGTCGATCAGCGCCGCGCGGTCCCAGCGGCCGCCGTCGGTGGCGACGTCGCGCAGGTCGGCCCGGGGGAGCCGGGCGCGGGTCAGGTCGGCGCCCCGCAGGTCGGCGCCCGCGAGGACGGCCTCGTCGAGCCGCGCGCCGTTGAGGCGGGCGTCGCGCAGGATCGCGCGGGTCAGGTTGGCGCCCACGAGCTGGGCGTCGGTTAGGTCGGCGCCGCTGAGGTCCACCCCCGCGAAGTCGCGGTAGGACAGGTCTTCGCCGTGCAGCCGCGCGCCCCGCAGGTCGGTCCTGGCGGGCGTGCGCAGTCTGGTGGTGATCTTGATGGCGTTGGCGCGCGCGGTGTCGTCGGCCGCGGGGTCGGCGAGCGTGCGGGCCGCCCACGCCTGGAGCCGGCCGGTGTCGGCCAGGTCGCACAGGAAGTCGACCATCAGCGCCGACAGCGGGCGCAGCGCGAGGTGCTCGCCGAGCGTGCGCGCGATGTGGCAGGCCACCATCCACTCCATCACCGAGGAGTGGATGAAGCCGAACAGCCCCTCGTCGGTGCGGACGAGCAGGCTGCCGGTGCCCATCGCGTGCGCGGTCTGGCCGGCCGGCAGGCGGCCGCCGGCCGGCTCGGCGAGCGTCTCGGCGACCTCGGCGAGCTCGGACGGCCGCAGGTAGGACTCGCCGTTCTCCCACAGGCGCAGCGCCAGCGTGGTCGCCGCCCGCCGCAGCTCCTCGGCGCTCAGCCCGCCCGGCGCGCCGGGCACGTGCGTGCGCCGCTCCTCGAACAGCAGCCAGTTGTCCAGGATCTCCGAGTACAGGCCGGCGGCGCTGATGGCCTCGCCCGCCTGGGCCACCGCGCGCAGCCGCTCGTCGGGCAGGTCGGCGATGAAGCTCAGCATGCGGGGGTTCTGCGCGAGGTCGAGCAGGTCGGAGATGCCGGTCAGCAGGCTCATGCGGTCGGCGGCGGCCCGCTCGTCCCCGCCGTACCGGTTGGCGAGATAGGCGCGCACCTGCGCGGGGGTGAACTCCTCGACGCTGAGCACCCGCCGGTGCGGCAGCGTGCCGACCCGCTCGCCCAGCGCGGTCAGCACCTGGGCGTGCGACTTGAAGTGCTGGGTGCGGCTGGCCACCACGATCTTGGCCTTGTCCTCGGCGGCCTGCAGCAGCGTGTCGAGGTGGTCGGCCGCGCGCTCGTAGGTGACCCGGGTGACCAGCTCGTCGAACCCGTCGAACAGCAGCACGATGCGGCCCTGGCGCAGCATGTAGTGGAAGGCCTTGAGGTCGATGAGCTCCTCGCCGTGGTTGGCCAGGTGCGCGGCCACCAGCCCGTCCACCGAATGCGCCTTGTCCAGCGCGCGCAGCTCGATGAGGATCGGCGTCAGGTGGGGCAGCTCGGCGGGGATCCTGCGCGCGACCTCCCGCAGGGCGAAGGTCTTGCCGCGCCCGAAGTCGCCGAGCAGCAGCACGAACCGGCCGTGGTCGGCGGCCAGCAGCCGCATCAGCTCGCCGGTGAGATCGTCGCGGACGCCGTGGCCGGCGCGGTCGACCTCGCGGTAGCGCTGCGCGACGTACAGGCCGGGGGGATAACGCCGGTCGCTCACCAGCCGCGCCGTCTGGTCGGCGACGTGGTCGGACAGGTCCAGCAGCCCCTGGAACTCGGTGAAGCTGCGCAGCCGCACGCCGCGCCGCAGGGCGTCGTCGCGGACGGCGCGCGAGGGGCCGGGCCCCTGGTACACCAGCTCGGAGCCGTGCTCCAGACCGGCGGCGTGCACCTGGCGCAGGAAGGCCGACACCTCCTCCTCGGAGACCGGGCCCGCGTGCGCGCCGATGAGCTGCTGGCGGACGAAACCGTCCTCGGCGACGGTGACCAGCAGGTGCGGCGGCTCGCCCGGCACCTTGCGGATCTTGGCCCGGTCGCTGCGCGTCTCGCACACCTCGGCGACGCGGTCCAGCAGCAGGCTCGACGGGCTCGCCTCGCGCTCGGGCTCGGCGCCGGAGTCCGGAGGGGCCTGCAAAGGGTCCAGGGCGGCCCGTTCGACGGCGCTCACCGGAGGGAAGGTGCCGTGCACGGAGCGCCGGTCGTAGGTGATCTCGTCCGGCGGGGAGATCTCCTCGCGGTCGCGCGCCCAGCGGCGGATGCCGTCGGGGGTGATCTCGATGATCTGGTGGCGCCCCGGCGCGAGGGACGGCACGCAGGGCAGCTCGCCGATGTGGCCCACCTCGTCGGGGCCGCCGCCGTGCAGCAGCAGGTTGAGCCGGGTGCCGAGCAGCCGTTCGAGTGTGCCCCGGTCGCGCAGGGCGGAGGGGGGATGGCCGACGGCCCCGACGCGCAGCCAGCCGGTCTCCTCGAACGGCCGCAGGCGCTCGGCGAACCAGGCGGCCTGGGCCTGCCCGATGTGGCCGTAGGCGTCCTCCTCGCGGTGGCTCATGGCCATGGTGGAGTTGAGCCCGGCGACCACGACCTTCAGTTCGGGGTCGGCGAACAGGCTCCAGGGCTGGGCACTGTCGAACTCGGGGTCGGCCAGCCCCTGGTAGAGGTCCTTGAACAGGCCGGAGTAGTGCCGCCACTTGGGCCAGTAGGGCGGTTCGGGCGCCACGTCGTCTGCCTCGCAGGTGGCGAAGTACGCCCGGCTCGCCGCCTTGGTGACGTCGCGGGGGCCGGGCACGATGACCAGCCTGCGCTGTTCGAGGCCGAGGAGCACGCGCAGCCCGGTCAGGAACGCGAGCGCCTCGCCGTACTCGCGGACGCTGCCCGACTCGGTGATGTCGCCGGTGACCAGCAGCAGGTCGGGACGGGGGACCCCGGCGTCGGCCAGGCGCGTCAGATCGGCCCACACGCTGGACTGAAGCTCGCCGGCGCCGAGCGGCTCGTCCGCCTCGGCGAGCCCGCGCCCGAAGCGCGGCCCGGCGACGTGCAGCACCGTGACCGCCTGGCGTTCGCGCCGGACGGGCGCCGCCGCCGGGAACGCGGGCGGGGTCACGGGCGTCCTGCGCCGGTGCCGCGCGCCCGGCGTCTCCCCGCCCTCGCCCGGGACGCGGCTCACGGCGTCCGGGCCCGGAAGCGGCACGCCGATCGCGGCGCCGGCCGCCGGGTGGGGAACGCCGATGGCGCCCTGGTGGGCGGGACGCCCGCCGGCCGCGTCCCGCACCAGGGTGCCGGGGATGGTCTTGGCCGGTCCGCCGGGGAAGCCGGGCTGCTCGGCGGGCTTGGCCCGGCCCGCCAGCGTGTGCCGGATGCGGTCGAGCAGCAGCGACCTGGCCTGCCCGGCCTCGGTCACGCCGACCAGGTCGACCCACGTGATCGTCGACAGCAGCCCTTCGAGCGGGCACTCCTCGACGCGGATCGTCACCAGCCGGTTGCCGGGGTTGTCGGGGTCGGCGCGGAAGGCGGTGAGCCACTCCTGCCGTCCGAAGCGGGACCCGAGGTAGTTGTTGGACAGCACCGCCACCATCAGCTTGGCCTGGCTGACGCCACGGTCCATGAAGTCGACGAAGTTGGTGCCCGGGACGAAGTCCCACGCCTGGAGCATGGTGCGGTATCCGGCGGTCTCCAGCTGCCAGGCGATCCAGCCCGCCCACCGCTCGTCGGCGGGGGAGTAGCTGACGAAGATGTCGATCCGCGCGCCGTCGCCACCGTCCATGCGGACTCCCATCGCTCGCCTGCGCCACCCGGCGTGACCCCCGGCGTGACCGCCCTGTGCTCGACGCCCTTTCCCGCGCTCGCCCCGGCGTGCCTCCCGGCTCGCCGCGACGGCCCGTCCGCGTCGCCCGTCGGTCCCGCCCGTCAGTACGGCTCATCAGAACCGCTCATCGGAACCGCCCGTCAGGGCCGCCCCGGGGCGGCGTGCCGTCAGGGGAGCCATTATCCTCTGCTGCGCCGGGGCTTTGGAGGATTTCGATCTCTCATGGGTATGCGATCATGGCCAGCGTGATACGGCGGCTGGCGGTGCTGGACTGGGTCCGGCTCGGGGTGCTCGCCGTGGGCCTGGCATGTGTGGCCACCGGGTTGCTGCCCGCGGAGGAGGCCCTCGCCAACGTGCGGCGCATCGGGCCGCTGCTGCTCTTCCTGGCGGCGGTCATCGTGCTGGCCGAGCTGGCCAAGGAGGCCGACGTCTTCGACGTCCTCGCCGGCCGGCTCGCGATCATCGGACGAGGCAACTATGCCGCCCTTTTCCTGCTCTGCACGGCTTTCGCATCATTTGTCACGATATTTCTGAACCTGGACACCACGGCGGTGCTGCTCACGCCCGTCATGCTGGCCCTGGCGCCCCGCGCGCGCATCGCCACCCTGCCCCTGGCGATGACCACCATCTGGCTGGCCAACACCGCGAGCCTGCTGCTGCCGGTCTCCAACCTGACCAACCTGCTCGCCATGGACCGGGTCGGGCTGTCCACCCGCGACTTCGCCGTGCGCATGTGGGCGCCGCAGGTCGCCTCCATCGCCGTGACCATGCTGTTCCTGTGGGTCTTCTACTGGCGGCGCGGCGAGCGGGGCGCCGACCGGTACCAGCCGCCGTCCCCGGCCCCGGTGGGCGACCGGGTGCTGTTCTTCGTCGCGGGCGGCGCCTGCCTGCTGTTCATCGCGGCCATCCTCGCCGGCGTCCAGATCGGCGCGGCCGCGGCGGTGGCGGCCGTCCTGGTGATCGCGGCCTTCGCGTGGCGCGACCGCTCCAAGCTGACCTGGGGGCTGTTCCCCTGGCAGCTGCTGGTCTTCGTGACCGGGCTGTTCCTCGTGGTGCCCACGCTGAGCAGGTACGGGCTCGACGACCTCATGCGCGCGATCATCGGCGGCACGGGCGACACCGCGGGCGACTACCGCGCCGCCGCGGCCGGCGCAGGGTTGTCCAACCTGGTCAACAACCTGCCCGCCTACTACGCCGGCGAGCGGGTGATCCCCCCGGCCAACCACGACCAGCTGCTCTCGCTGCTCATCGGCACCAACGTCGGGCCGGTGATCACCCCGTGGGGGTCGCTGGCGACGCTGCTGTGGTTCGAGTGGTGCCGCCGCCGCGCCGTGAAGGTGCCCCTGCTCAAGTTCGTGCTCACCGGGGTCGGCCTGTGCGCCGCCGGCATCGCCGCCACGATCACGGCGCTGCTGCTCACCGCGTAGCGGCGGCGACCAGCCCGAGCAGGTCGTCCATCAGCTCGGGGCCGGCGGCGACGAAGTTGCGGCGGTGCGCGGGCAGGTCGGTGCGCCCGTCGAAGGGCCTGCCGTCGAACCCCCGCACGCACAGGCCCGCCTCCTGCGCGATCAGCAGGCCCCCGGGCAGGTCGACCGCCTCGGCGCGGTAGCCCACCACCGCGTCGATGTCGCCCCGCGCGAGCATCACCCAGCCCAGCAGCGGGGCCCACAGTTGCAGCACTCTGCGCGCCCGCAGGTCGAGCGCCGCCTTCAGCGACCGCATGGCCGGATCGTCGCGGACCACCTCGTGCCCCTGGGTCCAGGCCAGCACCGGCCCGTGCGTCCCCGCCGGGCGCTGTGGGCGGCGCACCGGCCCGCGGGGGCCGAGCGCGCCCTGCCCCCGCACCGCCGACCAGGTCTGCCCGCCGACGGGGTCGTGGACGACGCCGAGCCGCGGCAGCCCCTGATGGCACAACGCGAGCCCGACCACGTACAGCGGCAGGCCGATCGCCAGGTTGTTGGTGCCGTCGAGCGGGTCGACGAACCATGTCCAGTCGGCGCCCGCGTCCCCGGACGCGCCGGACTCCTCGGCCACCACGCGATGCGCGGGGAAGGCGGCCTGGATGCGCTCCAGCAGGAGCTTCTCGGCGGCGACGTCCAGGTCGGTGACCAGGTCGCCGCCGTTCTTGGCGCGGATCGCGAACGTGCCCGAGGCCCGTTCCCGCAGCAGCGTTCCCGCGGCCTCCGCGGCCTCCACGGCCACCCGCCGGGCGTGTTCGAGATCCATCTGGACCCTCCTATGCTCGCGCCAGGTGCTCCGCGGCCAGCCGGGCGGCCCGCGCGGTCTCCTCATCGTCGCAGCGGCGCCGGACCACCCGGTGGGGGCGCGTGCCAAGCGGCCCGAGGGACAGATCGGCCATGCCCGGACGCCCGTTGCCCAGCGCGATCGTGGCGGTGTCGGTGCCCTCGGGGATCACGCTGCGGTGGAACACCCCGGCGCGCAGGGTGTAGACCTCGCCGGCGCCGTAGATCGACGACGCCCCCGGCGCGTAGGAGACGGTGCGCCCGGTGGGGCGGATGCTGTCCACATCACCCGCGCTGACCACCTCGAACACCCGGTGGGAGGCTCCGGCGGCGCGGTCGGCCACCGTGGCCAGTTCATTGCGCACCTGGCCGAACAGGACATAGCTGATCAGATCCCAGCTGTGGCAGTGGACGCCGGAGGTGGTGGTGGCGACGCTCGGCACGTCGGCCGACCAGATGTGCACGCACACGCCGTGCTCGCCGCTGCGCTCGACCGGCAGGCACAGGAACCCGAGCGGATGGCGCACCGCTCTGATCGCCGACCGGCCCGCCGCGATGCCCCGCAGCAGGCGCAGCACCCGGGCGGGGAGGGCGCGGGGCGCCGCGCCCGACGCCAGCTCCTCGTACAGGTCGTCGTACCTCACGCGGGCCTCATGCCGAGTAGGGGTTCTTCGCGCGGATGGCCTTGCGGATGATCTCGACCACGTCGCGGTCGCCGTAGGCCTTCGGCAGGCCGAGCCCGAGGGCCTCGAACAGCTTGCGCACCTCGTCGACGGTGGGCTCTTCGCCCACCTGCGTCGCCTTGGCCGACTCCAGGGGGACGCGCCTCGCCTGGTCGAGGCTCGCGATCAGCTCGGTGGCGCAGTGGTCGTAGTAGAAGCTGCCGCGCCGGGTCACCAGGGCGCGGTTGGGGTCCTCCACCGTGATGATCACATGATTCGCGGACAGGTCCCACCGGAACGTCGTCATGGTCGCCGCCAGCCCGAGGTGGATGTCCAGCAGGCTGAACCGCTGGCGGTACCAGCAGGCCGCCAGGATGGTGGCGTAGGACTCCTTGCGCGTGCGGTCGACCGTCCAGTACTCGCCGGTGCCGTCGGGCGCGTCGGACACCGACCGGCGGAAGCGCACGTACGCCTCGCAGACGCCGAGGTGGGTGGGGTCGATGATCTCCAGGCGCACGAGCAGGGCCTTGCGCTCGCGGCGGGCGGCCACGACCAGCTCGGGGAGGGTCACCGCCCGCACGTAGGTGCCCGTGCCGCCCTTGAAGTACCAGCGGTCGGTGGAGCGCCGCGCCTCGGCGTGCGCCTCGGCGATCTCGTCGGCGCCGTTGAGCACCTGCACCACCTGCAGGTCGTCGAGCACGCGCTTGGCGCTCTGGACGACCGCCTCGAGGTGGGTGAGCCGGTCGAGGCGCGCGGGAAGGTCGGCCAGCGCGCCGGAGGTCGTGCGGAAGTTCTCCTTGATCGTCTCCTCCATGGGCTCCTGCCGCCACCGGTCGCGCAGGATCGCCGCGGTGAGCAGGCCCAGCACGAGCAGGGTCACCCCGCTGATCAGCTCGCTCTTGGGCTGGCCCATGATCTCGTCGCTCGCGGTCAGGCCGAGGAAGGCGATGAAGACCGCCAGCACCAGGGCGATGACGCCGTCGGCGTTCTTGCCGACCCAAGCAACGAACCTGCCCATGCGCTCCATGGCGCCCGCCCCGCCTCGACGATCAGTAAGCCCCGTGGTCATGGTAACGGGAGGGTAAACCGGAGGCCAGTGCCGGGCTTCGCGACGCCGATCGCGGCCGGCCGCCGTCGCGGCGGCGGAATTGTCGGTGGCGGCGCGTAGGTTATGGAGATGTGAGGCCGGTAACAGATTTGCAGCGCAGGGTGGCGCCTTTCCAGGTCGTCACCGACATGACCCCCTCGGGCGACCAGCCGACGGCGATCGCCGAGCTCGAGCGGCGGGTCAAGGCCGGGGAGAAGGACAACGTCCTGCTGGGCGCCACGGGCACCGGCAAGACCGCCACCGTGGCCTGGCTCATCGAGCGGCTCCAGCGCCCCGCTCTGGTGATGCAGCCGAACAAGACGCTCGCCGCGCAGTTCGCCAACGAGCTTCGCGAGATGCTGCCCGGCAACGCGGTCGAGTACTTCGTCTCCTACTACGACTACTACCAGCCCGAGGCGTACGTCCCGCAGACCGACACCTACATCGAGAAGGACTCCTCGATCAACGACGAGGTCGACCGGCTGCGGCACTCGGCGACCAACTCGCTGCTGACCCGCCGCGACACCGTCGTGGTGGCCTCGGTGTCGTGCATCTACGGCCTCGGCACCCCGCAGGAGTACGTCGACCGTATGGTCCGGCTCAAGGTCGGCCAGCAGATCGAGCGCGACCAGCTCCTGCGCCGCCTGGTCGACATGCAGTACGCCCGCAACGACCTGTCCTTCACCCGGGGCACCTTCCGCGTGCGCGGCGACACCGTCGAGGTGATCCCGCAGTACGAGGAGCTCGCCGTCCGCATCGAGATGTTCGGCGACGAGATCGAGAAGCTGGCGACGCTCCACCCGCTCACCGGAGAGGTCATCACCGAGGACGAGGAGCTCTACATCTTCCCCGCCTCCCACTACGTCGCCGGCCCCGAGCGCATGGAGCGCGCGATCGGCGACATCGAGGCCGAGCTGGCCGCGACCCTGGCCACCATGGAGAAGCAGGGCAAGCTGCTGGAGGCCCAGCGGCTGCGCATGCGCACCACCTACGACATCGAGATGATGCGCCAGGTCGGCACCTGCTCCGGCATCGAGAACTACTCGCGGCACATCGACGGCCGCGAGGCGGGCACCGCGCCCAACACCCTGCTCGACTACTTCCCCGAGGACTTCGTCCTGGTCCTGGACGAGTCCCACCAGACCGTGCCGCAGATCGGCGCGATGTACGAGGGCGACGCCTCGCGCAAGCGCACCCTGGTCGACCACGGCTTCCGCCTGCCCTCGGCCATGGACAACCGCCCGCTCAAGTGGGAGGAGTTCCTCGAGCGCATCGGGCAGACCGTCTACCTGTCCGCCACGCCGGGGCCCTACGAGCTCGGCCGCAGCAAGGGCGAGGTCGTCGAGCAGGTCATCCGCCCCACGGGCCTGGTCGACCCCGAGGTGGTCGTCAAGCCGACCAAGGGGCAGATCGACGACCTGGTCCACGAGATCCGCGAGCGCGCCGAGAAGGACGAGCGGGTCCTGGTCACCACCCTGACCAAGAAGATGTCGGAGGACCTCACCGACTACCTCCTCGAGCTCGGCATCCGCGTGCGCTACCTCCACAGCGAGGTCGACACGCTGCGCCGCATCGAGCTGCTCCGCGAGCTGCGCATGGGCGAGTTCGACGTCCTGGTCGGCATCAACCTGCTGCGCGAGGGCCTCGACCTGCCCGAGGTGTCGCTGGTGGCCATCCTCGACGCCGACAAGGAGGGCTTCCTGCGCAGCGAGACCTCCCTGATCCAGACGATCGGCCGCGCGGCGCGCAACGTCTCCGGCCAGGTCCACATGTACGCCGACCGGGTCACGCCCTCGATGGAGCGCGCGATCGAGGAGACCAACCGGCGCCGGGCCAAGCAGGTCGCCTACAACGAGGCGAACGGCGTCGACCCGCAGCCGCTGCGCAAGAAGATCGCCGACATCCTCGACTCCCTCGTCCGGGAGGACGCCGACACCGAGCAGCTCCTCGGCGGCGGCCGCCAGCAGAGCCGCGGCAAGGCGCCGGTCCCGGGGCTGAGCGCCCGCCAGACCGGCCAGCACGCCAAGGCCATCGCCGGCGAGATGCCGAGGGCCCAGCTGGAGTCGCTGGTCCAGTCGCTGACCGAGCAGATGCACACCGCCGCGGCCGACCTGCAGTTCGAGGTCGCCGCCCGTCTCCGCGACGAGATCAAGGAGCTCAAACGCGAAGTCCGCGACATGCGGGAGGCCGGCGTCCACTGATCCGCCGTCCGCTGACGACCGTCCACTGACCACCGTCCACCGAGCGGCCGAGGCCCCGCGCTCACGCGGGCCTCGGCCGGGTGTTCGACGTCGCCGGCGGCGCCCGGCCAACGGATGACCTTGCGAAGATCGAGCTCGACGTCCGCCTGCGAACCGGTGCCGGTCCGCAGCCGGCCGCGGTGGATCCCGATCGCCGCGTGGTCCCGTGGTGGCGGGGTGGTCACGAGGGTTGCGGGAGGCGGGATGCCATCTTGCGGGCGCGGCGCCGGCGCAGGAGGCGGAAGGCCCACCAGGCCGGGACGGCCAGCACGACCAGCCCCACGACGACCAGCACCGGGAAGAAGACGGCGACCAGGCTCATGCCCAGCGACCCGGCGTCCTCCATGGTGCTGACCACCGGGGCTCCGACGCCCGCGGTGGAGACGTTGACGACCGGCCGGGCCGTGGCCTTCATCACGTGCACCGCCAGGGCGACGCCGATGCCGAGCACCCAGCTCACCCAGGGGTTGTGCGCCATCCAGGTGGAGTGGTCGAGCTGCGAGGCCGCCTGTGTGGCGCTGAAGGCCACGCCGCCGGCGGCGGGACGCACGGCCGTCTGGATCATGTCGTTGACGTGGTCGACGACCGGCACCTTGTCGAGCACCATCTCGGCCACCAGCAGCACCCCGATGATGGCCAGCACCCACCCGTTGGTCAGCCACGCGTAGTCGTGCGGCAGCCGGACGGCGTTCGTGAAATTGGCCAGCAGGCCGACCACCAGCAGCGGGATGTAGGCGTTGAGCCCCGCGGCCGTGGACAGCCCGAGACCGGTCAGCGCCGCGAGCATCGAACCTCCACCTTTCCATGCTTTCCGATGGAGAAGACGAATGAGCAGATGCCCATCGTTCCCGCCGTCAAGCACGGCGCCGCGAAGTCGTGTGAATGTTCGAACGGGCGGCGGCGGGATCAGGCGCCGGTGATGCGCCGCAGCCGGTCGACGGCCGAGGCGAACTCCTCGATGATCTCGTAGGCGACCTGGCGGGACGGTTTGACCTGGTCGAGCTGGCCGACGACCTGGCCGACGAAGTAGTTCGCCAGTTCCCGGGCGCCCGGCTCGCCGTTCTCGGCCGCGTCGCCGATGCGGGCCAGAGCCCCCTCGGCGAGGAGCATCTGCAGGGGCATCGGCAGCGGCCCGGGACTCTCTGGGGCCTCGTCCCATTCGGTGGTCCAGGCCGAGACGAGCTGCCGCGCCGGCTTGCCGGTGCGCGCCCGCGACCGCACGGTGTCCAGGGAGGTGGCGGCGAGCATCTTGCGCTTGACGACCGAGGGGGTCTCGGCCTCCTCGGTGGTGAGCCAGACCGAGCCGCACCACACGCCCTCGGCGCCGAGGGCCATCGCCGCGGCCATCTGCCGGCCGTTCGCCACCCCGCCCGCCGCGAGCACCGGGATCGGCGCCACGGCGTCCACGACCTGGGGGACGAGCACCATCGTGGACACCTCGCCGGTGTGCCCGCCGGCCTCGGTGCCCTGGGCGACGATCAGGTCGGCTCCCTCGGCGACCTGGCGGCGGGCGTGCTCGACCGTGCCGACCAGCGCGGCGATCGGCACTCCGGCGGCGCGGGCCTTGGCGACCATGGCCGGGGGCGGCGGGCCGAGCGCGCTGGCGATCAGGCGGATCGGGTGCCGGAGCGCCACGTCGACCAGACCGGTCGCGCCGGAGTGCGTGACCCGGCGCCCGACCTCGTCGGCGTGGCCGCCGACCGAGCCGAGCGTGAAGGGCTTGCCCTTGCCCACGCCGTACTTGGCGAACAGGTGGGTGACGAAGTCGCGGTGGACCTCGGGGATGTGGTCGAGCAGCCGCTCGGCGGGGTCGGCCGCCGCCCGGTCGATGCGCGCGGGGACGAGCACGTCCACGCCGTAGGGCCGGCCGCGCACCTGCCGGTCGATCCAGCACAGCTCGCGGTCGAGCTGCTCGGGGGAGTGGGCCGCCGCGCCGAGGACGCCGAACCCGCCCGCGTTGGTCACCGCGGCCACCACGTCCCGGCAGTGGCTGAAGGCGAACAGAGGGAACTCGACCCCGAACATGTCACTGATTCCCGTCCGCATGCCGCGACGGTAACCCGCGCGACCGCCCCGGTCCAGGTCCGTTACCGGACGATGCGTGCCGGGCGGCCGGCGGTCAGGTGGTGGGCAGCGAGGCGGCCCGCTCGGAGACCGGCGCCGGGAGGATCTCCGGGGCCGCGAGGTCGGCCGGAGAAGGGGAGTCACCGGGGGGCGGCGGAGCCTCGGAGGGGGAGTGCCAGCCGGTTTCGGGGGTGTAGCGGCGCACGACGCGGGCCGGGACGCCGGCGATGACGCAGTGGTCGGGGAACTCGCCGCGCACCACCGCGCCGCCGGCGACGACCGACTGCCTGCCGATGCGGGTGCCGGGCAGGATGACCGCCCCGGCGCCGATCCAGGAGCCGGACCCGATGGACACCGGGTTGTTGCGCGGCCACTGGCGGCCGATGGGCAGCTCGGGGTCGTCGTACACGTGGTTCTGGTCGGTGATGTAGACGTACGGTCCCGTGAACACGTCGTCGCCGATGTCGATCGACTGGTGGCCGACGATGTGGCTGCCGCGCCCGATGGAGCAGCCGCCGCCGACGCGGACGATCGAGCGGGGGCCGAGGTCGACCCCCGGTCCCATGCCGGCCGAGATGGAGACGCGCTCCCCGACCAGCGTGTGGTCGCCGATCTCGATCCACGCCTCCCCGAAGATCGCTCCCTGCGGGAACGACAGGCACGCCCCCTCGCCGAGGCGGCGGAAGCGGTACCCGGCCGGGGTCTTGGGCGTGACCGCTCCGGTCGCGCGGATCGCGGCCCACGCGCGGTGGATGAGGCCGTTGATGATCCGGCGTAGTGCATCACGGGGTGACATAACCGGAAAAGTTACCGCTTGGTTAGCATGCAGGGAACGGACGCCCCGGACCGTTCGGGCACTTCGCGAGCGTCCTTTGATATCCTGAGAGCCCGTGGACACGAGGTCGCCCGTCGGACGGCCACGATCAGAACGGACCACGGGAGACCCTCCTTGCGCAGCGCCGCAAACACCAAGCATCTGTTCGTCACCGGAGGCGTCGCCTCCAGTCTCGGCAAAGGGCTGACAGCCTCGAGCCTGGGGCGCCTGCTGAAGCTCCGCGGCCTGCGGGTCACCATGCAGAAGCTGGACCCCTACCTCAACGTCGACCCCGGCACCATGAACCCCTTCCAGCACGGCGAGGTCTTCGTCACCGACGACGGCGCCGAGACCGATCTGGACGTGGGTCACTACGAGCGGTTCCTGGACACCGAGCTGCACGGCTCGGCCAACGTCACCACCGGCCAGGTGTACTCCAACGTCATCGCCAAGGAGCGGCGCGGGGAGTACCTCGGCGACACCGTCCAGGTGATCCCGCACATCACCAACGAGATCAAGGACCGCATCCGCGGCATGGCCGGCCCCGACGTGGACGTGGTCATCACCGAGGTCGGCGGCACCGTCGGCGACATCGAGTCGCTGCCCTTCCTCGAGGCCGTGCGCCAGGTCCGCCACGAGGTCGGCCGGGACAACGTCTTCTTCCTGCACGTCTCGCTGCTGCCGTACATCGGCCCGAGCGGCGAGCTGAAGACCAAGCCGACCCAGCACTCGGTCGCCGCGCTGCGCAGCATCGGCATCCAGCCCGACGCCATCGTCTGCCGCTCCGACCGGCCCATCACCACCTCGCTCAAGCGCAAGATCAGCCTCATGTGCGACGTGGACGAGGACGCCGTGGTGTCGGCCGTGGACGCGCCGAGCATCTACGACATCCCGAAGGTCCTGCACTCCGAAGGCCTGGACGCCTACGTGATCCGCCGCCTCGGCCTGCCGTTCCGCGACGTCGACTGGCACGAGTGGGACCAGCTCCTGCGCCGGGTGCACCGCCCGGCCAAGGAGGTCACGATCGCGCTGGTGGGCAAGTACATCGACCTGCCCGACGCCTACCTGTCGGTCACCGAGGCGCTGCGCGCCGGCGGGTTCGCCTGCGACGCGCGGGTCAACATCCGCTGGGTCAAGAGCGACGACTGCGAGACCCCCGAGGGCGCCGAGCGCGAGCTCGACGGCGTGGACGGCGTGCTCATCCCCGGCGGCTTCGGCGTGCGCGGCATCGAGGGCAAGCTCGGCGCGGTGCGGCACGCCCGCGAGCGGCAGGTCCCGCTGCTCGGCATCTGCCTGGGCATGCAGTGCATGGTCATCGAGGCCGCCCGCAACCTGGCCGGCATCGAGGGCGCCGACAGCACCGAGTTCGACCCCGAGACCGCCGACCCGGTGATCAGCACCATGGCCGACCAGGAGGACGTGGTGGCGGGCGAGCGCGACATGGGCGGCACCATGCGGCTCGGCCTGTACCCCGCCCGGCTCGCCGAGGGGTCGATCGTGCGGGGGCTGTACGGCACCGGAACGGTGAGCGAGCGCCACCGCCACCGCTATGAGGTCGGCAACGCCTACCGCGAACCGCTGGAGAAGGTCGGCATGGTGTTCTCCGGGCTGTCCCCGGACGGAAGGCTCGTGGAGTACGCCGAGCTGGACGCCGACACGCACCCGTTCTTCGTCGGCACCCAGGCGCACCCGGAGTTCCGGTCCCGCCCGACCCGCGCGCACCCGCTGTTCCGCGGCCTGATCGACGCGGCGCTGACCTACGCCGACGTGCGCGAGGCCGCCGCCAAGGCCGGGCGGGGCGCGTGAGCGCCGCCCCGGGCCGCCCGCCCGCCCGCGACCTGAGCACCGAGGACGTCCAGGACGTGCCCTCCTCCTGGGAGGTGCGGGGCGAGCGCGTCCACCTCACGGCGCGGGTGATCACGGTGCGCACCGACACCGTCAGCATGCCCGGCGACGAGGTCGCCGAGCGCGACTACGTCGTGCACCCTGGTTCGGTCGCCGTCGTCGCGCTCGACGAGGACGACCGGGTGCTGCTGCTGCGGCAGTACCGCCATCCCGTGCGCAAGCTGCTGTGGGAGCTGCCCGCCGGCATCCGGGACGTCAGGGGCGAGCCGCCGGTCGAGTGCGCGGTGCGCGAGCTGGCCGAGGAGTCCGGCTACCGGGCCAAGACCTGGCACACGCTGCTGGACACCTTCACCTCGCCGGGCATGTCCGACGAGCGCATCCGCGTCTTCCTGGCCCGCGATCTGGAGGCGATCCCCGAGGAGGAGATGGCGTTCGAGCGCCGGCACGAGGAGGTGGACATGCCCGTCGTATGGGTTCCGCTGCTCGAAGCCGTGCATAAGACGCTGAGCGGAATGATCCACAATGGTCCCGCCGTCGCGGGTATTCTCGCCGCGTACGCCGCATTGCCGGACGGCTTCACCACCCTGCGTCCCGCCGACGCCGAGGAGGCCTGACAGGAGGTCCCGTCCTGAGCGCACACGCCGACGCCGAGGCCGTGTCCGCCGCCTATCTCTCCCACCTCGCGGTGGAGCGGGGCCTGGCGGTCAACACCCTCGCCTCCTACCGGCGTGACCTCCGGCGCTATCTGGAGCACCTGCGCTCGCGCGGGTGCCCGTCCCTGGCCCAGGTGGCCGAGGCGGACGTCGAGGCGTTCCTGACGGCCCTGCGCGAGGGCGACGAGCGTCATCCCGCCCTGGTGGCCAGCTCGGCCGCCAGGGCCGTCTCCGCCGTGCGCGGGCTTCACCGGTTCGCCGCGCGCGAGGGGATGACGGCGCACGACCCCGCGCGCGAGGTGCACCCGCCGAGCCGGCTGCGTCACCTGCCCAAGGCGATCGGGGTGGCCGAGGTCGAGCGGCTCATCGCCGCCGCCGGGCCGAAGGACGCGCCGCTGACCCACCGCAACCGGGCCCTGCTGGAGGTCCTGTACGGCACGGGGGCGCGCATCTCCGAGGCCGTGGGGATGACCGTGGAGGACGTGGAGCCCGAGCGGGTGCGGCTGCGGGGCAAGGGCGGGCGCGCCCGCGTGGTGCCGATCGGCCGGTTCGCCCGCGAGGCCCTCGGCGCCTACCTGACGCGGGCACGGCCGCTGATCTGGGCGCAGGGGGGCGGCGGCGCGGCGCTGTTCCTCAACGCCCGCGGAGGCCGGCTCACCCGCCAGGGGGCCTGGGAGGTGCTGCGGTCGGCCGCCGAGCGGGCCGGACTGACCGGTGTCTCGCCGCACATGTTGCGCCATTCGTTCGCAACTCACCTCCTCGACGGAGGAGCGGACGTTAGGGTTGTCCAGGAACTGCTCGGCCACGCCTCGGTCGCGACCACCCAGGTCTACACCCTCGTCGGGGTCGACCGGCTCCGCGCGGCCTACGCGGCGGTCCAAGACGGGGCCGATCGTCCAACTTCATAGCTCTCGGGCGCGTCGCCTTGCCGCTTACGTGCCCACCCCATAGTGTCCGTCCGGACGGTCCGGTTCGGGGCCGTCAGGGAGGTTCAACTGGTGACTGCGACCACAGACGCTTCAATCCGGGAGATTCCCGGTGCCCCCGAGGGTGGATGGGGTGACACCAGGAGCGACGGGATCCTTGGTCCCACCGGCCGGCCGCGTCCCGTCTTCCCAGATCCGGTGCCCCCGACCACGCACGGCCCCGCGAGGGTCGTGGCCATGGTCAACCAGAAGGGCGGCGTCGGCAAGACCACCACGACGATCAACCTCGGGGCCTCGCTCGCCGAGTGCGGGCAGAAGGTCCTGCTCGTCGACTTCGACCCGCAGGGCGCGCTCTCGGTCGGTCTGGGCATCGACCCGCGCCCGCTCGAGGCGACCATCTACGACCTGATCATGGAAGAGCAGGACGTCACCGCCGAGGACGTCCTGCTGGCCACCAGCGTCGAGAACATGGACCTGCTGCCCAGCAACATCTTCCTGTCCGGCGCCGAGATCCGGCTGGTCAACGAGGTGGCCCGCGAGTACGCCCTCGGCCGCTCGCTGGAGCCGCTGCTCCCGCACTACGACATCTGCCTGATCGACTGCCAGCCCTCGCTCGGCCTGCTGGCGGTCAACGCGCTGACCTGCGCGCACAGCGTCATGGTGCCGCTCGAGTGCGAGTTCTTCGCGCTGCGGGGCGTCGCCCTGCTGATGGAGTCGATCACCAAGGTGCAGGAGCGCCTGAACAAGAACCTCGAGATCGACGGCATCCTGGCCACCATGTACGACCCGCGCACGCTGCACGCGCGCGAGGTGCTCCAGACGATCATGCAGGGCTTCGGCGACAAGGTCTTCCACACGGTGATCAACCGCACCGTCCGGTTCCCCGACGCCACCCTCGCCGGCGAGCCGATCACCCAGTTCGACTCCGCCTCCATGGGCGCCACCGCCTACCGCGAGCTGGCTCGCGAGGTCCTGGCCCGCTGGTCACAGGAGGGCTGATCCGCCCGCACCGCCGACCGGTCCGCACCGCCGGCCGTGAGGGCGGTCCCGCGCGGCGGCGGCCGCCGTGCGGGACAATGGGCCGGTGACCCCAGAGCCCGAGACGGCCCAGGCCAGGCCGGACGCCTTCCAGGTGCACCTGGAGGTCTTCGAAGGCCCCTTCGACGTGCTGCTCGCGCTGATCTCCAAGCACAAGCTCGACATCACCGAGGTGTCCCTGCACCAGGTGACCGACGAGTTCATCGCGCACATCCGCTCCCGCGGCCCCGAGTGGGACCTGGACCTGGCCAGCCACTTCCTGCTCGTCGCCGCCACTCTCCTGGACCTCAAGGCCGCCCGCCTGCTGCCCACGGGCGAGGTGGAGGACGAGGAGGACCTGGCGCTGCTGGAGGCCCGCGACCTGCTGTTCGCCCGCCTGCTGCAGTACCGCGCCTACAAGGAGGTCGCGAAGGTCTTCGCCGGCCGGATGGCCGAGGAGGCCCTGCGCTTCCCCCGGTCGGTGCCCATGGAGCCGCAGTTCGCGGGGCTGCTGCCCGAACTGGTGCTCGGCATCGGCCCCGAGCGGCTGGCCAAGATCGCGGCGAGGGTGTTCACGCCGAAGGCCGCGCCGTCGGTGTCCACCGCCCACATCTACCAACCGGTCGCCAACGTCCGCGAGCAAGCGGCTATCCTTGTGCAGCGGCTCCGGCGCGTGCGCACCGCGACGTTCCGGGCCCTGACCGCCGACTGCGCGGGCACCTTCGAGGTCATCGCGCGCTTCCTGGCCGTCCTTGAGCTCTACCGGGAGGCCGCGGTCTCCTTCGAGCAGATAGAGCCGCTCGGAGATCTGCACGTGACCTGGACGGGCGCCGACGACGGAGACGTCGCGGTGGTCGACGACTACGACGAGGGCCCCGCGGGCGACCGCGACCGGCAGGACGGCGACGACGCCGGCGGCCGGCCGCACCCCGAAGGCCGAGAGAGCGAAGATGCAGCCGATGAGTCCTGACGCCGGGCGCCCGCCCGGCGACGCGCCCGTCCCCGCCGGCGAGACCGCCGAGCCGGGCCTGCGGGCCGGCCTGGAGGCCATCCTGCTCGTCGTCGACGAACCGGTCGCCGAGGTCACCCTGGCCCAGGTGCTCGAACGCCCCTCGCGCGAGGTCGCCGAGGCCCTGCGCGAGCTGTCGGCGGAATACACCGCCGACGGGCGGGGTTTCGACCTGCGGGAGGTCGCCGGAGGATGGCGTCTCTACACGCGGGCCGGGTGCGCCGCGGTGGTGGAGCGCTTCGTCCGCGACGGGCAGCAGGCCCGTCTGACGCAGGCCGCCCTGGAGACCCTCGCGGTCGTGGCCTACCGCCAGCCGGTGAGCCGGGCGAGGGTCGCCGCCGTACGAGGGGTCAACAGCGACGGCGTCATGCGCACGCTGGCGGCGCGCGGGCTGGTCGAGGAGGCCGGCACCGATCCCGAGAGCCAGGCGGTGCTCTACCGCACGAGCTCGTACTTCCTGGAGAGGCTGGGGCTGCGGAGCCTCGACGAGCTGCCCGCGCTCGCCCCGTTCCTCCCCGACGACGTGGAAAACCTAGAGGAGCATCAGAAGTGAACAACAGGCGTGGTACCCCGTCCGGTGATGGACGCGGTCGAGGACGCGGCGGCGCCCCCGGCGGCGCCTCAGGCTCCCGTGGAGGGGCCGGAGCCCGTGGCGGCTCCGGCGGCTTCCGGAGCGGAGGCGGCCCGCGAGGAGGCGGCCAGAGCGGCTCTCGCGCGCGATACGGCAGGCCGGGCGACGACCGAGGCGGGGCGTCCGGCGACGACCGCCGTGCCCCGTTCCGGGGCGACGAGCGGCGCGGCTCCTTCGGCGACGACCGCCGGGGCTCGTTCCGCGACGACCGGGGCGGTTCGTCCCGTGGTGACGACCGCCGGGGCTCCTTCCGCGACGACCGGGGCGGTTCGCCTCGCGGCGATGACCGCCGTCCTCCGTTCCGGAGTGACGAGCGGCGTGGTTCCTTCGGCGACGACCGCCGGGGTTCCTTCCGCGACGACCGGGGCGGTTCGTCCCGCGGCGATGACCGCAGGAGCTCCTTCCGCGATGACCGGGGCGGTGCCCCGCGCGGCGACGATCGGCGTCCTCCGTTCCGGAGTGACGAGCGGCGTGGTTCCTTCGGCGACGACCGCCGGGGTTCCTTCCGCGACGACGACCGCGCGGCTCCGCGCGCCGGGCGCGGCGGCTCCCGCGAGCGCTACGGCAGGGACGAGACCGGCCGCGACCGGCCCGTCCGCGACGAGGGCCGTTTCGCCGGCGGCTCCGGCGGCCGGTACGGGCGCGACGACCGGCGTGAGGGCCGGCGCGACGAGGTGCAGACCATCGGCGGCTCGCTCGGCGGCTCGTCCGCCGGCACCCGTGGCCGCTACGGCCGCCCCGAGGGCGGCCGGGCGCAGGACCGCTTCGGCCGTGGCGCCGCGCCCGCGGGCCGCGACGCGGCCGGTCGTGGCGGCGCTCCCGCGGCGCGCGGCAAGGCGACGCGCTCCGGAGCCCCGGCCGGGCGCGGGCAGGCCGCCCGTCCCGAGCGCGGCGGCGCGTTCAAGACCGCCCGCCAGCCGCTGCGCGACCCCGATTTCTTCCCCGCCGGCTACACCGACGAGCGCGACACCACCGAGGTGCCCGACGGCATCCGGCTGCAGAAGGTCCTCGCCCAGGCCGGCGTCGCGGCGCGGCGCACCTGCGAGGAGATGATCGGCGAGGGACGGGTCACCGTGGACGGCCAGGTCGTGCGGCGCTTCGGCGCCCGCGTCGATCCGGCCAAGCAGGTCATCCACGTCGACGGCAAGCGCATCCCCACCGCCCCCGACCTGGTCTACTTCGCGATCAACAAGCCGATCGGCGTCGTCAGCACCATGTCCGACCCCGAGGGCCGTCCGTCGCTGGCCGACTACGTGGCCGACCGCACCGAGCGGCTGTTCCACGTCGGGCGCCTGGACACCGAGACCGAGGGCCTGATCATCCTCACCAACGACGGCGAGCTGGCCCACCGGCTGACCCACCCGAGTTTCGGCGTGCAGAAGAAGTACTGGGCCAAGGTGCCCGGGCCCATTCCGCGCGACCTGGGCCGCCGGCTGAAGTCGGGCGTCGAGCTGGAGGACGGCCTGGTCAAGGCCGACGAGTTCAAGATCGTGCAGGAGCACGGTCAGCAGGCCCTGGTCGAGGTCGTCCTGCACGAGGGGCGCAAGCACGTCGTGCGGCGCATGCTGGAGCTCGCCGGTCACAACGTGATCGACCTGGCCCGCATCGAGTTCGGGCCGGTCAAGCTCGGCCGGCTCAAGCCGGGCACCCTGCGCGCGCTCACCCTCGTGGAGGTCGGCGAACTCTACGCCACCGTGGGAATGTAGCCTGACGGGAAGCGGAGCACGACCGGACGCCCTGCGAGAGGGGAAAGCCATGGTGCGGGCCATCCGGGGCGCCGTCCAGATCGATTCCAACGATCGGGAGGCGATCCTCGAGGGAGTGACCGAGCTGGTCAGCGAGGTCATGGAGCGCAACAGGCTGACCACCGACGAGGTGATCAGCGTGATCTTCACGGCCACTCCCGACCTCACCGCGGAGTTCCCCGCGCTCGCCGCCCGCAAGCTCGGCTTCCACGACGTGCCGCTGATCTGCGCCAGCGAGATCGACGTGCCCGGGGCGCTGCCCCGGGTCGTCCGGCTGATGGCCCACGTGGCCACCGACCGCCCCCGCCAGCAGATCCAGCACGTCTACCTGCGCGGCGCCGCCGCGCTGAGAGTGGACATCGCCCAGTGAACGAACGGCCGCGCGGCATCGAGAGCGTCCTGGTCGTCGGCACCGGGCTGATCGGCACGTCGGTCGCCCTGGCCCTGCGCGAGCACGGCGTCACCGTCAAGCTCACCGACCAGAGCCCCGGTGCGGTGCGCGTGGCGTGCGAGCTCGGCGCCGGGGACGAGTGGGAGCCAGGCGGCGACCGCGTCGACCTGGCCGTGATCGCCGTGCCGCCCCAGTTCGTGGCCGACTGGCTGCTCGACCTGCAGAAGACCGAGGCCGCCCGCTTCTACACCGACGTGGCCAGCGTCAAGGCGCTGCCCATCGAGCAGGCGCGCCGGCTCGGCTGTGACCTGAGCGCCTACGTGGCCGGCCACCCGCTGGCCGGCCGCGAGCGGTCCGGGCCCGGCGCGGCCCGGGCCGATGTGTTCCTCGGCCGTCCCTGGGCGTACTGCCCCGGGCGCGAGACCTCGCCGCGCGCCGTCGCGGCCGTGCTGTCGCTCATCGAGCTGTGCGGCGGCAACGCCGTCAAGGTCGACCCGGTGGCGCACGACGAGGCCGTCGCGCTGATCTCGCACGCCCCGCACGTGGCCGCCTCCGCCGTCGCCGCGCGGCTGGTCGGCGCCTCCGACACCGCGCTCGGCCTGGCCGGGCCGGGAGTGCGGGACGTCACCCGGGTCGCGGGCGGCGATCCTGACCTGTGGACGGTCATCCTGTCGGGCAACGCCCGCCCGGTGGCGGAGGTCCTGGAGGCCGTCGCCACCGACCTGGCCGCAGCGGCGGCGGCCCTGCGCGCGGTCTCGGTGGACGACGACGGGGCCATAGCGCGGGTCACCGAGCTGCTGCGGCGCGGAAACGCCGGCCGGAGCCGCATCCCCGGCAAGCACGGCGGGCCCGCGCGGGCGTACGCCGTGGTGCAGGTGCTCGTCGGCGACCGGCCCGGCGAGCTGGCGCGCCTGTTCCAGGTGGCCCAGGACGCCGGGGTCAACATCGAGGACGTCCGCCTGGAGCACGCCCCCGGGCTGCCGCTGGGCGCCGCCGAACTGTCGGTCCAGCCCGAGTCCGCCGAGGTGCTCGCCGAGGCCCTGCGCTCGCACGGGTGGCATGTGCCCTAGTCCCGTCAGGGGCTTGGGCCGACGATGCCCGGGTGGTGGAGGATTCCCGGTACCCTCATTGCGGACAACTCAATCGGGACGCAGAGGGAGATGCCGTGACCGCACTGGTCGTCGCCATGGACGGCCCTTCGGGGTCGGGCAAGTCGAGTGCGTCGCGCGGGGTGGCGCGCGCGCTCGGGCTGCGCTATCTCGACACCGGGGCGATGTACCGCGCGATCACCTGGTGGATGCTCGAGCACGGCGTCGAGGTGGCCGACGCGGCCGCGGTCGCCGGCCGGGCCGGCGAGCCGGTGCTCGTCATCGCCACCGACCCGGACGCCCCGGGCGTCACGGCGGACGGCCGCGACGTCTCCGCCGAGATCCGCACCGGCGAGGTCACCGCGGCGGTGTCCGCGGTCAGCGCGGTGCCCGAGGTGCGCGCCCGGCTGGTCGCCGAGCAGCGCGCCATCATCGGCGAGGGCGACATCGTGGTGGAGGGACGCGACATCGGCACCGTGGTGGCCCCCGGCGCGCCCGTCAAGATCTACCTGACCGCGAGCCCCGAGGCCCGCGCCCGGCGCCGCACCGCCGAGCTGACCGGCACCACCGTGGAGGCCCAGCGGGCCGCGATGGCGCGGCGTGACACCCTTGACTCGACCCGCAAGGCCGACCCTCTGGTGATGGCGGCGGACGCGGTCGAGCTGGACACCACGGAGCTCAACCTCGAAGAGGTCGTCTCCGAGGTCCTCAGACTTGTGAAAGAGCGCACCTGATCCGGTGACGCGCGAGCGGGACGCCCTCCGGGGCGCCGCGCCCGCCGGCCGCCGAGGCAAGGATGGGCCCCGATGGAAACGGACGTGACGTGACGGGGGAGTACGACGACGAGGCCGGCTGGATCGAGGCCGACCTCGCGGAATTCGAGCAGGACGGCGCGCCCGCCGAGGCCGAGCCGGACGCCGGCCCACTGCCGGTGGTCGCCGTCGTGGGGCGTCCGAACGTGGGCAAGTCCACGCTGGTCAACCGCATCATCGGCCGCCGCGAGGCGGTCGTGGAGGACGTGCCCGGCGTGACCCGCGACCGGGTGACCTACGAGGGCACCTGGCGGGGCCGCCGCTTCACCCTGGTGGACACCGGCGGGTGGGATCCCGACGCCACCGGCATGGCGCTGCGCATCGCCGAGCAGGCGCAGATCGCGGTCGAGCTGGCCGATGTGATCCTGTTCGTGGTGGACGCCACGGTCGGGGTGACCGACGCCGACGAGACCGTCGCCGCGGTGCTGCGCCGTTCGGGCAAGCCGCTCGTGCTGGCCGCCAACAAGGTGGACGACCAGCGCATGGAGCTGGAGGCGACGGCCCTGTGGTCGCTCGGCCTCGGCGAGCCGCAGCCGGTGTCGGCCCTGCACGGCCGTTCCAGCGGAGACCTGCTGGACGTCCTGCTGCAGATCATGCCCGAGGCCCCGCCGCAGCGGTTCGGCGCCGAGCGCGGGCCCCGCAGGGTCGCGCTGGTCGGCAAGCCGAACGTCGGCAAGTCCTCGTTGCTGAACAAGCTGGCCGGCGAGGAGCGGGTGCTGGTCGACCCGATGGCGGGCACCACCCGCGACCCGGTCGACGAGCTGGTCGAGCTGGGCGGCAAGACCTGGCGCTTCGTCGACACCGCGGGCATCAGGCGCCGCGAGCGCGAGCTGCAGGGCGCCGACTTCTACGCGGGCATGCGCACCAAGGCCGCCCTGGAGCGGTCGGAGGTCGCCGTCGTGCTCATCGACGCCTCCGAGGTGCTCACCGAGCAGGACCTGCGCATCATCAGCATGGTCATCGAGTCGGGCCGTTGCATGGTCGTCGCGTTCAACAAGTGGGACCTGGTCGACGAGGACCGCCGCCACTACCTGGAGAAGGAGATCGACCGCCAGCTCGTCCGCGTCCCGTGGGCGCTGCGGGTCAACATCTCCGCCAAGACCGGGCGGCACGTCGACCGGCTGGTCCCGGCGATCGAGCGGGCCCTTGAGTCCTGGAGCACGCGCGTGCCGACGGCCCGGCTCAACACCTTCCTGTCGGACCTGGTCGCGGCCACCCCGCCGCCGGTGCGCGGCGGCAAGCAGCCCAAGATCCTGTTCGCCACGCAGGCGTCGACCGAGCCGCCCAAGTTCGTGCTGTTCACCTCGGGCTTCCTGGAGGAGACCTACCGCCGCTTCATCGAGCGCCGCATCCGCGAGGAGTTCGGCTTCGCCGGCTCCCCGGTGGAGGTCAGCATGCGCATCCGCGACAAGCGCGGCGCCGCCAAGAAGAAGTAGCCGCTCACCTCTCCCCGCCGGCCCGGCTCACGGCCGGCGGCGGGGGAGGGCGAGGGCCGTCACGGCGCCCACGGCGCACAGGGCGGCGGTCAGCAGGAAGATCTCGGTGTACTCCGTGTGCAGCGCCTGGACGACCTTCGCGCTGTACTCGGCCAGCCGCCGGGCGTACTCCGCGCGTTCCACGCCGAACGGCAGCGGCGTGTCCAGATGGGCCGTCAGCGACTGGAAGCGGTGGAACCCCCAGGCCGACAGCGCGGCGACGCCCAGCAGCATGCCCATCATGCGGGTCACCACGACCGCCGCCGAGGCGACCCCGTGGCGTCCGGCGGGGGTCGCCCGCAGCACGGCCGAGGACACCGGCGCGATCACCGCGCCCAGCCCCAGGCCCGCCACGGCCAGGTCGACGTCCACGCGTGACAGGCCGAACGGGTAGGAGGCGGCCGCGGGGTCCAGCGGCCAGCGGGAGATCAGGAAGTATCCGGCGGCGGCCACGGCCAGCCCTGCCACGGCGACCGCCCGCTCGCCGAACCGGCGGGCCAGCACCCCGCCCGCCAGCGCGGCGAGCGCGAGGGCGACCAGGAACCGCGAGAGCACCAGCGCACCCCCGACGGTGTCCTCGCCCAGCAGGGTCTGGGCGGCGAGCTGCACGTCCACCAGGGTGACCAGCAGCGCAGCCCCGGTGAGGAAGCTGACCCCGAGCGACGCCCAGAACGGGGCGCGCCGCACGCCGGCCATGGCCAGCAGCCGCACGGGCGCGCGCAGCTCCCACGCGACGAACCCCGCGACGGCGACCACGCCCGCCGCGATCGCCGGCACGCCCCAGGAGGGCAGGACCGCCTTGTCGGGCTCGGGGTTGTACAGCCCGGCCACGAGCAGGCCCAGCGCGAGGGCCAGCAGCAGCCCGCCCACCACGTCGACGCGCGTCCGGGGCCCGCCGCGCGGCGCGGGCGGCGGCACCGCCCGGTGGACGGCCACCGCCGCGATCAGGGCGAGCGGGATGTTGACCCAGAAGATGCCCCGCCAGCCCACCAGCGCGGCCACCCCCGCCCCGTACAGGGGGCCGAGGACGCTGCCCAGCTCCTGCGCCGCGCCCACGGCCCCCAGGGCGACCGGTCGGGCGTGCTCGTCCCACAGGTCGCCGACGAGCGCCATCGTGATCGGCAGCAGCGCGCCGCCCGCGATGCCCTGGAGCGTGCGGCCGGCCGTGAGCAGCGGGACCGACGCGGCGAGCGCGGTGACCGCGGAGCCGGCCGCGAACCCGGCCAGGCAGGCGTGGATCAGCGGCCGTCGCCCGTACCGGTCGGAGAGCTGCCCGAGCAACGGCATGGCGGCCACGTAGCCGAGCAGGAAGCCGGTGACGATCGGGGTGGCCCGTTCGAGGTGGTTGACGGGCACGCCAAGGTCGCGGGCGACGTCGATCAGGACGGTCACCACGACGTAGGCGTCCAGCGCGGCCAGCAGGACGGCCGTCCCGCCGACGCCCAGGGCCACCCGCCGGACCGCGACCGGGCCGGCGGGCGCGGCCGCCGAGCCGGGCTCCGCATGGGGCGCCGGAGAGGAAGCGGGGACCGGTTCGCCGGAATGGCTCATGGGCTCGCGCTCGGCGTGGGTCATGGATTCGTGCTCGGGGCGGGTCTGGCGCTCGGGGTGGGTCATGGATTCGTGCTCTGGGCGGGTCATGGGCTCGCGCTCGGGGTGGCGATGGTCACCGGGGCGTCGTAGTCGTCGAGGGCGACCACGACCGTGCCGGTGTTGGCGCCGCTGCCGAGCGGCAGGCTCGCCTTCAGCAGGCGGCCGGTGTCCTTGGCCACCCACACCTGCCCCGTGACCCCCTGGTTCACCCCCGGCACCAGCGTGATGATGACCTGCTGCGACAGCGTCACCGCCACCCGGTAGGCGTCCACGCCGCCGACCTTCTCGGCGGCCTCGGTCTTGGGGTCGGTGGCGGTGGACAGCAGCCGTGCCACCCCGGTGTCGGGGTTGAGGATGGCCGAGGGGTCGTAGATGCCGGCCAACTGCTTGCGGGTCATCGTCTGGTAGCCGCCGGTGGGGCCCTTGAAGTAGACGGTGTCGCCGGTCAGGACGAAGTTGAGCTCTTGAAGGTTGCCCAGGACGTCGATCTGCAGGGTGCCCTTGGCGTCGCCCTCACGGGTCAGGGCGCCGTCGGCGTTCTTGACCGGCACCGGGGGCTTGCCCTCGGTCGTGATCGTGAAGGCGACGGTCTTGACCTCGCGCATCGCCGCCGCGGCCTTGTCGAGCAGGTCGCGTCCGGCCGGCAGCGCGTCGCCGCCCGGCGAGGACGTGCAGGCGGAGGTGCAGGCGAGGGCCAGCAACAGCGAGGCGATCAGCCACGTCACCAGCACCGGCGCCCGCCGCGGCGGCGGTGCGCCGTCGCGGGAGGCGGTACGCGGCGAGGGGCCCGTGCGCGCGGGGGCGAGCCGGGAGGGACCGTCGCCGGGGGATGCGGCGAGGCGGGACCGGGAAGTGAGCGACCTATTCGACACAGCCGGGATGCTAGCCACCGCGGGCGGCGCATCCACGACTTTCCCAGGTATCGGTTTGGGGTCGGACGACCCGCACCCGCCCGGCCAGGCCGGACGGGACGGCTCCTGAGGAGGCTAGGCGCGTTCTTCGGCGCGCAGGCGCAGCAGGTGCTTGACCACGGGGGTGTAGGCGACCTCCAGCGCCTGCACCAGCTCAGGCGTGAGGCGGTCGATGAAGTGGTAGCGGACGTTGGCGACGTGCATGGGCGCCACCCGCTGCATCGTCTCCCACCCCTGCTCGGTGAGCACCGCGAACGTTCCCCGCCGGTCGTCCGGGCAGCTCTCCCTGCTGACCAGGGAGGCGGCCTCCATGCGCGCGATCTGGTGGGACAGGCGGCTGCGAGATTGGATGGTGGCCTCGGCCAGGTCGCTCATGCGCATGCGATGACCCGGGCTCTCTGACAGGTTCACCAGGATCTCGTAGTCGTTCAGCGACAGTCCGGACGCCTGAAGCTCGCGGTCGAGCCGATGCTCGAGAAGCTTGTGGGCCGCCAGGTGGGCGCGCCACGCTCGCTGCTCCCCGCCGCTCAGCCAATTGGTGTCCAGGTCGTCGGATTCCGCCGTGCTCATGGTTGTGAATCTATCTCTCCGGGAGCGTTCATGAGGCGGTTGACCTCGGTCGGATCCCCGGATCGTCCCTTATTTAGGAAATTTTCCGGCTGGAACGATGTATCCCGGCCCAGACAGGGGGAAGGAGCGGCGAGATGAGCGAGAAGGCGACGGAGCCGGATTCCGGCCAGGAGAGTTTCCTCACGGTCGCGGTGGCCGCGGGCATCAACCTCGCGATCGCGGTGGCCAAGATGGTGGCCGGCCTGATCAGCGGCTCGTCGGCCATGCTGTCGGAGGCCGCGCACTCGGCCGCCGACACGGTGACCGAGGTGCTGCTGCTGGTCGCGGTCCGGCGCAGCGGGCACCCGGCCGACTCCCGGCATCCCTTCGGGCACGGCAAGGCCGGGTTCTTCTGGGCGTTGATGGCGGCTGGCGCGACGCTGCTGATCGGCGCCGGGTTCTCGATCACCCACGGCGTGCAGACGATCAGGGACGGCGAGGACCTGGGCGACCTCAAGGTGTCCTACATCGTGCTGGTGATCGCCTTCGTGCTGGAGGGCGTCTCGTTCTTCCGTGCCGTCCACCAGGTGCGGAGGGAGGCCGACCGGCTGAACGTGAGCCCGCAGCGGTACGTGGTGCACACCACCGACACGGCGGTCAAGGCGGTCGTGTTCGAGGACTCCGCGGCGCTGGTCGGCATCGGCGTGGCCGCCCTCGGCCTGCTGGGCTTCCAGCTCACCGGGTCGGCGGTGTGGGACGGCCTGGCCTCGATCGTGATCGGCCTGCTGCTGCTCGGCGTCGCGCTGTACCTGATCAAGGCGAACGCCTCGCTGCTGATCGGCCAGGCGGCCCCGCCGCGCGTCCAGCGCGCGATCCTCGAGGAGATCACCGGACGGGCCGAGGTCAACGAGGTCGTCGAACTGCTGACCATGATGCTCGGCCCGGACGACGTGCTGGTCGCCGCGAAGATCGATTTCGTGGACGAGTGCTCCGGCGACCGGCTGGAGCAGGTCTCCGACGACATCGAGCACCGGCTGAGGGATCGTTTCCGGGGTGTCACGCACGTCTTCCTCGACCCCACGCCGGGGCCCGACGTCCCGCGCCGCGCGGCGCGGCCGCCGGTGCCCTCAGCCGTCGATCCGGCGCAGCTCGGCCGGGTGGTCGGTGACGGCGCAGCCGATGACGGCGCCGGCCGTCCACTCCAGTAGCCGGCGCCCGCGCCAGCCGGACGAGCCCGACGGATCCACCTCGCCGTCCATGTCGGAAAGGTCGGTCAGCGGAAAGTCGTCGATCGTCAGCTCGCCTCGCTTGACCAGGGCTTCCTTGCGCACCCACTGGCGGATCACCCGCCGCTTGTCGTGACCGATCAGGGCGAACTCGGCCGGGGACAGGGTGAACTCGACCAGGCCGCGGTCCACGTCGCCCCGCGGCACGTGCTCGGCGTCCACGCCGACCCGGCCCGGCCCCGCGACCGCGCACACGTACCCGGCCGTGTGCGACAGGCTGACGCCCAGCTCGGGCACCTCGGCGATGGACGGGCGGCCGTGGCCGGGGCCGTGCTTGTCGCAGTACTGGATCAGGGTCAGCTCCTCGGCGGGCCGTCCGAGGAGGGCGGCGGCGCACTGCCTGACCAGCAGGTGGGCGGCCACGAAGTCGTCCCGGTCACGTTCGCGGACGAAGCGGGACGCCCGCTCGCGCTCGGTGTCGGTCAGCGTGCCGCCCACAGCGGCCAGCACGGCGTCGGCACGCCCGGCCATCACGATCGAATCGCGCACCCGCCCACCCTAACGGCCCGCCGATCACGCCGGGGGGCGCGGACCCAACCCGGCCCGCTCGGCCGTCAGGGATGACGCCGAGCGGGCCTGCCGGCCGTCGTTGACGACGCCGAACGGACCTGTCGAGCGTCCGGGTCAGCCGAGCAGGGCTCCCATCCAGGATTCGACCTCGTCGGGGTGGCGGGGGAGGGCCGAGGACATCAGCCGGGCGCCGTCCTCGGTGATCAGCAGGTCGTCCTCGATGCGCACGCCGATGCCGCGCAGCTCCGGCGGCAGGGTGAGGTCGTCCGGCTGCAGGTAGAGGCCGGGTTCGACGGTGAGCACCTGACCGGCCTCCAGCACGCCGTCCAGGTAGACCGACGCGCGGGCCCTGGCGCAGTCGTGGACGTCCAGGCCGAGCATGTGCCCGCTGCTGCACAGCGTGTAGCGGCGGTGCAGGTCTCCGTCGGCCGAGTCCAGCACGCCCCACTCACGCAGCCCTTCGGCGATGACGCGCATCGCGGCGGCGTGGAAGTCACGGAAGCGGGCTCCCGGCCGCAGGACGGCGATGGCCGCGCTCTGGGCCTCGTACACCAGCTCGTAGACCTGCCGCTGGACGGGGCTGAACCGGCCCGACAGCGGCAGGGTGCGGGTGACGTCGGCGGTGTAGAGGTCGTCGGACTCGACGCCGGCGTCGAGCAGCAGCAGCTCGTCGCGGTTCAGGGCGCCGTCGTTGCGGATCCAGTGCAGGACGCAGGCGTGCGCGCCGGAGGCGACGATGCTGTCGTACCCGGTCGCGTTGCCCTCCAGCCGGGCCCGCAGCCCGAAGACGCCTTCGACGTACCGTTCGCCGCGCGGGTGGGCGAGGGCCTGCGGCAGCGCGCGCACCACGTCCTGGAAACCACGGCCCGTGGCGTCGACGGCGTGCTGCAGCTGGGCGACCTCCCAGTCGTCCTTGATCAGCCGCATCTCCGACAGGAACGCGGTCAGCTCCTCGTCCCCCTCGTGTGGCGCCACCCGCGCGTCGACGGAGGCGTCCACCTCGCGCAGCACCCGGGCCGTGCCGGTGAGGGCCTCGGGCAGGCGGTCGATCGGCGCGCACTCGATCTGGTACAGCGCCTCGGCCTCGGCCAGGGTGGGCCGGGCGCCCACCCAGAACTCGCCGTACTTGCGGTCGCGGTAGAACTCCTGCCCCGCCGCGCCCTCCGCCGAGCGGGGCGACCGGGGGCGGGTGAACAGCGTCGCCGCCCCCGAGGGCGCGATGACCAGCACATCGTCGGGCTCCTGCCCGCCGGTCAGGTACGCGAAGGCGCTGTGGGGGCGGAAGCGGTGGTCGGAATCGTTGCTGCGGACCTTCAGCGTCCCGGACGGGATGACCAGCCGCTCGCCGGGGAACCGCTGGACCAGGGCGGCCCGGCGCTTGGCGGTGTAGGAGGCCAGCGGCAGCGCCGCCAGGTCCGGGCGGGTCGTGTCGGCCCAGCCGCCGGTCATGAAGGCGGCCAGCGCATCGGATATGGGCAGGTCGTGGCTGCCGGTGTTCAGTCGATCGCTCATCTCGCGGTCCCCTGGAGAGAAGTGGTGCGTGGCATGGTACTCATGCCGCCCCCGGGACGCCGGATCGGCTTTGCCCGTCCTCACGCTTAACGTTGGCACGAGGTGGGGAAGTCACTGATACTCTCCCTGGCCTCTCCTTACCGTGACGAGGTGGTGTCGATGCTCATCAGCGCGATCCTGCGAAGCAAAGGAAGCACGGTGGCGACCGTGCGGCCGCAGGCGACGGTCACCCAGCTGCTCGCAGCCCTGTCCAGCCACAACATCGGCGCCGTCGTGGTGTCGGAGGACGGCGAGACGATCGTCGGCATCGTCTCCGAGCGCGACGTGGTGCGCGGGCTCCACCAGCGCGGCCCCGGCGTGCTGGAGGAGCCGGTGTCGTCGATCATGACGACTCCCGTGCGCACCTGTGAGCCGGACGCCGACGTCGAAGACCTGCGCAAGACCATGACCGACCACCGCATCCGCCACCTCCCCGTGGTCAGCCAGGGCCGCCTGGCCGGCATCGTGAGCATCGGCGACGTCGTCAAGAGCGCCATCGAGGAGCTGGAGACCGAAAAGGCCCACCTGGTCGACTACCTCCACGGCTGAGCCTGCCGGATCTGCCGGGCGCCGGGCGGCCGCCCCCGCTCGCCGCCCGGGTTCCTTCGCCTCCGCTCTATGCGTGGTCGCGCCCGGGGCGCCGTGGCGGTGGGTGGGACGTGGTGCGGTGCGCCGGCGCCCGGGTACGGCGGTGCACCCGCGTCCTTCGCCGCGCGGGCGTGAGTCCCGGTTACGAGAAGGCGCCGGAGATGATCCCGAGTTGCCGCATCTGGGACAGGACGTCGACGACGCCCCAGGTCTCGGTGATGCGGCCGTCCGCGAAGCGGAAGATGAAGATCTCGTTGTAGGAGATGGACCGGCCGGTGGGAGCCAGGCCCATGTACTCGCCCTGGTGGGTGCCGGTGACGGTGTTCCGGTAGACGATCTTGTCTCCTTCGGCGATCACGTCCTCGACCGCGATGTGCAGGTCGGGAAAGGCCCGCAGGAGCCTGCCGAACACCTCCTTCAGTGCCTGCGCCCCCGTCGCGTCGATCGGCAGCGGGGTGCGGACCACCACATCGGGGTCGACGACCTCGTCGATCGCCTTGAAGACGAGTTCCGCGTCGCCGCTGTTGACGGCCTCATGAAGGCGGGCGAAGACCCCCAGGTCATGGGTCGGCCGGGTCGCTGACATGTCGTTTCTCCTCTGGTCCGGACGAACGTCGCTCATACTCGGGCGACGAACGACCACCCACCCGGGGGACAGGCCGGGTCAGAGTTGTTCGAGCCGCCCGGTGAGGAACCGCCGCTCGGGGGTCGAGGTGGCCAGGTCGAGCGCCCGGCGGTACGCCGCCCGGGCCTCGTCCGCGCGGCCGAGACGCCGCAGCAGCTCGCCGCGGGTCGAGTGGAAGTAGAGGTAACCGTCCAGGTCCAGGCGGTCGACGGCGGCCAGCGCCGCAGCGGGGTCGCCGGCCTGGGCGAGCGCCGCGGCGCCGTTGAGCTCGACCACCGGGGAACCGGTGAGGTCGGCCAGCCGCCGGTACATCCGGGCGACCCGCCGCCAGTCGATGCGCTCCCGCGCCTGCAGCGAGGCGATCACGGCCTGCACGACGTAGGCGCCGCTCCCGCCCAGCGCGAGCGCGCGGTCGAGCACCACCCGTCCCGTCGCGATCTGGCGCGCGTCCCACAGCGACCGGTCCTGATCGTCGAGCAGCACGAGGTCCTCGCCGGAGAACCGGGCCCGTCGCCGGGCATGGTGGATCAGCATCAGCGCGAGCAGCCCGTGCGCCTCCGGCTCGTCCGGCATGAGCGCGGTGAGCACGCGTCCGAGGCGGATGGCCTCGCCGCCGAGGTCGACCCGGCCGCTGTAGCCCTCGTTGTAGATCAGGTAGACCACGGCCAGCACCGCGTCGAGGCGGTCGGGCAGCAGATGCGCGCCTGGAACGGCGAACGGGATCCCGGTTGCCTTGATCTTGGTCTTGGCGCGCGACAGGCGCCGCTTCATGGTCTCTTCGGAGACCAGGAACGCGCGGGCGATCTCGGCGGTCGAAAGGCCGCCCAGGGCCCGCAGCGTGAGCGCCACCTGCCCCTCCAGCGGCAGCGCCGGGTGACAGCAGGTGAAGATCAGCTCCAGTCGCTCGTCCTTGATCACGGTGTCGTCGACCTCGTCCATCATGACGGCCTCGGCCGCCGGCAGCAGGTGGATCTTCTCGGCCAGGGTGTGCTCCCGGCGGATCCGGTCGATCGCCCGGTTGCGGGCCGTCGTCGTCAGCCACGCGCCCGGGTTGTCCGGTACGCCGGACGCGGGCCAGCGCTCCGCCGCGATCGCGAACGCCTCCTGCGCGGCCTCCTCGGCCCTGTCGAAGTCGCGCAGGAACCCGACCAGCGAGGCCAGCACCCGCCCCCACTCGTCCCGGAAGACCTGCTCCAGCACGGTCAGCGCCGCACCACCGGCCTGATCTCCACCGCGCCGCCCATCCGGGCGGCCGGGACGCGGGCCGCCATCTCCAGCACCTCGTCCAGATCGGCCGCCTCGACCAGGCAGAAGCCGCCGAGCACCTCCTTGGTGTCGGCGAACGGGCCGTCGGTCATCAGCGTCCGGCCGTCGGCCACCCGCACACTGGTCGCCGTCTCGGCCGGTTGCAACTGCGCGTGCTCGATGCACCGGTCGTCATCGGCCAGCGCCAAGTAGTCCGCGTACACCGCGTCCATCTCCGCCTCCGACAGCGACTCCACGTAGCCGGGCGGGGTGTAGATCATCAGCGCGTACCGCATCGCGACCTCCGAAGTCAGGGGCTCTCCCCTTGCACGACGAACGGGCGACGGCGCGGGGGACACCACAGGCCCATTCTCGCCCGGAGATCACCCCGTTCTCGCCTCCTGCTCGGTTCGTTCCGTCCGTGAGGTCTCGTCCTGACGACGCGACAAGACGCGGCGCACGGGCACGCGCCGGACGGCCCGGCCGCCCGGCGCGTGTCGTGCTCTGCGCCCCGCGCCCCCTACCAGCGCAGGTGAAGGGCGGCGATGAAGTCGTTCAGCCGCTGCGAGATGATCTGATGGTCGTGGGCCGACGGGTGCCAGTCGCAGCCGCCGTAGTCCAGGTCCGCGTTGTCGTAGTACCAGTAGACGACCCGGTCGTCGCCCTGCCCGTTGCGGTCCTGCACGACCTGTCGCGCCGCGTCGGCGAGCGCCGTCGTGTTGTACACGTAGGTGGCGCTGACCACGATGACCGCGCGCTTGCCGTAGCGGGCGCGCAGCTTGTCGATGAAGCCCTGGTAGGCGGTCTTGTAGGCGGCGACCAGGGATTCCGGCGTCCACGGCTCACCGGGGTTGATGGCGGTGGAGAAGTCGTTGATGCCGAGCCCGACCACGATGAGCTGCGGGTGCCAGGTGCCCGGATTCCTCCAGACGTCGCCGGGCACGCTGATCAAGGCACGGTCGTAGTAGGTGCGGTAGTCGGTGCCCGGCTCGATGCCGTTGTAGTTGCGCACCATCCCGCGCCCGGAGAAGGCGTTGAGCTGGTAGTCGGCGCCGAGACCGCGCGCGGTGAGGGCGCCGAAGCTCAGGTCGGCGTTGGTGTTCCTGTCGAGCTGCCCAGGAGCGGGGCATTCGCGGGTGGGGGAGAGGTTGCCGTAGCCGGCGGTGTAGGAGTCGCCGATGAACTCGATCTGCCGTCGGCGATCCGGGGGCCTGGGCAGGACGACGCCGCCGGGGGCGGCGACGAAACCGCCGAACTCGCCGATGCCCGACTGGCTCTCGGTCCGCTTGACGAGCCGCACGTCATGCACGCCGTAGCGCAGATTCTTCACCCAGTACGTGGTGCGGCCGGGGGTCACCAGCGTGGCGACGGTGGCGCCGTCGATCTGGACGTCGTAGTCGTTCACGGTGTCGTTCAGGGCGATCCCTACTCCGGTGCCGACGAAGCGGCCCTCGAAGTAGACGCCCGGCCAGCTGTACCGCACGGCGTCGCCGGCGACCTGTACCCGGCCGGCGGTGTGCGCCCTGGCCAGCACGGCCGCCGCGTGCCTGCCCGCGGATGTCGCCAGCACGGCCGCCGCCGGACTGCCCGCGGCCGTCGCCGGACTGTCTGCGGACGTCGTCTCGGAAGGGCTCGCCGCGTTGGCGGCCGTCGGCAGCAGCGTGGCCGCCACCGCCAGCGCGGCCAGCGCCGCCTTCACCTGTGTGTGTCGCACGGTCTCTCCTACTCCTGCCGGCGAGAGCGCCGTGGGACACGCTCCGCCGGGCGATGAGGGGCCAGCGTTCGAAGCTCGCGTTGAAAGCTTCATGGGGGTGGGTTCGGCGACGGCCGCCGGCGGAGACCGCGGCCCGGCGGCATGACGGATCACGGCGGCGCGAACATCCGGTGGGGGCACGGATGACGTGGGGCTCAACGCCCACCCTTCGCCTTGGATCGGAGACAGGCCGGCGGCGACCCCGGAGAACACTCCGGTCCCGCGCCGGCCAGAGTGTCCGTCCCCCCACCCCAACGGTCAAGACCGTCCGCTCGAGGGTCGCCCTGTCCGCGTAAGGCATGGGCAATGTCTAGGGTGTCCTTGTGCCTGCCACGCTCAATGCCACCAAGACGCGCACCGCGCTGCGCACTTCGGCGCGCATCTCCCTGGAGATGCTGCTCGTCGTGCTGATGACGGCGGTGGCTCTGTGGATTCTCGGCCGGATGTGGTCTGTCCTATGGCCGCTCGTGATCGCCCTGCTGCTCACCACGCTGACCTGGCCCCTGACCCGTTTCCTGCGCCGGCACGGCTGGCCACCCGCCTTGGCCGCGTCGGCCGTGACCGTGCTGTTCCTCCTGGTCGCCGCCGGGACCGTGGTGCTGATCGCCGTCCCGGTGGCATCCCAGTCCGGCGAGCTGGCCACCGGCGTGGGCGACGGCATCCAGAAGCTGCGCGACTGGGCCGCCGGGCCGCCGCTGAACATCGGCGCGGACCAGGTCAGCACCGCGTTCGACAGCGCGGTCAAGCGCGTCCAGTCCAGCGTCGGCAGCATCGTCACCGCCACCCTCACCGGCGTGGGCACCGTGGTCAACGGCCTGGTGACCACGGTCCTGGCGCTCTTCCTCATGTTCTTCTTCCTCAAGGACGGCCCGCGGTTCCTGCCCTGGCTGGCCCGCCAGCTACCCGGCCGCCTCGCCACGGACGTGCCGATCGTGGCCGCCCGCAGTTGGGACACCCTCGGCTCGTTCGTACGCTCCCAGGCCTTCGTGGGCCTGCTCGACGCCGTCTTCATCGGTCTCGGCCTGTGGATCGTGGGCGTGCCGCTGGTTCTTCCCCTGGCCGTCCTGACCTTCGTCTCGGCGTTCATCCCCATCGTCGGCGCCCTGTTCGCCGGTTTCGTGGCGGTCCTCATCGCGCTGGTGTCCAACGGCTGGACGGACGCGCTGATCGTGCTCGCCATCATCGTCGTCGTGCAGCAGCTCGAGGGGAACGTGTTCCAGCCGATGGTGCAGAGCCGTGGTCTCGGCCTGCACGCGGCGGTGGTCCTGCTGGCGGTGACGCTGGGCGGCAGCCTGGCGGGCATCGTGGGCAGCCTGCTCGCCGTACCGGTCGCCGCCCTGATCGCCGTGGTGTGGAACTACCTCCGCGAACAGCTCACCGACCCGCCCCAGAACCCGGAGACCGACCTCCCGGAAACCGACGCGCCCGCCCCCGAGCGGACGTCCACCTGACCCACTCGCCTCCATGGGGGTCGCGACAAGCCACTGCGATGCGTCAGCTCAGGGTGCCGAAGCTTCTTGCTGTCTTGACGCCGCCGACGAAGGTCCGCCACCCGGAAGCACCGACGAGGAGTTCGGGGCCATCGGGAACCTTGCTGTCGCGCACCGCGACCACGCCGGTCAGGTTGTCGGCGACCTCGACGCACTGTCCGCCATTTCCGCCGGAGAATGACGACTTCCGCCACACGGCGTTACTCAGGTCCATTCCCGCCTCGCTTCCTCGATCAATTTGAGGGACACGCGCTCAGGATAGGCCCATAGACGTATCGCTTCATATCGGTTTCGGATCGAGGTCACCATGTCATGGTCGGTGGTGATGTGCCCCTCGGCCGACGAGTCCGCGTGAATGGCGTGCGGTTGTCCGCCCTTGAGCTCGGCGATCATGAATGCGCCGAGCAGGCCGATGAGGCAGTGCGGGTCAACGACCTGGACGGAGATATTGGGCTCGTCCACGGCGTTCATCAGGTGATCGAATTGTTCCTTCATCACCTCGCGTCCGCCGACCTCGCGACGTAGCACGCCCTCGTCGATGAGCGCCAGGAGCAGTGGTGGGTCTTCCCGGCGGAGGACGCTCTGCCGCTGTGAGCGGGCCTCGACGCGGGCTTCCATTTCCTCCGAATTGATCTGGGGCTCCTGGTGAAAGATGGCCCGGGCGTAGGACGGGGTCTGAAGGAGGCCGGGGATCAGGAGAGGGTCCCAGGACCAGAGGACGCGGGCGGCCGGTTCGATCTCGTTGACCCAGTCCATGAACCATGCGGGCCCGCCGGGGCGGGAGGCGATGTGCTTGCGCAGGTCCGTGAAGAAGGTGCCGTCGCCGGAGCCGAAGAGCCGGTCCAGCCGTTCGGCGTCGGAGACCGACGGCGTGCGCGTGGCGGCCTCCAGGCGGCTCACCTGGGTCTGGGTGCAGCCGAGGCGGGTGGCGACGGCGGCTTGGGAGAGCTGGGCCGCCTCCCGGAGGCGGCGCATTTCGGCACCGAAACGCGCGCGGGGGGATTCCGGGCCGGGGAAAGGCTCGACGTTCATCGCGGTCCTCCAGAAAACAGGATGAAAACGGACTTTCTGGTTGCGCGGATAATGCCAGGCGGTGGTTTAGTGAAACCTGTTCCTGGTATCGCCGGTCATCATCCGGCGTGCTGATTGGATCGTGGATTCGCTGGTCACGGGCCAATCTAAGCACACGTGTTCTTCGGTCGTGAGGACGTGAAGAAAGCGAATGAACACTCCGCGATCAGAAAAGGGGGAGCCGGGTTATGTGCGAATCCAACGGCGGTCTTTTGCGCCCCGCCGGCCCGCACCGGAGGTGTGCGTATGTCAGTCCGCAGCGTGTGAGGACGCAGGTCATCATCGCGGCCGGCATGGTCGGGGCCGGGGTGGTCCTGTGAGGTCGGACGAGCAGGTGGTTCGGCATGGGGGTGAGGTGCCGGGGGCGGAGGCGTGGTTCGGGGAGTTTCCCGGTGACATCGCCTCGGTGCCGGCGGCCCGGGCGTGGGTGCGTGGGCTGCTGGCCGCGACGGTCGCCGCTCCGGCCCTGGACGACGTCCTGCTCCTGCTGAGTGAGGTGGTGACCAACGCGGTGGCCCACTCCGACTCCGGGAGCGCGGTGGGCGGGCGGATAGCGGTGCGCGTCGCCGTGGCCCCGCGGACGGTCCACGTGGAGGTGACCGACGCCGGTTCGGCCACCGGTGCGCCCGTGGCGCGGATGGTCGAGGCGGACAGCGACGGCGGCCGGGGCCTGTGGCTCGTCAACACGATCGCCACCGCCTGGGGCTCCCACCACGACGACGCGGACAGAACGGTGTGGTTTCAGGTCGCCGAGATGTAAGGCGTACCTTCCGTTGAGTCAGGGTCGCTTGACCTAATGGAAGGTTCGCTTTACATTCATGGCATGGCAAAAGAGATGCAGCAGGATCAGGTGACGCGCGCGGCCCGCCGTGCCGTGCTCATCGACGGCATACCCGTGTCCACTTTGGGGGTGGTAGCCCTGGCGCTGGGCAGCAACCCCGATCAGAGCGCCGTCCAGAAGGGTTGGTGGATCGCGACCACCACCGTGTTCACCCTCGCGATCGCCTGGGTGCTGCTGCGGGCGTTCCGGCGCGCGGACGAGTACCTGCGCAGGATTCAGCTGGAGAGCATGGCCATCGCGTTCGCCGCGGTCCTGGTGGGGTTGCAGGTGGCCACCCTGCTCGACGCGGCAGGCATCGTCCGGCTCCAGCAGCTCGCGCAGTTGATCCTCATCGGCGGCGTGGCGATGTGGCTGCTGATCGCGGATCTGCGTACCCGCCTGCACCGGTGACGGCGCGCATGAAGAACCGGCTACGCGAACTGCGTGCGGCCCGCCGTTGGAGCCAGGCCGATCTGGCCGACCGGTGCCGGGTCTCCCGGCAGGCCATCAACGCCATCGAGACCGAGCGGTACGACCCCAGCCTGCCCCTGGCGTTCACCCTCGCCGACGTCTTCGGCCTGACCATCGAACAGATCTTCCTCCCAGAACGGACGGAGGACACGGGCGACCCGGCCTGACAGGGACCGTCCGGTCAACGATGCGGCGGCGAGGGCACCCTTGCGCCCGGGGCGTGCGGGAGCCGCCGGCCCCGTGTCAGCTCATCACCCCTCTAAGGTGGGATGAATTCCGTGGCAACGAAAGGGTGAAGGCGATGGTGGGCGGTGGGCGCACCTCGTGGTCCCCCGTCTTGGATCCCGGTCATCCGGTTGATGAAAGTTGCACGGAACTCGAGGGAGAGCCCTCGGCTGTCCTGGAGATCGGATCGGAGATGACACGGCGTTCTTGACGGCACACATGAGACGTCGTACGTTACGCACGCTTCATTCATGGGATGTATTGCAGACAGGCCGCAGGATGTCCTTGCCGTCGGAGGCACCTTTGACCGAGTGCTCCGCATCCGGGTGCCCCGTCGAACGACGACCGCCACCAAGGCGACGGACCATCCATGGCGGCACAGGCGGCACGTGGCCGCGACCGTCATCCCCGGCTCATCGTCAGGAGCTTCGATGAACATGCCGCTGAACCGCCGACGTTTCATCGCGACCACGGCGGCGGCCGTCGGCGCCGCCGCGCTGCCCTCGACGATCTTCGCTGACCGGGCGGCCGCCGCCGTGCCGCCGCAGGTGTCGCTGCCGCAGCGGGGCATCTACGACACGGCCGCCGCCGCGAACTGGACCGATGCCTTCCTGACCGGCAACGGTGAGTACGGCGCCATGCTCTACGGTGCGCCCGCCCTGGAGAAGGTCGTCTTCACCCATCATCGGTTCGTGATGCCCAACGGCACCCGCAATGTGACTCCGCCGGTGCTGTCGGGCCGGTTGGCGGGAGTCAGGGACAAGGCGCTCGCCGGTGACTACAACGGCGCCACCGGCGACTTCACCTCCGGCTGGTCGCTGCGCTGGACCCAGACCTTCCATCCCGGCTATGAGCTGCAGATCAGCACCCCGGGGATGACGACGGTCGGCAACTACGCCCGGATCACCGACTTCAGGACCGGTGAGGTGACCTCGACGGGGACCGACGGCAATGGCGCGTGGACGCGCCGGGCCTTCGTCTCCCGAGCCGACCGGGTGATCGTCCACGAACTCACCCCCGCGCCGGGCCGGACGATCGACACCACGCTCAGCGTCAACACGAGCCTGAGCGGCGTGCCGGGGTCCGTCGGCTTCACCACCCTGGCCACGGTCGACAACGGTGACGGCTACCTGAACCTGAGGGGCAGATACCCCTCCGGCCAGGGGGCGTTCGGCTATGAGGGCGTCACCCGGGTGGTCGTGTCCGGCGGTTCGGTACGGGTGAGCGGGACGTCCATCGTCGTGGCCGCGGCGACCAGACTCGTGCTGCTGACCAAGCTGGACCGCTACGAGTCGTCCACCGCGTGGGACGCCAAACCGCTGCACGCGGCACTGGCCGCGCTGAGCACCGACTACGCGGCGCTGCTCACGCGGCACACCGCCCTGCACACCCCGCTGTACGACCGTTCACGCCTCGACCTGAACGTCAGCGCCGCCGACCGGCAACTGTCGACCGGTGAGCTGATCGCGCGGCAGAACGCCAACCGCAACGTCATCGACCTCGCGTTGCTGGAGCGGATGTACGACTCCGGCCGTTACCTGTTCCTGTCCTCCAGCGGCGTCCTGCCACCGCGGCTGACCGGCCTGTGGACGGGCGCGTGGGACGCGGCGTGGGCCGGCGACTTCACCACCGACGCCAATGTCAACTTCCAGGTCGCCGGCGGCAACATCCTGTCCCTCACCGAGGTCATGGACGGCTACTTCACCCTGATCCTCGGCCAGATCAACGACTGGCGCACCAACGCCAAGAATCTCTACGGCATCCGCGGCCTGCTCGCTCCCTCCCGGACCGACGGCGAGTACGGCAAGATGCTGCACTTCGACGGCGGGTTCCCCGGCCACACCTGGATCGGCGGCGCCGACTGGCTGCTCTATCCGCTGCTGGAGTACTACGAGGTCACCGGCGATGCCACCTTCTACCGCACCAAGCTCGCCCCGGTCCTGATCGAGCTCGCGGCGTTCTACGAGGACTTCCTCACCCGCACCGACGCGGACGGCAAGGTCATCTTCGTGCCGTGCTTCTCCATGGAGAACAGCCCCGGCAACACCGGCAGGCAGTTGTCGATCAACGCGACCGGCGAGATCGCCGCGGGCAAGCACGCGCTGCGGGCCGCCATCGAGGCGGCCGGCTTCCTCGGAACCGAGCAGGGCGCGGGCCAAGGCGTGCAACGCTGGACCGCCTTGCTGGCCAAGATGCCCGACTATCGGATCAACGGCGACGGAGCGCTCGCGGAATGGTCGTGGCCCAGCCTGACCGACCGGTACAACCACCGTCACGTCCAGCACATGTACCCGGTCTGGCCGCTGCACGAGATCAACCCCGAGGACAAGCCCGACCTCATCCGCTACGCGAGCCGCGCCCTGGACCTGCGCGGGGACGAGTCGGGAGAGGCCCACGGCGCCATCCACCGCAGCCTCGCCCGGGCCCGGCTGAAGGACGGCGCCGGCGTGTACGGCAACCTGCGCAAGATCCTGGGCAACAACATGGTCTTCCGGTCGTTGATGACCTCGCACAACCCGAACCTGGCGATCTACAACGCCGACGCCGCCAACTCCCTGCCCGCGATCCTCGCCGAGGCATTGATCTACACCAGGCCCGGCATCCTGGAGGTGCTGCCCGCGCTGCCCGACCAGTTCGCCAAGGGCACGATCACCGGCGTGCGCGGCCGCAACCGTCTCCGGATCGACTCGCTCACCTGGGACATCACCGCCCGGACCGTCACCGCCACCGTCGTCTCCGACATCACCCAGACCGTGACGCTCATCTGCCGGCGCGGGATCACCTCCATCACCACCGGCGCGGGCGTCGCCGCCTCACCTCTGGGCGACCACGCCCGGCAGGTGTCGCTCACCGCGGGCGCCACGACCCAGATCACCGTCGGGCTGGGCGGTGGCGGCGGCCCGTCCACCGGCGTCGTCCGCCTGGTCAACCGCAAGAGCGGAAAGGTGCTGGACGTCTACGGCGGCTCCACCGCCGACGGCGCCGCCATCGTCCAGTGGCCCTGGACCGGCGGGGCCAACCAGCAGTGGCAGATGACGCAGAACTCCGACGGCTCGGTCCGGCTGGCCGGTGCAGGCAGCGGCAAGGTGCTCACCAGCCCGAACGCCACCCAGGGCGCCGCCCTCGTCCAGACGACCGGCAACAACGGCGCCAACCAGCGGTGGAAACTCGTCCCCGCGGCGACAAGCGGCTACTACCAGCTCGTCAACGTCGGCAACGGCCTCTACGCGGACGTCGAAGGAGGCTCCACGGCCGACGGCGCCCGAGTCATCCAATGGAGCGGTAACAGCGGCGCCAACCAGGAATGGCAGATCATCACCATGTGACGCTGGAGACCCAGCCGTGCTTCCGTCCAAAGGGGGGTGGTAGCCCTGGCGCTGGGCAGCAGCTGCGCTTGGAGAGCGTATGACGCTGCGTCGGTAGATTGCTCAATGTGGTTGTCTGATCGCCCCGGGTGAGGCATCATGAGAAGTGCCGCACCCCTGGTGGGTGTTGGAAGTGAGGCCGGGACCACCGATGGAATCGGGTGCCCGGCCTTCGCGCTGTCTCGCCTCAGTTGAGGCAGATCAGGGTGATCTGGCCGGACAGCGCGCCGAAACCATCGGGCTTACCGTCCAGCCATCATGTCGTGGCTCCTGCCACGACGTCGGCCGCCCACAGCAGTGGCTCCTCTCCAGCCTGTCGCCACACGACCCTGATGCCATCAGAAAGAAGTCTGCTCTTACGGATGCCCATAATGAGCAGGAGATCTAGGTGGTCCATGCGGGCTGATCGGCTCTCGATCGTGGCCAGCGTGACTCCGGCTTGATCGAGTTCGTGCAACAGCCTTTCCAGGCAGAGCCGCCGGGCTCTTTCGTACGGGATGCCTTTGCTGAACATGTGGACGGTCACAAGGCTTCTCAGTGGCAGACAGCGGATCGCGTCGGCGATTACGGGATGGCGCGCGGAGGGTTCCTCTCGCCAATGCAGGCGAGGGCTCTTGCCGGTGCGAAGGGACTCAAGGACTGCCCGGGCGTCCTCGTGGTCGATGGCATCTATGATCACGCCGGCCATGGCGTAGACGCTGTCGTCCTGGGGGCGGCGACGGAGGCTCTCGTCGATATAGGCGGCAAGCACTGCGTAAAGATATCGTCACCTACGGTGAAGTTGTGTCGGATCGCCCGTGCGGCATCTGTGAAGCATGCTCGAGGGTGGTGACATCAGTGACATGCCGGGCGGCGGATGAGGATGTGTATCGCCGTGGCACCCGGACGGTCCACATGCAGGTCGAAGACGTGGGCAACGGCAGTGATCGTCCCTGCGGTGGGATGGAAGTCGGGTGCGCGCTACCGGCCTTCGCCCGCCGGGGCGACACTATCGTGGTGCGCACCGAAACACGGGGCCGCGGCACTGCCGCCCTCGGGCTGGGACCGGCCGCTGAGGGTCACCCATCAGCTGGTCCGCTCTGAACGGCGAACGATCTTGCCACCCGCTTGTGCTTACGACCCGTTCTGGTGAGCGTGACGATGACTTGGAGCATGCCGTAGGTGGCATCATGCTGCCCGGCCGCAGGGCTACCGCAGATCGATTACGTCGGCTTCTGGTTGACGCGATGACCGGAAAGCGGCGTCGCCCGGGCCGCACGTTGTCGGACGGAACTAAGGATCGTCCCGTGGTGCCCGGACCAGGGGTCGCTCCGGCCGACGTAAAGCACACTTGACATCACGGCGGCCCCCCTCCTACCGTGTCAAGTGTCCTTGACCTCTCGCCGCAGGAGGCGACCCGTGCAAGCACACACCACGACCGGGGACTACCGTGAGTCGACCAAGGCGACCATCCGGCTCGTACTCTGGACGCTCGCCTGGACGGTGACCCTCGCCTTGGCCAAGTTCGGTCCCGACCTCTTGTGGGACCCTCGGCGACCGGTGGCGAGCTGGGGTGCGGTCGCCGTCAACCTGGCCGTCGGCATCGGATGGATCGTCGCCTTCACCCGCTTTCTCCGGAGAGTCGACGAGTTGCAGCGCAAGGTCATGCAGGAGGCCCTGGCCATCTCCCTCGGAGCAGGGTGGGTCGGTGGATTCGCCTATGTCGTCGCGGACACCGCCGGCCTCATCACCTACGACGTCAACACCGCGGTCCTGCCCGCGCTCCTGGGAGTCGTCTTCGTGATCGCCTTCGCCGCCGGCATGATCAGATACCGATGAAGAACCGCATCACGGAACTGCGGGCCGAACGCGGCCTGACACAGGCTGATCTGGCTCAGCGGATCAGCGTGTCGAGGCAGACGATCATCGCGATCGAAAAAGGCAAGTTCGACCCGAGCCTTCCCGTCGCCTTCCGCCTCGCCAAGGTGTTCGACCTGACGATCGAAGAAGTCTTTCTCGACGAGCAGTAGAACATCATCCGAAGTGGCGGCGTCCCACGCGATCCTCGCCGGCAGTGCGCGAGCGTCTGAAGGCCCGGTTCATGGGCGGCGGTCGCGGTGGGCGAGGCCGAGGGCGGGGAGGATCGCGGCGGCGGTGAGGGCGAAGGTCAGGGGGTAGCCGATCGAGGCGATGACCAGGCCGGCGCCGAGGGCGCCGGCGGCCATGCCGAGGTCGTAGGCGGCGTTCCAGATCGCGCTCACGGCGCTCTCGCCACCGGACGGCACGCGGGCGTACATCAGCGTCAGCGTCGCGTTCTGCAGGGCGCCGAATCCGACGCCGAACACCAGCGCCCCGCCGATCACCGCCGACGGCGTGCCGGTGGCGGCGAGCGCGGCCATGCCGGCGGCGGACAGCACCAGCCCGGGCACCAGCAGGCGGGCCGGGCCGTGCCGGTCGCCGAGCCGTCCGACGAACAAGCGGGCCAGGGTGGCCGCCGCGGGCTGGGCGAGCAACGCGCTCGCGGCGACCCAGGCCGGCTGCCCGGAGGTGGCGAGCGGCAGGAAGGTGACCAGCACCCCGACCGCCGCGGTGGTCGCGGCGAAGATGGTCGCGGGCCGCGTCAGGGCGGGGTCGCGCAGGCCGGCGACCACGCCGTGGTGATCGCCCGCCTGCGCCGTATCGGCGCGCCTCGGCAGCGCGGGCAGCGGCAGCAGGGCCAGCAGAGTTGCCACCGTGGTCATCACGAACACGGGGGTGTAGCCCCAGTGAGCCGCCACCCACACACCGGCGGGCAACGCGAGCAGGGTGGGCACCCCGCTGACGACCCCGACGAGCGCGAGGCCCTCACCGCGCCGGTCCTTCGGGATCAGCAGGGCGGTGACGGCGCCGCCGGCCACGACGGTGATCGCGAAACCGGCGCCGCGCACCACGCTGACCAGGATGATCACCCAGATGTCGTCGCTCATGGTGAGGACGAGGGTCGGCGTGCCGAGCAGGACCAGCCCGAGGGCCAGCGCCCACCGGTAGCCGAGCCGGGCGATCAGCCGCGGGGTCACCAGCTCGCAGGCCACGGTGGCCAGTAACAGCGCGACGGTCGCCAGGCCCGCGGCGCTGTCCGAACCGGCCTGCTTGGCGTACAGCGGCACGACGGAGAGGGGCAGGTAGAAGCCGATGGACGCGCCGACGATGGACACGAAACGCAGCAGGAGCGCCCGGGACACCAGCCCGGTGCGGGCCGGCCGGGTGCGGGGGCGGGGGTGAAGATCAGTGGTCATGCCGAGAACGCTATGGGGGAACTGGGCCAGTGATAAGGTCCAGTTCCATGCCCGTGGAGTGGGCCGGTTCGGGTCCTGAACTACTCGTCACGATCGACCGGCACAGCGGCGCCGGGCTCCGCTCGCAGCTCGAAGACCAGATGCGCGACGCGGTCCGCAGCGGTCGACTGGCCGGCGGTGAGCGGCTGCCGTCCTCGCGCGAGCTCGCCCGCGCCCTGGGGCTGTCGCGCGGCCTGGTCCAGGACTGCTACGCGCAGTTGCAGGCCGAGGGCTACCTGACCAGCCGGCCCGGGTCGGCCACGCGCGTGGCGGCGGGCGCGGTCGTCCGCCCGGAAGCGCCGTCGCCGGCGAGCCGGCCGGCCCGGCCCCGTCACGCGGTCGCCGACTTCCGGCACGGCGTCCCCGACCTTCGCCTCGCGCCTCGCGAGGACTGGGCGTGGGCCGTCCGGGAGGTCTGCCGCACGGCCCCGAACTCCGCATTCGACTACGGCGACCCGATCGGCGAGCCGCGGCTGCGCGAGGTGCTGGCCGCCTACCTGCGGCGGGTGCGGGCGGTGGCGGCGACCGCCGACCAGGTCGTCGTCTGCACCGGCATGGCGCAGGCGCTCGGGCTCGTCCTGCGCGTGCTCGCCGGCGACGGCGTGGACACGCTGGCCTTCGAGGACCCGGGGGCCGGCGTCTCGACGACCGAACAGGCGGTCGCCGCCGGGATGGCCGCGGTGCCCGTCCCGGTCGACGCGGACGGGCTCGACGTCGCCGCGCTTGATCGCACCCCGGCCCGGGCCGTGCTGGTGACCCCGGCCCACCAGTGGCCGACCGGCGTGGTGCTCGCCGGGCATCGCCGGCAGGAGCTGATCGCGTGGGCGCGGCGCCGCGACGGCGTGATCGTCGAGGACGACTACGACGCCGAGTTCCGGTACGACCGCGATCCGGTGGGCTCGCTCCAGGGGCTCGCGCCCGACCGCGTCGTCTCGCTCGGGACGGTCAGCAAGTCACTCGCGCCCGCGCTGCGCCTCGGCTGGCTGATCGCCCCCGAACGGCTGCTCGGCCCGCTGGCGCGTGGCAAGCTCATCGCCGACCGTGGCAGCCCCTCCCTCGACCAGCTCGCGCTCCTGACCCTCATCGAGTCGGGCCGCTACGACCGGCACCTGCGCCGCGCCCGCGCCGAGTACGCCGCCCGCAGGGAGACCCTGCTGGCCGCCCTCGCCGCCCACGCCCCCGCGCTGCGCGTCACCGGCCTCGCCGCGGGCTTCCATGCCGTTCTCCACCTGCCCGCGGGCGCCGACGAAGACGAGCTGGTCAGGCAGGCCGGGCGGCGCGGCGTCGGCCTCTACGGCATGGCCCGGATGCACCGCGCCGCGCCCCCGGCCGCCCCGCGCCTCGTCCTCGGCTTCGGCGACACCCCGAAACCCGCCATCGAAGCCGGCATCGCCGCCATCGCCGACCTCCTCCAGGAGGGATGAGGTGACCGGGAGGTGCCGGGACAGGTCGATGTCGGCCAGGTCGTACCACCGGCCGGAAGGAGGCTGGTCGAGCAGGGGGTCGATCCAGCGGAGGCGGACGCGGTCGGGGCGGACCTCGACCAGCAGGGCTTCGCGCGGGCCGGCGCCGTCCAGCGTCTGGACCCACCACGGCTCGGCCAGGCAGGCCAGCCCCGTCTCGTGCAGGGTCTCCAGCGCCCCATCCCGGTCGGTGACCTCTCCGAGCGGCGCGCCGAACACGGTGGTGGCCTGCCAGCCGCCCGCGGTCGGGACCAGCCGTCCCAGCACCTCGCCGTCGTCGCGGCGCACCTCCTCCGGCGCCGGGACGTCCGGCCACGTCCGACGGATCGCCTCCATGATCCGTTCGTTGGAGTCCCTGAGCCAGGCGACGCCCTCGCGTTCGACGGTGCTCCCGGCGTAGGCGCCGGGGTCGGCGGGCCGTCCCGCCACCCACACCTGACGGAGCGACCCGGTCGCGGCGAGGTCCGTCGTCGGGTCGCCGTCGGCCAGGACGAGGTCCGCCCGGCGGCCCGGGAGCAGCCTGCCCCGGTCCGCGAGGCCGAAGACCTCGGCGGGGACGGAGGTGGCGGCGGCCAGCGCCTCGGCGGGGCGCAGTCCTGCCCGGGCCAGATGCCGCAGTTCGCGGTGCAGGCTCGCGCCGAACACCAGCCCGGGGTTGGGCGTGTCGGTGCCGGCGAGCAGCCGCACCCCCGACTCCAGCAGGGCGACCGCGTTGTACCGCGCCGCGGCGCCGTCCGGCGGGTGCGGAGGCATCCACCGTCTCGACTGGGCCGTGAGCACCTTGCGCCACCGCGGCGTCAGGCGGGCGGCGAGCGCGGGCTCGGCCAGCAGCGGCATGACGCCGTCCGGGCCCGGGAAGCCGTCGATCACCGACAGCGTCGTGATCACGGCCACGCCGGTGCGGGCCACCTCACCGATCTCGCGGTCGGACATGCGGTCGAAGGGCACGTGCGCCAGCACGTCGACCCCGCACCGGGCGACCGTGACCGCCCCCGCCGCCGTCGAGACGTGCGCCACCACCGGCAGGCCGCGTCGGTGGGCCGCGCCGACGAGCGCTTCGATGGTCGCGGGGTCCAGCGAGGGGATGTCGAGCATGGCGCCGGAGCCGTCGTCGTGGATGACCTTGAGGTGGGTGGCGCCCTCGGCCAGCCGGGCCTCGACGAACGGCTCGGCGTCGGCTGGCCCGGTCACGTAGGGGATGGGGGCGTAGGCGAGCGTCGGGTGCCCGCCCGGTGCGGTCGCCCCGATGCCCGAGGTGCGCAGGCCGGCGCGAACCGGGCCGATGCCCCTCTCCGACGCCGCGACCGCCGCCAGCTCGGGGGAGATGACCTCGGGCTTGCTGAACTGGTCGATCACGGTCGTGACGCCGAAGGCCGCCGCGAGCTGAGTGCATCCGGGCAGCAGGTGGACGTGGGCGTCGATCAGCCCCGGCAGGAGCGTCCCGCCGTTCCCGGGGACCAGGGCGTCGCCGGACCGGGCGATCGCGGCGTCGCCGGCCGCGTCGACGCGCCCGTCCACGACCCGCAGATGGGTCGCCCCGATGACGCCGGCTCCGTCGAAGATCCGGACGCCGGTGATGGTGAAGGGCCGGTGCGCGCTCATGCGGACGACGGTAGAAGTTGACGTAACGAGAAGGTCAACCCATGAACAGCGCGCCGTCCCGATCGCTCGCCGGGTCAGGCGCCGGCCATGGGTGAGGTGGCATGAGCCCCGGTGGGCGACGGCGCCGGTACCGGGCGCCGGTGCCAGGGGCGGGTGGCTAACCTTCGCGGCATGGAGCACTCGATCAGCCAGGTCGCCAAGATGGCGGGCATCTCCTCCCGGGCGCTGCGCCATTACGACGAGATCGGCGTCCTGCGGCCGGCCCGCGTCTCGGCGAACGGGTACCGCTGGTACGGGCGCCCGGAGCTGCTGCGCCTGCAGCGCATCATGCTGCTGCGGGAGCTGGGCATGCCGCTGGACCTCATCGCCGCGACCCTGGACGGCGAGACCGACGAGCTGGTGGCGCTGCGCGGGCACCGCGAGCGGCTGGCGGCCGAGCGCGACCGCCTGGACCGGATCCTGGACACCGTCGACCGCACGATCGCCGGCCTGTCGGGGGAGCGGCCGATCAGCGACGAGGACTTCTTCACCGGCCTGGCCGAGGGCAGGCACCGCCTGCGCGAGGACCTGCGTGCCCGGTACGGCGCGAAGGCCGAGGCGCAGGTCGCCGTCGCCGAGCGCTCCACGAGCGAGTGGACCAGGCGGGAGTACGAGCGCGCCGCCGACGAGGGACGACGCCTGCTGGCCCGCCTGTCCGTGGCGCGCCGGCGCGGCGTGGCCCCCGACGCGCCGGAGGCACTGGACCTGGTGGCCGGGCATTACGCGGCGGTGCGCGCCCTGTGGCCGGCGGACGCCGCCGCCTACCACGCCCTGGGCGAGCTCATCCAGGACAATCCCGAACAGCGCGCCATCGTCGCGGCCGAGGACCCGGAGCTGCCGTCCTGGCTGGCGCGCGCCGTCCAGGCGTACGCCGTCCACCGGCTCGGCCACGCCTGAGGCGCCCGCCCGGTCGCGCGCTCGGCCGTGTGAGGACCTGCCCGGCGGCGTCGCCGTGGCGGCTGAGGAGGCGTCGCGGACGGGTGATGTTGCGCGTGTGGCGGAGGAGGCCGAGACTTGGCTACCTATGAACGCGGAAGATCGAGTGGAGCGGGCGCGGACGCTGTACGACAGGGCCGTCTTCGGCGGGGACGCGGGCGCGCTGGCCGGCGTCGAGCGCCTGCTGGACGCGATGGAGGCCGACCTGGCGCTGGCCCGGGGAAAGGTGCTCCACGCCCGGTTCGTCGACCGGCGGGGCGAGGGGACGGACGCCGCGGCCGTGACCGGCGCCGAGGAGATGGCGCTGTTCGAGCGGGCCGTGGAGCTGTACCACGGGCTCGGGGACGAGCGGGGCGAGGCGGAGGCGCTGTTCTGGGTCGGCGCCTGCCACCAGGTCGTCCTGGACGATCTCGAGGCCGCCGTGGTCTGGTTCGAGCGGTCTCGCGCGCTCGCGGCCGAGGCCGGTGACGCGCTGACGATGTCGTACGCGCTGCGTCACCTCGGCTTCGTCGAGCACATGGCCGGCCACCTGGAGGTGGCGCGCGAGCGGCTGGAGGAGTCCACCCGGCTGCGCAGGGAGGCGGGTTTCCTGCCCGGCGTGGCCGCCAACCTGGTCGGGCTGGCCTACGTCGCCGCCGGGCAGGAACGCGGCCAGGACGCGCTCGCGCTCCTCGACGAGGCCACGGCGATCGCCGAGGCCGCCGGCGCCGAGGCCATCCTGCGGCAGATCGAGGAGGCCCGGACGCGACTGTGACCCGCCCGCCATGGTCGCGGTCGCGCCGGGAACGACGTGAACGGCTGTGCAGAGTTGGTGGAGAGGTCGTGCCGGGGTCGGGAACCGCGGTGCCACCGTGGTGGAAGCGGTCGTGTGGGGGAACGGCCGTCCGGCCGGCGTGGACGCCGGCCGGACTCGCCTGGTCGATGGGTCAGGGGCTGGAGCAGGTGGCGGTGGGGGTGGCCGCGGTGCCGTTGGCGGTGAAGCCGAAGGTCGTGGACCCGTTGGCCCCGATGGAGCCGTTGTAGGAGGCGTTGCGCACGGTCACGCTGGACCCGGACACGGTCTGCGTGCCGTTCCACAGGCTGCTGATGGTCTGCCCGCCCGGCCAGGTCCACTGCACGGTCCACCCGTTGACCGCCGAGGAGCCCGCGGTGACCGTCACCGTCGACTGGAACCCGCCCGGCCAGCTGTTGACCGTGCTGATCGTCGCCGAGCACGCCCCGGTGCCCGGCGTGGGCGTCGGGGTGGGCGTGGGAGTCGGGGTGGGGGTCACCGTGGGAGTCGGGGTGGGCGTCGGGTCGGGTCCGGGGCCGCCCGCGGCGTTCAGCGCGTTGAGGACAGAGGTGTAGGCGGCCTTCTTGTTGCCGTTGCCGTCGAACAGCAGGGGGGTGTCGCCCGAGCGCCAGGAGTCGCTGTCACGCACGCCCCAGGTCGTGATGCCGGCGCAGCGCGACACCGCCAGGCAGTCGTTGACGATGGCGGCGTAGGTGGTCGCCGAGGCGCCTTGGACGTCCAGCTCGGTGATCTGCACGTCCACGCCGAGGGCGGCGAAGCTGGAGATGGTGGTGCGGTAGTTGGAGTTGTAGGGACTGCCGCTGTTGAAGTGCGACTGCAGCCCGACGCAGTCGATCGGCACGCCGCGGGACTTGAAGTCCTTGACCATGTTGTAGACGCCTTGGGTCTTGGCCCAGGTCCAGTTGTCGATGTTGTAGTCGTTGTAGCAGAGCTTCACGTCCGGGTCGGCCGCGCGCGCGGTGCGGAAGGCGACCTCGATCCAGTCGTTGCCGGTGCGCTGCAGGTTGGAGTCCCGCCGGCCGCCGCTGCTGTCGTCGAAGGCCTCGTTGACCACGTCCCACGCGTAGAGCTTGCCCTTGTAGTGGGCCATCACGCCGTTGATGTGGTTGATCATGGCCTGACGCAGCGCGCTGCCCGACAGCGACTGCATCCAGCCGGGCTGCTGGTTGTGCCAGGCCAAGGTGTGGCCGCGCACCCGCTTGCCGTTCTGCACAGCCCAGTTGTAGACCCGGTCGGCGTTGGTGAAGTTGAACTGCCCCTGGTTCGGTTCGGTGGCGTCGATCTTCATCTCGTTCTCGGGCGTCACCATGCTGAACTCGCGGCCGGCGATCGTGGTGTACTGCGAGTCGCCCAGCTTGCTCGCGCTGATGGCCGTGCCGAAGTACCGGCCGGTCCTGGCCGCCGCGGCGCCGAGGGTGGTGCCGGGCTCGCCCGGCGTGGGAGTCGGGGTGGGAGTGGGAGTGGGGGTCGGCGTCGGAGTCGGGGTGGGCGTCGGAGTCGGGGTGGGCGTCGGAGTGGGGGTGGGTGTGGGCGTGGGTGCGGCGGCGTTGAGGCCGAGGAAGTCGATGGCGTACTGCACCATGCCGCTCTGCGGCAGCGAGTGGCCGACGCCCTGGACGCTGATGCCCTCGACGGGGGCCTGTGTGAGGTTGGCCCCGTAGCGGGTGCGCGTCCAGCCCGACTGCGGAGTGGTGGTGGACACCGGCGTCTGGCTGACGCCGTTGAGGTTGGTCCACTGCTTGATCTCTTCGCCGAAGTTCGGGTAGCGCAGCGTGTCGTCGGCGGTGCCGTGCCACAACTGCATGCGCGGGTAGGAGCCGCTGTAGCCGGAGTACATCGCGCGGGCCTGGTCACCCCACTGCTGGGCCGTCTTGGTGATCTGGCCGTTGGCGCACTGGCTGTTCCAGGTGGACCCGTCGGTGGTGCCGAAGCACCCGGCGGGCACGCCCATGAAGGCCGAGCCGGCGGCGAAGACGTCGGGGTACTCGGCGGCCATGACGTTGGTCATCATCGCGCCGGAGGAGAAGCCGGTGACGAAGACGCGGCCCGGGTCGACGTTGTAGCGCTGCTTGGCGTAGTCGACCATCGACATGATGCCGACGGGGTCGCTGCCGCCGCCGCGCCTGAGCGCCTGCGGGGAGTAGACATCGAAGCACTGCCCGCTGCGGGTGGCCTCGGGGAACACGATGACGTACCCGTATCGGTCGGCCGCGGTGACGTAGTCGCGGGCGTAGCCGTTGAAGACGGCCGACGCCGAGCCGGTGCAGTAGTGGATCGCGACCAGCAGCGCCGGCCGGGGTGCCACGTTGTCCGGCACGTAGATGTACATGTTCAGGTTGGTGGGATTGTTCCCGAAGCTCGTCACCCGGGTGAGCGAGGCCGCCGAGGCCGGCCTGGTGAGCACGATCGAGGTCGCCGCGATGGCGGGGACGATCGCGAGGGCCAGCAGGGCCCTGAGGAATCGTTTCACGTACTTGATCCCTTCCTAGATCAAGCCAAGGACGTGCCGGGGGTGCGCGCGGGCGCGCGAAAGCGCGGGTGAGCTGCGGTTTCACCGTCGCTCGCCCGGCTGGTACGGGATGGGGCCGAGATGTGGACTCATTGTGAGAAGACCCTTGAAACGTGTCAACAAACATCAGGAACGTTTCGCCCCGATTAACCGCTTAAGGAGCACCTGTCCTGCTGAAACAGCGGTGAAAGACCCGAAAGCTTTCGGATCGCCGCTCCCGCCCTCCGTCTCGGCGGTCCGCTCATCCGTCTCGGCGGTCCGCTCATCGCCGAGGCCGCCTGGTCCCCGTCCGCATGCGCCCCGGCGCAGGGCCGCCGCCGACCGGCCGGTATTTTTGCCACGAGCGTTTCGTCCCCCAGAAAGGCGCCTCAGTGGAGATTCGCCGTGTCTCGTTCGACCACCCGGACGCGGTCAGGCTGAACAAGGAAGTACAGGCCGAGTACGGCCGCCGCTACCAGAGCGACGGCGACGCGACGCCGCTGGACCCTTCGATGTTCGAGCCCCCGAACGGCCTGTACGTCATCGCCTACGACGAGGAGGGCCTCCCCGTCGCCACCGGCGGCTGGCGCGCCCGGGACGAGGCGGACCAGGAGAACTACTCCGACGGCGACGCCGAGATCAAGCGGATGTACGTGGTGGAGGCGCTGCGCGGCAGGGGCCTGGCCCGCCGCATCCTGGCCCATCTGGAGGCCGACGCCCGCGCCGCGGGGCGCACGCGCATGGTGCTCGAGACCGGCGACGCCCAGCCCGAGGCGATCGCGCTGTACGCCTCCAGCGGCTACGAACTCTGCGTCAAGTTCGGGCACTACCGCCACAGCGAGAACAGCCGCTGCTTCGCCAAGCCCCTCACCTCCTGACGGAGGACGCGCCGGCCGTCCAGCCGTCCGGCTGTGCTCAGGCCGTGCCGTCCGGGGTGACCAGGCCCGACTGGTAGGCGAAGACGACGAGCTGGGCGCGGTCGCGGGCGTGGAGCTTGACCATGGCACGGCTCACATGGGTCTTGGCGGTCAACGGGCTGATCACCATGTGCGCGGCTATCTCGTCGTTGGTCATGCCCCGCGCGACCAGCGCCACCACCTCGCGCTCCCGGTTGGTGAGCGAGGACAGCCCGGCGGGCACCGCGCGCGGGCGGCGGGCGACGAACTCGCCGATCAGGCGGCGGGTGATGGACGGGGCGAGCAGCGCGTCCCCGCGCGCCGCGACGCGGATGCCGTGCAGCAGGTCGGCGGGGTCGGCGTCCTTGACCAGGAACCCGGTGGCCCCCGCGCGCAGCGCGTCGAACACGTACTCGTCCAGCCCGAAGTTGGTGAGGATCACCACGCGCACGCCGGGCAGCCGCTCGTCGGCCACGATGCGCCGCGTCGCCTCGATGCCGTCCATCACCGGCATCTGCACGTCGATGAGCACGACGTCCGGGACCAGCTCGCGGGTCAGCGCCACGCCCTGCCTGCCGTCCGGCGCCTCGCCCACCACCTCGATGTCCTTCTCGGGCGCGAGCAGCGCGCGGAAACCCGCGCGGATGAGCGCCTGGTCGTCGACGAGCAGCACACGGATCACGGGCGGTCCCGCGGAGGGAGCGGCGGCCCGGGAGGTGCCGCGCGGGAACCGCTCACGGACGGTCCTGCAACGGTAATTCGGCGCGGACTCACGGACGGTCCTGCAACGGGAGTTCGGCGCGGACGACGAAGCCGCCGCCGGGGCGGGGCCCGGCGTGCAGCCGGCCGCCGAGGGCGGCGACCCGTTCGCGCATGCCGGTCAGCCCCACGCCCGGCACGGGTGGCGGGCCGGCCGGCGGGACGCCGTCGTCCTCGACCCGCACGGTCAGCGCCGCCGGGCCGTAGCCCACGTGGACCCGTGCGCCGGTGTGCCCGGCGGCGTGCCGGGTCACGTTGGTGAGCCCCTCCTGGACGATGCGGTAGCCGGCGCGGTCGACGCCGGCGGGCAGCGCGCGTGGCTCACCGGCGATCTCCACGGTGACCGGCAGGCCGGCCGAGCGCGCCCGGGCCACCAGGTCGTCCAGCCGGTCCAGCCCGGTGCCGGGCGGGTCCCCGGCCGAGTCGCGCAGCACCTCGAGGGTGGCGCGAAGCTCGCGCATCGCCTCGCCACTGGCCTCCTGGATGGCCACCAGCGCCTCCGGAACCTCCTCGCCGCGCCCGCGCGCGAGGTGGACGGCCACACCGGCCTGCACCTTGATGATGGAGATGCTGTGGGTGAGCGAGTCGTGCAGCTCCCGGGCGATGCGCAGGCGCTCCTCCCCGGCACGCCGCAGCGCGGCCTCCTCGCGGGTGCGCTCGGCCTCGGCGGCCCGCTGCCGCGCCTGTTCGAGGTAGGCGTGCCGGTGGCGGGTGACCGTCCCCCCGACGCCGGCCGCGAGGAACCAGCCGAGCAGCAGGACCGCCGACTGGTTGAGGTGCTGGCGGTCCTGCACGGGGGCGGTCAGCACGTTGTCGGCCACGATGCCGAGCAGGAACGCGGCGCCGGCGACGGCGGGCAGGATCCGGCGGCCCGACCGCACCACGGCGAACACCGCGATGAGCACCGGGAAGGCCGCCGACGGCCCCGGGTGCGTTCGCAGCGCGTAGACCAGCATGAACGTCGCGGCGACGACCAGTGCGGCCGCCGGAGCCCTGCGCCAGGCCACGACGGAGCAGGTGCCGGCCAGCAGGATCAGGTAGTCCAGCGGGTCCGCGCGGGGGAGCGACACGGCGTCGGCCACCGACAACAGGGTGACCACGGCGGCGAGCAGGACGTCGATCGCGAGCGGGCGCCACGGCCGCCCGGAGGACACGGCCGGTGCCCGGCCTTCGTGCGCGAACCCCATCCCAGCACCGTAGAGCCTGCCGCGCCCCGTCTCCTCCGCGCCAGGGCGTAACCCGGCCTACTCCCGCCGTGGTACATCCGCCGGCCCGTGCGCTCCGGGGCGTACCAGGGCATCTCCCGCGGCCGGACGACGGGCGGGCCCCGGACGGGCGACGATCGCCGCCCGGACGACGATCGCCGTCCGGGCGACACCATCTCGGCAGGAGCTTCCAATCGTGCTTTTCCGACTCGTCAAAGCGCTGACCGCCCTCACCACGGGCCTGCTCGCGGGGGCCTTCGGCTACGGCGTCGTGAACGTGGTCTACGCCTTCCACGCCGTGCCCGTCCCGGTGCGCCTGACCTTCCACGCGGCGTTGATGCAGGTCAACGGCGTGGTGATGCAGGCGCTGATGGGGCTGACGCTGCTCAGCACGCTGGCGCTGGCCGTCATGGCCGCCGGCGTCCCGAGGCTGCTGGCCGCGGCCTCGGCGGCGCTGGTGCTCACCACGTTCCTGATCACCCGGTTCGGCAACGTCCCCCTCCACCCGCTGGTCGAGAAGTGGGCGGTCACCTCGCCGCCGCCCGGGTACGCCGCGGTCCTCGACCGGTGGGAGATGTTCAACCTCATCCGCACCGGCACCGTCCTGACCGCCTTCGCCCTCGTCGTCCTCCTCCTGGTCACCTCCGAACGACGACGCCCGCCCGGCGCCAAGGGGTGAGCCGTTGATGCGGCCGACGCCGCCGAAGAGGATGATGCGTCGTGTTCGTTCGCTGGTTGCGAGTTTCGCGATCGGGGACGGCGTGGAGGGGAAGATCCCGCGTCGTCTTCGGACGCGGTGAGAGGGTTGGCATGGATTCGGCGTTCTGGGACGATGCGGACCGCCTTCTGGTCCGGTACGGAGGCGGCTTCACCCCACGGGTCATCGAGCGTGCCGCCGGTGTGTACGTCTACGATCGCCAGGGCCGGGCGATCCTCGACTTCACCTCCGGGCAGATGAGCGCCATCCTCGGCCACGCCCACCCGGACATCGTGGCCACGGTCTCCTCGGCCGTCGCTTCGCTGGACCACCTCTTCAGCGGCATGCTCAGCGCTCCGGTGCTGGAGCTGGCCCGCAGGCTCACCGCGACCCTGCCCGAGTCGCTCGCCAAGATGCTGCTGCTCACCACGGGAGCCGAGGCGAACGAGGCGGCGATCAAGATGGCCAAGCTCGCCACCGGCCGCTTCGAGATCGTCTCATTCGACCGCTCCTGGCACGGCATGACGCAGGGGGCCGCCGCCGCGACCTTCTCCGCCGGGCGGCGCGGCTACGGTCCCCCGATGCCGGGAAACCTCGCGCTGCCCGCGCCGAACGCCTATCGCTCGCCGTTCCGGTCCTCCGACGGGTCGCACGACTGGGAGGCCGAACTCGACTACGGCTTCGCCCTGGTCGACCGGCAGTCCGCCGGCAGTCTCGCCGCCTGCCTCATCGAGCCCATCCTGTCCTCGGGCGGCATCATCGACCTGCCGCCCGGGTATCTGCGCCGCCTCAAAGAGATGTGCGACGAACGCGGCATGCTGCTCATCCTGGACGAGGCGCAGACCGCTCTCGGCCGCACCGGGCTGATGTACGCGTTCGAGCGCGACGGGGTCGCGCCCGACATCCTGACGTTGTCCAAGACCCTGGGAGCCGGGCTGCCGGTGGCGGCCGTCGTCACGACCGCCGAGATCGAGCAGGTCTGCCACGACCGGGACTTCCTGTTCTACACCACCCACGTCTCCGACCCCCTGGCCGCCGCCGTGGCCCTGACGGTCCTCGACGTCATCGACCGCGAGAGCCTCCCGCAGCGTGCCGCGACGCTGGGCGGCCTGCTCGCCGAGCGGCTGCTGGCGCTTCGCGAGGAGTTCGAGGTGGTCGGCGACGTCCGCGGCCGGGGCCTGCTCCAGGGGGTCGAGCTCGTCGAGGACAAGAAGAGCAAGGCGCCCGCCGACGCGCTGGGCAAGGCGGTCACCTCGGCCTGTCTCGAACGCGGGCTGCACATGAACATCGTCCAGCTTCCGGGGATGGGCGGCATCTTCCGCATCGCCCCGCCTCTCACGATCAGCGAGGACGAGCTGCACGCCGGCGTGGACATCCTGGAGGCGTCCATCAAGGCCGTGCACCTCCGGCGGTTCTGAGCCGGGCTGCTGAAATTTTCAGGGGGTCCGATGGCCGTGAGCCCGCGTCTTTCGGCTGGTCGCCAAACTAATAAGGCGATCTTCGCTGGTCAGTCCGGGGTTGACCTGCCGGGGTCGTTTGTGTGGGGGTGGGGCGTCAGATAGCGTCGCGGGTGCGGGAGCGCTCCCCTTCCCCGGAATCCCCCCAACCGGAACACGGAGACCGCACGATGTCCCACCGCATTCTTCGCTCACCCCGTCGCGCCCTGCGCGCGCTGGCCGTCCTGATGTGCGCGGTCCTGCTGTCCTCGGTCCCGTTCACCGGGACCGCGTCGGCGCACGGGTCGGTCGTCAACCCCGCCTCCCGCAACTACGGCTGCTGGCTGCGCTGGGGCAACGACTTCCAGAACCCCTCGATGCAGCAGCAGGACCCGATGTGCTGGCAGGCGTGGCAGGACAACGTCAACGCCATGTGGAACTGGAACGGGCTCTACCGCGAGAACGTGGCCGGCAACCACCAGGGCGTCATCCCCAACGGCCAGCTCTGCAGCGCCGGCCTGACGGAGAACGGCCGCTATCGCTCCATGGACAGGCCCGGCGCGTGGAAGATGACCAACCTGGGCAGCACGTTCAACATCAACCTGATGGACCAGGCCGCCCACGGCGCGGACTACATCAGGGTCTACATCACCCGCCAGGGCTACAACGCCCTCACCACACCGCTCGGCTGGAACAACCTGGAACTGGTCCGGGAGACCGGCAGGTACGCGCAGGCCAACACCTACATGATCAACAACATCTCGCGCGGGTCCCGCACCGGCCGGCACGTGATCTACACGATCTGGAAGGCCTCGCACGCGGACCAGAACTACTACTTCTGCAGCGACGTCAACTTCGTCTGACGAACGGCCCGCCCCCCGCGACCGTCCGGTCTCCTCCGCACGCCGCCCCGTGCGGAGGGGACCGGGCCCCTGCGGAGATCGCCCCGGTGCTCACCTGAGTGAGCACCGAGGCGACCGGGTCACTGCACGGTGATCTTGTCCACCTCGATGGTGATGCCCTTCACCTCGTCGGTGGAGGTGGCGGTCGTGACCGAGCCCACGCCGGAGCTCACGCCCTTGACCTTCATGGTGTAGGTCAGCTTGCCGCCGGGGGCGCCGGGGGTGCTGCTGACCCGGTAGTCCTCGGTCGGCGGCCCGGAGATCTGGGCGCCGGCCGTGCCGTCGGAGTTCTCGGCGCCCACGGTCAGCCCGTAGGAGGCGCCGGGGTCACCGGGCAGGTTGGACGGGTCGTAGGCGTAGGTGATGTCCTCGGCGCCGTTGACGCCGATCCACTGCTGGAAGACCTTCAGGCTCGAGGTCCCGTACAGGTGGACGCGCCACTCGATGACGAGCCAGGTGGACACGCCGTCGGTCAGCGTGCCGGCGTAGACGCCGGGAGCGCCGCCGCCGTCCAGGTCGGTCCAGTAGGCCGCCAGCACGTTGTTCGGCGCCGCCGGGTCGGGCAGGGTCTGCGGGCTGAAGGAGACGTCCGCCGACCCGTTGGTGCCGCCCACGACGCTGTAGCCGTCGGAGACCACGCCGAGGCGGGTGTAGCTCTTGCCCGCGTAGGTGAAGGCCGGGACGTTGAAGTTCACCGCTTCCTCGTCCCCGATCGGGACCGGCGCGATGCCGAACGCGTCCAGCGGCAGGTAGCCCGCCGGGCCGGCGCCGGGGGCGATGGCCGGGCGGTCGGGCTGCCGCCCGGCCAGCGTGGCCTTGGTGGTGGCGATCTGCGTGCCCACCTTGGTCGCGCCGGTCACGCCGTTCAGCCGCAGCCGCGCGTCCAGGGTGCTGAGCGCGGTGACCTCGGTGTCCTTCAGCGTGGTGTTCTCCACGGTCACCGTGCAGGTGGACTCGCCGGTGTTCTTGGCGATGGTGGCCGGCGCGCAGGTCTGGTCGACCGGCACGACGCCCTCCTTGCGGTAGAACGCGACGGGCAGGTGCAGGTCGCGCGAGCCGCCGACCTGCTTGAGGTTCACCTGGCCGAAGTACTGCCCCTCGGGCAGGTCCGGCGCGGTGACCACGATGGTCAGCTTGGCGCTCTTGCCGGGCTTGACGCTGAACAGCGGGGGCAGCACCGTGACGTTGGCGCCGCTGGGCGCGGTGCCGGTCGCGGTGTAGTTCAGCGTCTTGTCGGTGACGTTGGTGACCGTCCGCTTGGCGGTGATGATGCCGGGCATGACCGGCGCGTTCACCGACGGCACGTTGAGGTCGATGCGGTTCAGCGGGTCGGCCGCCGAGGCCGCGTAGTTGACCGCCGTCTCGTCCAGGGTGAGCCCCGGGTCGCCGGCCTTGGTGAGGTCGATGCGGCCGCCGCCGTAGTCGAACGGGTCGGCGGGGGTGACCCGGTCCTGCTTGGTGACCGCGGTCTTGGCCGTGGTCTCCAGCGCCGACTTGACCTGGCCCGGCGTCCAGTCCGGGTGCAGCGCGAACAGCAGCGCGCCGGCCCCGGCCACATGCGGCGACGACATCGAGGTGCCGGCGATCACCTGGTAGAGGTTGCCGGGCGGGCCCTCCAGCGGAGACTCCGGCGTCGGGGTCGTCCCGGCCAGGATGTGCAGGCCCGGCGCGGTGACGTCCGGCTTGAGGAAGTCGCCGGCCGGCCCTCGCGAGGAGAACGTCGTGATGACGTCGCCCTGCCAGGTGGTCTTGGCGCCCTGGGTGAACGACGCCGTCGCGCCGGGGTTGGCGGCCAGGAAGTTCAGCAGGGTCGTGCTCTCGGGCTGGTCGATGTGGACCGCCGGCAGCCAGTGGTTGTCGGTCATCACGTCGAGCGGCGTCGCGTTGTAGAGGATCATGCCCGCCGCGCCGCCCTGCCGGACGGAGAAGCCCTTGAGCACCCGGTTGGGGCCGCGCTGGCAGACGACGATCTTGCCGGTGAACAGGCCCGGAGGCGCCGGGGTGAGGCACAACGGGTCGGAGTACGGCGGGGCGGCGGCCGACACCACGGGCCGGGCGGTGGTGACACCCTGGGTGATGGAGGCGCCCGAGATGGTGGCCTTGGCGCCGCCGGTCCCGTTGAGCGTGATCGTCGAGCGGAAGGTGCGCGTCTGCGTGGAGGCGGCGACGGTCGTCACCCACGGCGAGGCGTGGTCGGTGGTCCCGGCGCCGGGCCCTGCGTTGCCGGCCGAGGCGGAGACGAAGACCCCGGCCGCGTACGCGTCCAGGAACGCCAGCTCGACCGGGTCGCTGTAGGGGTCGGCGCCGCCCGAGATCGAGAAGTTGATCACGCGGACGCCGTCGAGGATGGCGCGGCCCACGGCGGCGGCGGAGTCGGAGGAGAAACAGCCCTCGGCGCCGCAGACCTTGTACACCGACACGGCCGCCGCGGGGGCGATGCCGTGGATCGGGCCGCGGCTGATGCCGAGCGGGTTGGCGTCCGCCACCGGTCCGCCGGCCGAGGTGGAGGCGGTGTGGGTGCCGTGCCCGTTGGAGTCGCGGGCGCTGTCGGGGTACACCTCGCCGCCGTAGACGGCGTTGTAGGTGTCGATGAACGGCCGGCCGCCGACCAGCTTGTGGTTGCAGACGAACGGGTCGGCGGCGGGCGTCAGCGGGTTGTCGCCGAAGTCGCACACGCGCGGCGTGCCGTCCTTGGTGGGCGGGGGAGCGGGCAGGCCGCCCGGGTCGGCGAAGGAGGGGTGCTCGGGCCAGACGCCCGAGTCCAGGCTGGCGAAGATGACGCCCTTGCCGGAGGAGTTGGTGCCGCCGAGCTTGTTGTAGATCGTGGGGGCGCCGATGAAGTCGGAGCTGGCGTCGGTCAGCGGGTGCTGCAGGTCGTCCTTCTGCACGGCGGCCACGCCGGGCAGCTTCAGCAGGTCGGCGGCCTTGTTCGCCGGGACGCTGAGCGCGATGCCGCCGTAGACGGTGCGCAGCTTCTGGCCCGCCCTGGCGCCGGGGAGGCGCCTGCCGAGCTCGCCGAGGAAGGCGTTCTCGACGCCCTCGATGTGCTTCTCGTACTGCTTGGCCGCCGTGCTGGTGACGTCCAGGCTCTTGCCGGTGACCGAGGGGCTGGTGCCCTTGAGCCCGTCCACTCCGCCCTTGTAGGCGGCGAGGGAGTCGTAGTCGAGCTTCACGACCACGTTGACGGGCTTGGCCGACGTCGCCCCGAACAGGGATGCGTCACTTCTGGCCAGCTTGCCGCTCGGGGACCTGGCCCCCTGGACGCGGTCGGCCGGGGTCAGCGCGGTGGCCTTCCACTTGCTGGTCGAACCGGTCGCGGGGCTCGCCGAGCCCGTCGCCGTGCTCGGCGAGGGATCGGCGGACGCCGGAACGGCCGGGCTCATCACCGCGATGACCGCGAGACTCGCTCCGGCCGCCGCGACGCGGCGCGACCGGGATAAGAGGGTGGGAAGGGGCTTGCGTGGCACGACACCTCCTGGTGAACCACCTGGACTCGCCGTCCGGCGGGCATGGAGGAGTCGCGTCACCCGTGCGCACGGGAAAGGACCCCACCCTCCCCGTCGGGCGACACTGGCCGGCGAGCCGTCTCCGGGTCGCCGAACTCAGACGGAGTCTAGATGCGCGCCACTTTTCCGCCTAGATCGCGGTAAGCCCCGATCAGCAGCAATATCTGACCAAATGTGGACATGGAACGGTTAAATGCTGTGATCGTCGCAGTTAGCGGACCGTTCCAAAGCGGGCCGCGTACAATCACGGGCGTGAAGCTGAAGCTTGATCTCCATGACATCTACAACAAGGGCGGCGAGATCGACCGGGCGCTGCGCGGCATCATCCAGGAGGCGGTGCAGAAGAAGGCCACCGAGGTCGAGATCATCCCCGGCAAGGGGTCCGGCCAGCTCAAGAAGAAGGTGCTGCGCTTCCTCGACCAGAAGGAGGTCAAGGCCCTCTACCACCGCATCGACAAGGACGCCAAGAACCACGGCCGCCTGTTCGTCTACTTCCGCTGGAAGTGATGCAAAGGGTGACGACCCCCGCAAAAGCGTATAAGACCGATGAAATAGGCTGACCTCGGTCATGATCGGGTAGCGGAAGGGGATACCGTGCCGGAGAACGTCCAGGACGTCGAGGAGAGCGGGGCCGCCTGTGCGGCCGACCGTCTGGAGGAGGCCATCGGGCGCGCGTCCGGCGCGGCGTCCGGCACGCGGGCCTCGCGGGAGGGATACGCCGAGGTCACCTCCGAAGCCGAGCTGCGCGCGCTGCTCGGCGAGGTGATGCCCCGGGCGGTCACCAAGGAGCGCACGGCGCTGCACGAGCTCGACCGGGAGTGGCTCGCGGCCTCCCCGTTCTGCCTGATCGCCACGGCGGACGCGGACGGCGCCTGCGACGTCTCGCCGAAGGGCGACCCGCCCGGGTTCACGCTCGTCCTGGACGACACCACGATCGCCATCCCCGAGCGCCCGGGCAACCGCCGGGCCGACGGCTTCCTCAACATCCTGGCCAACCCGCACGTCGGCCTGATCTACCTCGTGCCCGGCCGCAACGAGACGCTGCGCATCAACGGCCGCGCCCGCCTGCTGCGCGAGGCCCCGTTCTTCGACCAGATGGTCGTCAAGGGACACCGGCCGCAACTGGCCCTCGTCGTGGAGATCGAGCAGATCTTCTTCCACTGCGCCAAGGCGTTCATGCGCTCGTCGCTCTGGAAGCCCGCCACCTGGGACCCGGGCGTCCTGCCGCCGCACGCGCAGATCGTCAAGGCCATCCAGCCGACCGAGGAGAGTCTCGCGGAGCTGGAGCGGTACTACGGCGCCCAGTACGCCGAGCGCCTCTACCGGAGCTGAACGCCTCTCCTCAGCTGTCGCCCCCGCTCCGAGCGTCACCTCGCCGTGGACGCCGCCCCCGCCGGCGCCGCACATCTCGGGGAGCGGCGGGCAGAGATGGAGGAAGCGGTCGGCCATGCGCAGAGCCGGGTCCAAGCGCCGCCCGAGCGGGGCGGCGCCGCGAGGCCGAAGGCGTTCAGGCGTTCGATCGCTTCCTCATCTTCGATGATAACTCCGCCCGAAAGCGCAGGTCACGGCCGTGCACGCGGTGCGCGGGCCGGGCGGGAGCGGCGTCCGGCGCCGTCCGGGGGTGGCACGAGGGGGCCGTCCGGGTCCACCATCGTGCAGGCACGGCAGCGCCGGGAGGAGAACGACATGGTGCAGACCACTGACGGCACGGAGGTGTTCCGCGCGGCCCGCGACTTCCTGCTCGCCCACCGCGAGGACTACGCCACCGCCTACGAGAAGTTCGAATGGCCGGCGCCGTCCCGGTTCAACTGGGCGCTCGACTGGTTCGACGTCATCGCCCGGGACAACGACGACCCCGCGCTGTGGATCGTCGAGGAGGACGGCTCCGAGCGCAGGCTGTCCTTCGCCGACATGTCCCGCCGCTCCTCGCAGGTGGCCGGGTGGCTGCGCGCCCAGGGCGTGCGCCGCGGCGACCGATTGGTGCTCATGCTCGGCAACCAGGTCGAGCTGTGGGAGACGATCCTGGCGACGATGAAGCTGGGGGCGGTCCTGATCCCCACGGCGCCGCTGCTCGGCCCCGCCGACCTGCGCGACCGCGTCGAGCGCGGCGGCGCGCGGCACGTGGTCGCGGGCGCGGCGGACGCCGCCAAGTTCGACGGCGTGCCCGGCGCCTACACCCGCGTGGCCGTCGGCGGGCCGGTGCCCGGCTGGCTGGACTACGCCGCCGCCTACGACCACGACCCCGCCTTCGAGCCGGACGGGCCCACCGCGGCCGACGACCCGCTGTTGCTGTACTTCACCTCGGGGACCACGGCCCGGCCCAAGCTCGTGGAGCACACCCACGCCTCCTACCCGGTCGGCCACCTGTCCACGATGTACTGGATCGGGCTGCGGCCAGGGGACGTGCACCTGAACATCTCCTCGCCGGGGTGGGCCAAGCACGCCTGGAGCAACGTTTTCGCGCCCTGGAACGCGCAGGCGTGCGTGTTCGTGTTCAACTACACCCGCTTCGACGCGGCACGGCTGCTGCGCGAGATCGACCGCTGCGGGGTCACCGCCTTCTGCGCGCCCCCCACGGTCTGGCGGATGCTCATCCAGTCCGACCTGTCGTGCCTGCGCACCCCGCCGCGCGAGGCGGTCAGCGCGGGCGAGCCGCTCAACCCCGAGGTGATCGACCAGGTGCGCGCCGCCTGGGGGCTGACCATCCGCGACGGCTACGGGCAGACCGAGACCACCGTCCAGGTGGCCAACACGCCCGGGCAGCAGCTCAAGCCGGGCGCGATGGGACGTCCCGCGCCCGGGTACCGGGTGGTCCTGGTGGACCCGATCACCGGCGAGCCGGCCGAGGAGGGCGAGATCTGCCTGGACCTGGCCCGCCGCCCGCTCGGGCTGACCGCCGGCTACCACGGCGACGACGGGCGCACGGCCGAGGCCATGTCCGGCGGTTACTACCACACCGGCGACATCGGAGCCCGGGACGCCGAGGGCTACATCACCTTCATCGGCCGCACCGACGATGTGTTCAAGGCCTCGGACTACCGCATCTCGCCGTTCGAGCTGGAGAGCGTGCTGATCGAGCACGAGGCCGTCGCCGAGGCCGCCGTCGTCCCGTCCCCCGACCCGGTGCGGCTGGCGGTGCCCAAGGCCTACGTGGTCCTGGCGGCCGGGTGGGACCCGACGGCCGCGACCGCGGCGGCCATCTTCGCGCACTGCCGGGCCCACCTCGCGCCGTTCAAGCGGGTGCGGCGGCTGGAGTTCGGCGAGCTGCCCAAGACCATCTCGGGAAAGATCCGGCGGGTGGAGCTGCGCGACGGCGAACGGGACAAGCACGCCGCCGCCGACGACCGCCCCGCCGGGGAGTACCGCGACACCGATTTCCCCGCCGAACCGTCCCGGTAGCCTTCCCCGCACCGCCGGCGGCGCGCCTGGCAGGCGCGGGACCTCGGCAGGGCGGCCCGCCGGTCCGCGGGCCGGCGTGCTAGGACTCGGCCTCGGCGACGCCGGGGGCGCGGATCAGGTCGACGTCCTCAGGGTCGGCGGCGACCCCGTTCTCGGCCGCGACCTGCGCCAGCAGCAGCTCGCCGCTGCGCGCGACGTGGGCGCGCATCGCCGCGGCCGCCGCGGCGGCGTCGCCGGCCTCCACCGCGGCCAGGATCGGCTCGTGCTCGGCGGCGATGTCCACCAGCGAGCGCGAGCGCTCGACGGTGGAGGCGCCCAGCGTCATCGTCGCGTCGCGCAGGTTGCCGACGATGCCGACGAGCCTGCGGTTGGCGCCGGCGTTCAGCAGCAGGTCGTGGAAGGCGCGGTCGTGGCGCATGAAACGCGGCTCGTCGTCCTGCTCGGCGGCGGCGCGCATCAGCGCCAGCTCGCCACGCATGCCCTCGACGACCTCGGGACCGGCACGGCGGGCGGCGACGCGCGCCGCCGGGACCTCCAGCAGCAGCCGGAGCTGGAACACCTCGGCGATCTCCTTGGGGTCGCGCCGCAGCACGCGAAAGCCCCGGCTGCGCTCGAAGCGGACCATGCCCGCCTCGGCCAGGCGCAGCATGGCCTCGCGCACGGGCGTGCGGGAGACGTTGAGCTGCGCGGCGAGCTGGTACACCGAGTACAGCTCGCCGGGACGGAGCTCGCCGGAGTGGATCGCCTCACGGACGGCCGCGATCACCTGCTCCGTGAGGCTGGACGCGCCGCCGACCGTTCGCACCGAGGGGGGACCTTTCCGCTGTGGTTCGACTCCTGGGGGACTCTACCGCTGAATGACCGGAACACCCCTTGCCGTCCCGAATGTTGACATGCAGCATGCTACGTACCGGATTCCGGGGCTGGGGCGTCCTGTGCTCGCACCGGTCACCGGCCGTCCCTCCCCGCCGTGCCGGGTGACCGGCGCATCTTCCCGCCGTGCCAGGTGACCCGCTCATCCTTCCCGGCCCGGGGACTCCGCGTGTCCGCCGGGTGAACATCGTCCGACTCGGCGGCGCGTATTCTTGACTGATTCAAGAAAATAGGCCAGTCTTTTGCGGTGGCCACGACCTCGGAATACCAGCGGATGCTGCGCGGCGCGGCGATGCGCGTCACCCGTCCACGGGTGGCGGTGCTGAGCGCGGTGTACGCGCATCCGCACGCCGACACCGACTCGATCATCCGCGCCGTGCGCCGTGACCTCCCCGAGGTGTCCCACCAGGCCGTGTACGACTCGCTGCACGCGCTGACGGCCGCGGGCCTGGTGCGCCGCATCCAGCCGTCCGGCTCGGTGGCCCGCTACGAGTCGCGCGTCGGTGACAACCACCACCACGTCGTGTGCCGCTCGTGCGGCGTCGTCGCCGACGTCGACTGCGCGGTCGGCGAGGCGCCGTGCCTGACCGCCTCCGACGACCACGCGTTCTCGATAGACGAGGCCGAGGTCACCTACTGGGGCCTGTGCCACGACTGTTCCACCGCCCGCAGTTCCTGAGCACCCTGATATTCGCCTAGTCCCTAAGGATCTCCATGTCCGAGAACCATGATGCAATCGTCACCGACGCCAAGGCGGAGGGCGGAGGTGGCTGCCCGGTCGCGCACGAGCGCGCCCCGCACCCGACCCAGGGCGGCGGAAACCGCCAGTGGTGGCCGGAGCGGCTGAATGTGAAGATCCTCGCCAAGAACCCCGCCGTGGCCAACCCCTTCGGTGATGAGTTCGACTACGCCGAGGCGTTCAAGTCCCTGGACCTCCCGGCCGTGAAGCAGGACATCGCCCAGGTGCTGACCACCTCGCAGGACTGGTGGCCGGCCGACTACGGCCACTACGGCCCGTTCATGGTGCGCATGGCGTGGCACAGCGCGGGCACCTACCGCATCAGCGACGGCCGCGGCGGCGCCGGCGCCGGGCAGCAGCGCTTCGCCCCGCTCAACAGCTGGCCTGACAACGGCAACCTCGACAAGGCCCGCCGCCTGCTGTGGCCGGTGAAGAAGAAGTACGGCAAGGCGCTCTCGTGGGCCGACCTGCTGATCCTGGCCGGCAACGTCGCCCTTGAGTCGATGGGCTTCACGACCTTCGGCTACGCCGGCGGCCGCGAGGACGTCTGGGAGCCCGAGGAGGACGTGTACTGGGGCCCCGAGTCCACCTGGCTGGACGACCAGCGCTACACCGGCGACCGCGAGCTCGAGAGCCCGCTCGGCGCGGTGCAGATGGGCCTGATCTACGTCAACCCCGAGGGCCCGAACGGCAACCCCGACCCGCTGGCCTCGGCCCGCGACATCCGTGAGACCTTCCGCCGGATGGCGATGAACGACGAGGAGACCGTCGCCCTCATCGCGGGCGGCCACACCTTCGGCAAGACCCACGGCGCCGGCCCCGCCGACCACGTCGGCCCCGACCCCGAGGCCGCTCCCATGGAGAACCAGGGCTTCGGCTGGAAGAACTCCTTCGGCACCGGCAAGGGCGGCGACGCGATCACCAGCGGCCTCGAGGGTGCGTGGACCAACACCCCGATCACCTGGGACAACAGCTTCTTCGAGATCCTGTTCGGCTACGAGTGGGAGCTGAGCAAGAGCCCCGCCGGCGCCCACCAGTGGAAGCCGAAGGACGGCGCCGGGGCCGGCACCGTGCCCGACGCCCACGACCCGCTGAAGACGCACGCCCCGACGATGCTCACCACCGACCTCGCGCTGCGCGTCGACCCGATCTACGAGCAGATCTCGCGGCGGTTCCTGCAGAACCCCGGCGAGTTCGCCGACGCCTTCGCCCGCGCGTGGTTCAAGCTGACCCACCGCGACATGGGCCCGGTCGTGCGCTACCTCGGCCCCGAGGTCCCCTCGGAGACGCTGCTCTGGCAGGACCCGCTGCCCCCGGTGACCCACGAGCTCGTCGACGCCGAGGACATCGCCTACCTCAAGAGCCGCGTCCTGGACTCCGGCCTGCCGGTGTCGCAGCTGGTGTCCACCGCCTGGGCGTCGGCCTCCTCCTTCCGCGGCAGCGACAAGCGCGGCGGCGCCAACGGCGCGCGCATCCGCCTCGAGCCGCAGAACGGCTGGGAGGTCAACGACCCCGACCAGCTCGCGACGGTGCTGCGCACCCTGGAGGGCGTGCAGGAGTCCTTCAACGCCGCCCAGACCGGCGGCAAGCGCATCTCGCTCGCCGACCTCATCGTGCTGGCCGGCGCCGCCGCCGTCGAGAAGGCCGCCAAGGACGCCGGCTTCGCCGTCGAGGTGCCCTTCACGCCGGGCCGCGTGGACGCCTCGCAGGAGCAGACCGACGTCGAGTCGTTCGCCGCGCTCGAGCCGTCCGCCGACGGCTTCCGCAACTACCTCGGCAAGGGCAACCGGCTGCCGGCCGAGTACCTGCTGCTCGACCGGGCCAACCTGCTGACCCTCAGCGCCCCCGAGATGACCGTCCTGGTCGGCGGCCTGCGCGTCCTGGGCGCGAACTACCAGCAGTCGCCGCTCGGCGTCTTCACCCGGACCCCCGGCACCCTGACCAACGACTTCTTCGTCAACCTGCTCGACCTGGGCACGACGTGGAAGGCGACCGCCGAGGACGCCGGCACCTTCGAGGGCCGCGACGACGCCACCGGCCAGGTCAAGTGGATCGGCAGCCGCGCCGACCTGGTGTTCGGGTCCAACTCCGAGCTGCGCGCGCTCGCCGAGGTCTACGCCTGCGACGACGCGAAGGAGAAGTTCGTCAAGGACTTCGTCGCCGCGTGGGTCAAGGTGTCCAACCTCGACCGGTTCGACCTCGTCTGATCGCGACGTGCGGGCCGGCCGGGCTCCGGCCGGCCCGCACGCGTTTCCTCCGGGCGATCTGTACGGCGGACGCCGCCGGCGTGGCACAGTAGGCGGGAAGATCGTTCGGGTGAGCAGGTGAGGAGGGCGCGATGGACGCCGCGCGCCGGCCGGTCCGCATCGCCAACGCCTCGGGGTTCTACGGGGACAGGCACACGGCCTTCGCCGAGATGGTGACCGGCGGCGAGGTGGACGTCGTCACCGGCGACTACCTGGCCGAGGTGACGATGCTCGTCCTGGCCAAGGGGCGGGCCCGCGACCCCGAGGCCGGCTACGCGGCGAGCTTTCCTGCGCAGCTCGCCCCCGTCCTCGGCGCGGTCCTCGACCGGGGGACCAAGGTGGTCGTGAACGCGGGCGGGCTGAACCCGCGCGGGCTGGCCGCCCGTCTCACCGCCCTGGCGGACGCCGCCGGTCTGTCGCCGCGCGTCGCCTGCGTCACCGGGGACGACCTGCTGGACCGGCTCGGCGAGCTGCAGGCCGCCGGCCATCCGCTGGCGCACGCCGAGCGCGGCACCCCGCTCGCCGGGTCGGGGCTCACGCCGCTCACCGCCAACGCCTACCTCGGCGGATGGGGCATCGCCCGCGCGCTCTCGGCGGGCGCCGACATCGTCGTCTGCGGCCGGGTCAGCGACGCCGCGCTCACCGCCGGACCGGCGGCGTGGTGGCACGGCTGGGCCCGCGACGACTGGGACCGCCTCGCCGGGGCCGTCGCCGCCGGGCACGTCATCGAGTGCGGGGCGCAGGCCACCGGCGGCAACTACTCCTCCTTCCTGGAGCTCCCCGGCCTCACCCGTCTCGGCTTCCCGATCGCCGAGGTGGCGGCCGACGGCGGCGCGGTCATCACCAAGCACCCGGGCACCGGGGGAGCGGTGACGGTCGGCACGGTCACCGCGCAGCTCGTCTACGAGATCCAGGACACCCGGTACCTGAACCCGGACGTGACCACGCTCCTGGACACCGTGACGCTGAGGCAGGCCGGCCCGGACCGCGTCGAGATCAGCGGGACGCGCGGCGCGCCCCCGTCGCCCTTCGCCAAGGTCGCGATCACCGCGCTCGGCGGCTACGAGAACGAGATCACCCTCGTGCTGACCGGCCGCCACATCGAGGAGAAGGCCGCGCTCGCCGAGCGCGCGGTGCGGGAGGGGCTGGGCGAGGGGTGCTCGGCCGACTTCCAGCGCGTCGGCACGGCCGCGCCGGACGCCGCCGACCAGAACGCCGCCTCGTGCCTGCTGCGCGTCGCGGTCAAGGGACCGCAGGAGAAGGCCGTCGGACGGGCGTTCTCCGGCCTGGTCGTCGGGCTCGCACTCGGCAGCTATCCCGGGTTCTACGCCACAGGGACGCCCCAGGGAGCGCGCAGCTACGGCACGTACTGGCCGGCGACCGTCCCGATCAGCGAGGTCGACCACCGCGTCGTCCTGCCCGACGGCACCGTCGAGCCCGTCCCCTGGCCCCCCACCGCCGACCCCGCCCTGACCGGCCCCGCCCTGACCGGCCCCGCCCTGACCGGCCCCGCCCTGACCGGCCCGGCTGTGCGCCGACCGGCCGCGAGCGGACCGGCCGTGACGCCGGGGGACGCGGGCGACTCCCCGGTGCGGGTGCCGCTGGGCGAGGTGGCCGACGCGCGGTCCGGCGACAAGGGCGGGAACGCCAACCTCGGCCTGTGGGCGCGCGACGAGGAGTCCTACGCCTGGATGCGGCGCGCGCTCACCGTCGACCGGCTGCGCGAACTGCTCCCCGAGGCCGCCGGCCTGCCGATCGACCGCCACGAGCTGCCCAACCTGCGGGCGCTGAACTTCGTGGTGCACGGCCTGCTGGGCGAGGGGGCGACGGCGACCAGCCGCTTCGACGCCCAGGCCAAGGCACTCGGGGAGTTCGTCCTGTCCCGCCTGGTCGAGGTCCCGCCGTCCGCCGTCCTCGCCGCCAGGGCCGCGAGGACGTCCGCCCCCTGACCGGAACGTCCGCCCCTGATCGCGGGGCGTCCGTCCCTGACCACAGATGCCCCGCCCTTGACCACAGAGACGTCCGCCCCTGTCCGCGAGGGCGTCCGTCCCTTGGCCGCGATCGCGGAAGCGCCGCGATCGCGTGCGCCGGCCGCGGTGGCGGGTCAGCCGGACCCGTGAGGGGCGGCTCGCCACGGGTAGAGGGGGAGACGGACGAACACCGCTCCGACGTCGAAGGCGCCCTCCCAGTCGGTGGGCTCCTCCCCGCGCAGGTACCTGGCGGCGAGGCCGTCGAGCGGCGCGCCGGTCGAGGGGCCCGGCTGAGGGAAGGCGGCCAGCGCCTCGCGCAGGTCTCCCGCCGACTCCACGACCGCGGCGAACCGGAGCGGGTGGTGGTCGCGGCGGACGGCCGCGCTGTAGCACAGGTCGCTCAGCGGCGGGGCGTCGTCGCCTTCGAGCAGGTCGAGGTAGGCGCGGGCCAGCCGGGCCAGCGCCTCCTGGCTGAGGGCGGACATGGTGAACAGGTGGTGGCGCCGCGACGCGGGGGAGCGGCGGGGCGGCGCGGCCGGTGCCCGGCCGAGCACGACGTGCACGTTCACCGCCGACAACCCCGTGCCGCTCACCCTGGCGACGGCCCCCTCGGGCAGGTCGTGTGGCGCGGGCGACGCGGGAACGGCCGGCCGGTGCCACGGGACGGGCGTCCCTGGGCCGTCGGAAGCGGGCGTCGGCGGCGCCATGCCGTACTCCAGGTCCAGGTCCTGCCGCGGCTCCTGCTCCAGGCGCAGGACGGTGCTCATCAGCCCGGCCATGCCGGAGTCCGCCCGTACGTACCCCGGGCCGTCTTCGGCTCCGTCCGCTCCCGCGAGCGGCGGCCGTTCGCGGCGGTCGACGGCCGTGGGGTCGGCTCCGGCGTCCTGGTACGCCCAGCGGAGCGCGTCGATCATGCCGGACGCGGCCGGCCTGAGCACGGGCCCGTCCGTCGCGCCGTCGCTGGAGACCGCCGTGCCGAGGATGACGCCGCGGATCGCGTCGCCGTCCGCGAGGGCGCGGTCGAGCCTCTTGAGCACGACGACCCGGACGCCGTCCCCCTGGCGGCGTCCGCGCGCCGGCACGCGGGCGAACCCGCGGCGGGCGTCCTGGACCGTCAGCGCGTCCCAGGGACCTGAGGCGCCGTCGTCGGCGAGCGGTCGCAGGTCGACCCCGCCCGCGAGCGCCAGGCCGGTATCGCCGGTGCGCAGGCTCTGGCAGGCCAGGTGGACGGCGGTCAGCGAGGACGTGCAGGCGGTGTCCAGGGTCACGCTCGGCCCGCACAGTCCGAAGGTGGCCGACAACCGCCGGGAGAGCGTGCCGCGGTGGTCGCGCGGGGTGAGCGTCCTGAGGGGGGCACGGGACGGGCGGGAGGGACGTTCGGGCTCGTCCATGTGCGCGTTTCCGATGAAGACGGCCGTGCGGCCGCCCACGACGCGGCTCGGGCGAAGGCCGGCGTCCTCCAGCGCCTCCCACGCGGTCATCATCAGCAGGCGCTGGCGCGGGTCCAGGCCCGCCGCCTGGTCGGCGTCCATGCCGAAGAGCACCGCGTCGAAGCCGTGCATGTCCGGCACAGGCCCCTCCGCGTGCGGGAGGAGGCCGTCCGCGTCCGGAGAGAGCCTCTGCGCGTGGGGGAGGAGCCCGTCGGCGTGCGACAGGAGCCCCTCCGCGTCCGGGAGCCATCCCCGCGCGTCCCGCAGCCGCCCCCTCCTGCCGGGCCTGCGCCTCCTCGCCTCCGCGTACACGCTGTCCGCGCGCGCGAAAGGCCCCCCCACGCCGAGATGGGTGCGGCCCCTGCCGACGGGGGGCGCGTGCGTGTCGAGGTACAGCCGGTCGGGCATTGGCGCGTTCCTGGAGGAGGGGCCGGGGGGCTCGACGGCGGTGGCCAGGGCGTCTTCGAGCGGCCCTCCCAGGTCGCCGGGGCCGGACGGGCCGGGGGGCCGGAACCCCATTCCGATGATGGCGATGGGGTCGTTCATCGGCGCCCCCCCTCACCGGCCGGGGCGCGGTGCGGTGTGCGGCGGATGCCGGCCGCCAACGGCCGGGGGCCCGCGAAGTACGCGGCGGAGTATGTCATGAGTCACTCTCATGTGCGACGGCCGGAATTAAATAATTGAATACCGGAACAGTGCGCGCGAAGTGCCGAGTACGCGGCCGGTCGCCCGGCGTATGGTGATTCCCCGTGCGCAGGAAGCCCCATTCCCTGCCCCTAATCCCGTCGAAACTCTAAGATGCGCCCGCCGGATACGTCAAGACGGCCATCACGGTACACTTGTATCAACGCCGGAATATCCGTGGTGATATCCCGATGAATATTCATGTTCGCGGCGGGCGCCACGGCTCGTCCCGCGGATCCGGCGCGGGCGCCACGGCGATCCTCGCGGACCCGGTGCGAGCGCCACGGTGATGCCCGCGGACCTGGTGGGGGTGCCGCCGTGGTTCTCGGGCGCGGCCTGTCGCGGCATCGCCGTGCGCCTCCCCATGCGAGGTACGCGCCCGGCGGAGCGTACGGGCGTCCGGGAATGCCGGGCGGGCCGGTCGCGTTCCTCCACCGGCCGCCGGCGCCGCCGGCGCCGTTAGGGTTTGCAACGAGTTATGAAATCGGCCATTCCCTGCGACACGGTCACGGCGTTTTGGGCCCCGGTTCACGTGGAGCCGTCCGGGGTCGTCCCCGTGCCCGCCGCGGCCCGGGCGGCCGATTAGCTCCCCGTTCCCACCTGCGTCGCAAAGGTTTCGCTCCGCGGTATCGAAGCGTTTCGCGAGCGCGGCCGGCGCGCCCGCCTCCGGGCGCCGGGCGATCGGCGCGCCCGGCCGGCCGCCGTCAACGGTCAGGAGCAGGCGGGCGGGGGCGGTGAGCCGCAGAACCTCTCTCCCCATCGGCGCAGCTCCTCCACCGACGGGCGCAGGCCCTCGCCCGCCGGGGTGAGCTGGTAGGACACCTCGACCGGCGGGCCGGTCTCGACGTGCCGTTCGACCAGGCCGACCTCGGCGAGCTCGACCAGCCGGCGCGACAGCATGGGACCGCCGATGCCCGAAATGCCCCGTTCGAGCTCGCTGAAGCGGGCGGGACCGCCGAGCAGCGCTCCGATGATCAGGCCGTTCCACCGCTTGCCCAGCAGCGCGAAGACGTGGAACAGATGATCGCAGACCACGTGGTCCGCCCCGTCCGCATCCATGTCCGGAGTCTAACCCCTTGTGGGTTCCAAATCTGAAGCAGATACTCTTCCTGCACTTCATCCGATCTTCGAACTCCCAGAGCTGGAGCCGTTCCCATGAACATCGCCGTGATCGTCCTCACCATCCTGCTCGCGGCGACCTTCGCCGCCTCCGGCGTGGCCAAGCTGGCCGGAGCGGCGGCGATGCGGGAGAGCGCGCAGCACCTCGGCATCGACTACCCCAAGTACCGCCTGATCGGAGTGCCCGAGGTCGCCGGCGCCGCCGGTCTGGTCATCGGCCTGTGGGTCGTGCCGCTGGGCATCGCCGCCGCCGTGGGCCTGGCTCTGCTCATGGCGGGCGCGGTGGTCGTCCACGTGCGGACGGGCGACAAGTTCGACAAGACCGCGCCCGCCGCGGTCCTCTGCCTGCTGTCGGTCGTGCTCGCCGTCCTGCTGCCGATGGCGGCCTAGCGGCCTGGTCTCCCGGCCGGCGCCTGTCGCCCCGGCCGGCCGGGAGAGCCCGCCGCCGGTCAGAGCTTGCGGTAGGTCCTCGCCTCCTGTGCCGCGGCCAGGACGTCCGCGAGCGGGGCGCCGGTGGCGGCCAGGACGGCGGCGGAGATGGCCCCCTCGACGAACGGCACGTCCGCGATGACCACCGAGCCGGGTTCCTCGAACAGGCGGGCGGTGAGCACCGAGCTGCCGAGGTCGGGGATCAGCACCACGCCGGCTCCCTGGTCGACCTCCTCGACGGCCGCGGCGATCTTGTCGGCGCTGGTGCCGCAGCCGCCCTCGTCGGTTCCTCCGGCCGGCGCGACGCGCGCGTGCGCGCCCGCGATCTGCCGCACAAGCGCCGCCGCCTCCCTGGCCAGGGCGTCGCTGTGCGAGACCAGGACGATGCCGACCCGCCGTTCGGGGATGCTCATCGGTCAGCCGCCCGCCGCCGCGCGCAGGGCGGCGAACAGCAGGACCGTGGAGGCGGCGCCCGGGTCCTCGTGGCCGATGCTCCGCTCACCCAGGTAGCTGGCCCGCCCCTTGCGCGCCATCAGGGGGACGGTCGCCACGGCCCCCTCCCGAGCCGCGGCGAGCGCGGCGTCGAACACCTCCCGCGCTCCGCGGCCGGCGCGCACGGCGCCGGAGAGGGCACGGGTGGCGGGCGCCAGGGCGTCGACCATGGTCTTGTCGCCCTCCTGCGCGCCGCCGAGCTTGCGCACCCCGGCCAGCCCCGCCTCGAACGCGGCGGCGAGATCGGCGAGCGTCACCGTGACCTCCTCCTCGGGGTCCTCGGGTGCCTCGGGCCGGTACCCGGCGCCCGGCGGTGACGACCACCCCGCCGGGCCGTGACCCGCCGGCTCGCCCGGCCCTTCGCGCCGCGCGGCGGTGAGGACGGCGCCCATCCGCCGGAAGACGGTGCCGTACAGCGGGCCGGAGGCGCCGCCGACCTTGCGGATGAGGGTCGTGCCGGTCAGGGTGAGAACGGCTCCGGGGGTGCCGGGGAACGCGGCGGACAGCGCCTCGCGGACGGCGGTGAAGCCGCGGTCCAGGTTGGTCCCGTGGTCGGCGTCGCCGATCGCGGCGTCGAGCCGCGTCAGGCGGTCACGGCCGGCGGCGACGGCACGAGCCGTCTCCTCGACCCAGGCGGTGAAGAACCGGGCGTCCATGGGTCAGCGGCCCCAGCGCAGGGACGGGGTCTGCACCGGAGCGTCCCACAACTGGGTCAGTTGGTCGGTCAGCAGGCACACGGTGACCGAGAAGCCCTGCATGTCCAGGCTGGTGACGTAGTTGCCGACCAGGCTGCGCGCCGGAACGGCCCCCTTCTCGCGCAGGTAGGCGGCGACCTCGGCGAACACGACGTACAGCTCCACGAGCGGGGTGCCGCCCATGCCGTTGACCATCACCAGGACCTCTCCGGACAATGGCAGGTCGTCGTGGACTGCGTCCATGGCGACGCGGGTGAGTTCGCGCGCCGGGGCAGCGGGCGCGCGCGTCCTGCCCGGTTCGCCGTGGATGCCGATGCCCAGCTCCACCTCGGCGTCCCCCAGGTCGAAGGTCGGCCCGCCCGCCGCCGGGACGGTGCAGGACGACAGCGCGACGCCGAACGACCGGCTGCGCGCGTTCACCCGCCCGCCGAGCTTCGCCACCTCGCCCAGCGGGGCCCCGGTCTCGGCGAGCGCCCCGGTCATCTTCTCGACGAAGACGGTGGCGCCCGTGCCGCGGCGCCCGGCGGTGTAGAGGGAGTCCTTGACGGCGACGTCGTCGTTGACCAGGACGGTGCCGACCTCGACGCCCTCCTCCGCGCACACCTCGGCGGCCATCTCGAAGTTCATCACGTCGCCGGTGTAGTTCTTGACGATGTGCAGCACCCCCGCACCGCCGTCCACGCCGTGCGAGGCCTCGATGACCTGGTCGGGGACGGGGGAGGTGAAGATCTCTCCCGGGCACGCGGCGTCCAGCATGCCGTGGCCGACGAAGCCCGCGTGCAGCGGCTCGTGGCCCGAGCCGCCGCCCGAGACCAGCCCCACCTTGCCCGGCGTGGGCGCCGCCCGGCGGTACACGACCTTGTGCGCCAGGTCGACCCGCAGGTCGGGGTGGGCCGCGGCCATCCCGGCGAGCGCGTCGGTGACGACGGAGTCGGTGCTGTTGATGAGCTTCTTCATGACCCGGCCTTCGACTCGCGTTGGTGGTCTTTCGGCAAATCTCTCCCCGTTCGCGGCATCCGGCAAGCGCCGGGCGATCCGGCGCGGACCGCGCCGCGGGTGATGACGCGGAGCGGCCGGAGGGAGGAGTATCGGTTCCTACGGTCACGAGCGGGAGGCAAGGATGTCGGTGTTGAGCAGTCTCGTCGAGGGGATCCGGACCGGGGCCATCGAGGTGGTCGACCTCACCGCTCCACTGAGCTCCGACACCCCGGTCCTCATGCTGCCCGAGCCGTTCGCCAACACCGCCCCCTTCCGGCTCACCGAGATCAGCCGGTACGACGACCGCGGCCCCGCCTGGTACTGGAACGACATCGTGACCGGCGAGCACGTCGGCACGCACTTCGACGCCCCGATCCACTGGGTCACCGGCCGCGAGGGCGAGGACGTCGCGCAGGTGCCGCCGCCGAGCCTGATCGGCCCCGCCGTCGTCCTGGACTTCGCCGCCCACGCCGCGGCCGACCACGACTTCCTGCTCCAGATCGAGCACGTCAAAGAGTGGGAGAAGGCCAACGGGGCGCTGCCCGACGGCGGCTGGCTGCTCTACCGCACCGGCTGGGACTCCCGCGCGGGCGACCAGGCGGAGTTCCTCAACGCCGACGAGACCGGCTCGCACACCCCGGGCATCTCGGCGCAGTGCGCGCGTTGGCTGGCCGAGGAGACCCCGATCCGCGGCATCGGCGTGGAGACCGTCGGCACCGACGCCGGGGCCGGGCACTCCTTCGAACCGGCCTTCCCCTGCCACTCGTTCATGCTCGGCGCCGGGAAGTACGGGCTGACCCAGCTCCGCAACCTCGACCGGCTCCCGGTCACCGGATCGGTCGTCCTGGCCCCGCCGCTGCCCATCGTCGGCGGCTCGGGCAGCCCCGTGCGCGTCCTGGCGCTCGTCGAGCGATGACCGTCGCTCGCGCCGTCGGCCGCGCCCTCGCGGAGCTCGGCGTCCGCACCGCCTTCGGGCTGGTCGGCAGCGGCAACTTCCACCTGGTCAACGCGCTGGCCGAGCACGGCGTGCGGTTCGTCGCCGCCCGCCACGAGGGCGGCGCGGCCACCATGGCCGACGCCTACGCCCGCATGAGCGGCACCGTCGGTGTCCTCAGCGTGCACCAGGGGCCGGGGCTGACCAACGCGATGACCGGCATCACCGAGGCGGCCAAGAGCCGAACCCCGCTGCTCGTCCTGGCCGCCGAGGCGCTCGAACCCCGCTCCAACTTCCACATCGACCAGAGCGCCCTGGCCGCCGCCGTCGGAGCCGTGCCCGCGCGGGTGGAGTCGGCCGCCACCGCCGTCGCCGACACTGCGCGGGCCTTCCGCCTGGCCGCCGACCGGCGCGCGACCGTCCTGCTGAACCTTCCGCTCGGCCTGCAGAACGCGCGGGTGGACGACGTGGAGACTCCCGCCGGGAACGGCGTCACGGTCCCGCGTCACGGCGCGGGCGAGCACGGCGCGGGCGAGCACGGCGCGCGGCCCTCGCCCGAGGCGGCCGCCGAGCTGGCCAAGGTGCTCGCCGGGGCCCGCCGTCCCGTCTTCGTCGCCGGACGCGGGGCGAGGCGGGCTCGGCGCGAGCTGGAACGGCTGGCCGAACGCACCGGCGCGCTGCTCGCCACCTCGGCCGTGGCCCGCGGCCTGTTCGTCGGGAACCCGTGGAGCCTGGACGTCAGCGGCGGGTTCGCCTCGCCGCTCGCCGCCGAGCTGATCCGCGACTCCGACGTGGTCGTCGGCTGGGGGTGCGGGCTGAACATGTGGACCACGCGGCACGGCGCGCTCATCGGGCCCTCCGCGACCGTCGTCCAGGTCGACCTCGACCACGACGCCATCGGCGCGCACCGCCCGGTCGCCCTCGGCGTCGCCGGCGACGTGGCCGCCACCGCCCGCGCGGTCGCCGAGGCCCTCGGGCCCCGCCCCCGCGGTGAGGGCCCGGGCTCGCGCGCACGCGGAGAGACGCCGGGTTCGGGGTCCGGCGGCGGGGCCGTGGATTCGCGGGCCGGCGGCGAGGGGTGGCGCACCCCTGCCCTGGCCGAGCGGATCGCCCGCGAGGTCGCCTGGCGGGACGTCCCGTACCCCGACGGCTCGGGCGGCGGCCGCATCGACCCGCGCACGCTGTCGATCGCCCTTGACGACCTGCTGCCCGCCGGGCGGCTCGTCTCCGTCGACTCCGGCAACTTCATGGGCTACCCGTCGATGTACCTGTCGGTGCCCGACGAGAACGCCTTCTGCTTCACCCAGGCGTTCCAGTCGGTCGGGCTGGGCCTCGCGACGGCGGTGGGCGCCGCGCTGGCCCGTCCCGACCTGCTTCCCGTCGCGGCGCTCGGCGACGGCGGCGCGCTGATGGGCGTCGCCGAGCTGGAGACCGTCGTCCGGCTGGGCCTGCCCATGGTGGTCGTGGTGTACGACGACGAGGCCTACGGCGCCGAGGTCCACCACTTCGGCCCGCAGGGGCACGCCCTGGACCGGGTGCGGTTCCCGCCGTGCGACATCGCCGCCGTCGCCCGCGGGTACGGCTGGGACACGGTGACCGTGCGGGAGCCCGCAGGCCTGGCCGGGGTGTCGCGCTGGCTGGACGGCCAGCGCGACCGCCCGCTGCTCGTCCACGCCAAGATCACCGCCGACCGTGGCTCGTGGTGGCTGGAGGAGGCCTTCCGCGGCCACTGACCCGGCCCCGGACGGCTTGCGCCCGCGCCGGCCGGGCGTCGGCCGGGCGCCGGGCGGGCGCCGCCGTCCCGCCGGCACCGCAGGTTACCCGTCCGTAGGTTACGGTGCAGGCATGGCTGAGATCGTGTACCCCCTGGTGATCACGACCGCGCGCGGGCTGTTCAAGGCGCTCGACGTGCGCATCGACGTGAGAGGGGCCGAGCACGTCCCGGCGAGCGGGGGAGCGGTCCTGGTGAGCAACCACATCAGCTACCTCGACTTCCTCTTCGTCGGCTACGGCGCCCTGCCCGCCGGGCGGCTCACCCGGTTCATGGCCAAGAAGGAGGTCTTCGCCCATCCCGTCTCCGGTCCGCTGATGCGCGCGATGCGCCACATCCCGGTCGACCGCTCGGCGGGCGCGGGGGCCTACGGCCAGGCCGTCGCGCGCCTGCGGGCGGGGGAGGTCGTCGGCGTCTTCGCCGAGGCCACCATCAGCCGCTCCTTCACCGTCGAGCAGATCAAGAACGGCGCCGTGCGCATGGCGGCCGAGGCCGAGGTGCCGCTGATCCCGGTCACTCTGTGGGGCACGCAGCGCATGTGGACCAAGGGCCGGCCGAAGCGCCTCACCCAGCGGCACATCCCGGTCACCATCGACATCGGCGAGCCGCTGTACCCCAAGCCCGGCCAGGACACCGAGGAGTTGACGGCCGCCCTGCGGGCCACGATGGAGCGGCGGCTCGACGGCGTGCAGCGGGCCTACCCCGGCGTCGCGGACGCCGCCGGCGCGTGGTGGCAGCCCGCCCACCTCGGCGGCGCGGCCCCGACCCCCGAGCAGGCCGCCGCCCTGGACGCCGCCGAGCGCGAGTCCCGTCGCCGGCGCTGACCGCGGACGCCGAGCGAGTCCTGTCGCGGACGCCGGCCACGGGGCTCCCGTACGACGAGGGCGTGACGCGCGGGCCGCGAAACTCCGCGCGACGGCGTCAGCCGCCGGTGGCGGGAGCGGCGGCCAGGGCCTCCTCGACGGTCGGGTAGACGGGGATGCGGGCGGCCAGGCCGGTGATCCACAGCACGCGCGCCGCGCTGCGCTGGACCGCGGCCAGCGCCAGCCATCCGTCCGCCTCCACCGACCGCTTCCAGCAGTTGACGAGCAGGCCGGTGGACCGCGAGTCGAGCAGGTCCAGGTCGAGCAGGTCGATGACCAGGTCGGGCCCGCACCGGGTGAACGCCTGGTCGAGGAAGTCCTCGAAGGTCAGCCGGACGGTGTAGTCCAGGGTGCCCTTGAGCGTCACCAGTCCGACGGCGCCGCGGCGTTCGGCCGCGAACTGGGCGGCATCGGTGGAGACGTGCAGATCGGACATCAGGTGCTCTCCTGGACGTTCGGCGTCACGTGCGCGACGAGGATGCAGGTGTCGTCGCTGGTGTTGCTGGGCACCAGAGCCTCCATGACGGCGGACAGGCGGTCCGGGGGCCCGGAGCGCATCACCTCGGCGATGGTCGCCGCCAAGATGTCCAACCCCTCATAGAGGTCACGACCGGGCCTCTCGATCAGACCGTCGGTGTACATCACCAGAAGGTCGTCGGGTTCCAGTCGTATGCCGGCGTGAGTATAACCGGCGTCGTCGAAGACCCCGAGGAGCACTCCGGGATGCAGCACCCGGTGCACGGTGCTCCCGCGCACCAGCAGCATCGGCGGGTGGCCGGCGTGGGTGAAGGTCAGCGTGCGGTCGCGCCGGTCGAACCGGCCGACCACGGCGGTGGCCAGCACGTCAGGGCGCACCGCGCGCAGCAGGCGGTTCAGCGCCCCGAGGATGCGGTCGGGGTCGTGGTCGGCGAACGCCAGCCCGGTGATCGCGTGCCGCAGCTTCGCCATCGCCGACGCGGCCGGCAGCCCGCTCCCGGCGACGTCGCCGACGGCCAGCAGCGCCTGGTCGCCGCTCAGCGGCATCGCCTGGTACCAGTCGCCGCCGAGCAGAGCCGTCTGGGCGGCGTCGTAGCGCACGCCGACCCGCAGTCCCGGCAGGTGGATCAGGCTCTCCTGCACCGGCATGATGATGTGCTGTAGCTCTGCGGTGAGCCGCAGTTCCTCTTCCAGCCGCCGCCGGGTCTGGGCCAGCTGGTCGTGCGCGTACCGCCATTCGGTGACGTCCTGAGCCACGCCGTGGACCTCGACGGCCTGCCCCGAGCCGTCCCGGCCGGCCTCGCCCACGATGCGCAGGTGGCGCAGCGCGTCGCCGACGTACACGCGGATCTCGAACTCGTGGGGGCCCGCGGCGTTGGTGATGGTGGCCAGCGCGTGGTGGAGCACCGGCTGGTCCTCGGCGTGCGTGATGGCCGCGTAGCCGCGCAGGTCGAGCGGCCCGTCGTCCGGGTCGCGGCCGTGGATGGCGTACATCTGGTGCGACCACTCGATGTCGCCGGTCTCCATGTTCCAGTAGCCCCATCCGAGGTGCCCGAGGCGCTCGGTGTGGGCGAGGCGGGCGAACAGCCGCTGCTCGTCGTCGTCCCGCACCCATGAGGCCAGCAGCCCTCCGGCGACGCGCGTCGCATTCACCGTGAAGCTGGACCGGTGCGGCACGCCCTCGACGGTGTCCACGTGCACGTACCGGGCGATCTCCTCCGGGCCGCCGGTCTCCATCGCCCGCAGGTAGCCCTCCCACAGCGGGCTGCCGGCGACGGCCGGATAGGAGGCGACCGTGCGCAGGCCGACGAGCTCCTTGCCGACGCGCCCGTACACGTCCTTGGCCTGCGGGGCGGCCGCGCGGATCTCGAAGTCGACGATCGCCCCCGCCTGGTCGCGGATCGGGGTGTACCAGGCGGTCTGGGAGGGGACGCCGTTCAGCACGGCCTGGATCAAGGCGTCCGAGCCGGTACGCGATCCCACGCCGTCCGAGCCGGTACGCGGTCCTTGGCCGTCCGAGCCGGTGTGCGGTCCGGCGCCGTCCAGGCCGGTGTGCGGTCCTACGCCGTCCGGCCCCGTGTGTGGTCCCGCGCCGTCCAGGCCGGTGATCGGGCCGGTGTGCCGCGCTCCGGCGCCGTCGGAGCCGGTGTGCGGCGGTCCCGCGCCGTCCGACGAGGTGGTCACGGGGGTGAATCGCCGCCCGCGCTCGCCGCCGTCCGTCCCCATCAGCCACCTTCCCCAGGGCACGCGCCGCCCGGCGGCCGTGGAGCCCGCCTCGGCAGGACGGCGCTCCAGGACGCGGAACGGCTACCCAGTGACTTTACCAACGCCCTGCCCACTCTCCGAAGCCCGCGACTCGAGACACCCGCCGGCACTTCATCCGGGTGTAACGCGGCTTCGCGGGCGTCGGCCGGAGCCTGCGGCGCTCACGATGCGTTTCGGGTGAAGGGTCGCTGGCCGCCTTCACGGGGGCAGGGTGTCGCGCCAGGGCACGGGGGTGCGGGCCCAGCCTAACGCGCGGAACGCGGTGGCGGGCGACCCCCGGACGCGAGCTCCGCCGGACGCGGCGGCGTCCGGCGGAGCGGTCGGGGCGGAGAGGTGGTCCGGCGGTCGGGCGTCGGGGCCTGCCGGATCCGGTGCGGCGGGTCAGACGAAGTTCACGTCACTGCAGATGAAGTACGCCTGGTCCATGTGCGAGGCCTGCCAGATGGTGTAGACGACCGCGCGACCGCGGTGCCCGGAGGTGCTGACGTTGATCGAGTAGTTCTGGCTCTGGCCGTACCTGCCGGTGGTGGTCACCAGGTCCAGGTTGTTCCATCCGAGTTGCTGCGTGCTCGGGTCGAAGCCCTGCTTGGTGATGTAGACCTTGAAGTAGTCGGCGCCGTGGCTCGCCTGGTCGTACAGCTTGATGGTGAAGGTGTTGGAGATGTTGGTGGTCTTCCACGCGCCCACGGCGTCCATCGAGTTGTACCGGCCGCCTTCGGTGTGGCCGCCGCTGCACAGCTGCCCGTTGGGGATCACGGCCTGGAAGTTGCCGGCGGCGCCGTTGCGGTAGAGCCCGTTCCAGTTCCACATGGCGTTGGGGTTGGCCTGCCAGGCCTGCCAGCACATGGGGTCCTGCTGCGCCATGGCGGGGTTCTGGAAGTCGTTGCCCCAGCGTTGCCAGCAGCCGTAGTTGCGGGAGGCGGGGTCGATGACCGACCCGTGTGCGGAGGCGGTGTCGAACCAGGGGACCAGGGCGAGGACGGCCACGGTCAGCAGGGCGAGGGCACGGATCGTCCAGCGAGGGTGCCGCGCCAGGTCAGGACGTTGCATCGTTGCGTTCTCCGTCTTCCGGTGGGGGGTTCCGGTGGGTGGGAGCGCTCCCATATGTTAAGGGGATATTACCTGACAGGCTCGAGTAATGAAACATTACGCCACAGAGTTGAAAGTTTCAGTAGCCGCGACATATCGCATTCATACGACGCGGTGGACTTTCCGCAGCTCATGGGGCCTGCTTCCCGCCGCCGACGCGGGCCGGGGCGCCACCGCCGCCGGGCCGGTGAAGATCGTCGGTTGTTTTCGGTAGCTGTCATGATGATCCCGGCATGCGGGGATACGGGGAAATTGTCGCGCCGCGTGCCTCCACGAACCTCCACCGGAACTCCGAAGGGGACGGAAGTGTCTTCCACCAACGCGCCACACCGCCCGGCGGCCCGCTTACGACTCCGGTCGCTGACCGGCTCACGACTCCTGCCCGGCGCCCGGCCGCGCGCCCGCTCTCTGGCGGGCGCCGCCGCCCTCGCCCTGGCCGCGACCGGTGTCGCGGCCTTCCTGCCGACCGCTCCCGCCTCCGCCGCCCGCGTGGAGGTGACCTGCGCCGCGGCCGGCCAGGACGCCGCGGTCATGCAGGCCGCGATCGACGGCTCCCACGACGGCGACGAGGTCGTCTTCAAGGGCCCGTGCCTGATCAACGCGACCATCACCCTCCTGGACCGCCGCACCTACCGCGGCGACGGCAAGGCCGGCACGGTCATCAAGCAGGCCGACGGCGCGAACCTGCCCGCCATGCTCGCCTCGGAGTCCTGGGTGAACGACGCCGAGTACAGCTCCGACACCGTGCGCGTCGAGCGGCTCACCCTCGACGGGAACCGGGACAACAACACCGGGACCGTCGGTCTCATGCTGCGGTCGTGGAACGCCAGGATCTACGACGTGGACGTCTACGGCGCGCCCTCCGACGGCATCCGCATCAGCAACCCCTCCAAGAACGGAACCCTGCTGCAGAACACGATGGTGAACAGCATCATCAGCGACGCCGACATCGAAGGGTCGGGCGGCGCGGGCCTGCGGGTGGTGGACCCCGGCAACTCCGTCACCGACTGGACCTTCCAGCGCTCCTGGATCGGCTTCAGCGGCGCGAGCGCCATCGAGTCCGACAACGCGGCCGGGTGGACCTTCAGCGACCTGCATCTTTACGCCACCCCCAAGCACGCGATCGACGCCCACCGCTGCTTCGGCACCTCGATCCAGAACAACTACATCGAGGACTTCGGCGCCGAGGGGACGGCCGGCCAGACCTACTACGGCATCCGCTGCGACCTGCAGGGCGAGGCCGCGACGACCGTCACCGGCAATCGCGTCCACCGCTTCCTGCCGCCGCCGGACGTGCTGGCCACCTACGGCAAGGCGCGCAAGCTCGGCATCGGGCCCTTCCCCCGCGCCCGCCGGCTCACCGGCGCGCCGCCCCGGGACGCCAAGTACGTCTACCTCGCGCTCGACGAGGTCAACTACGGCACCGGGCACGCCGCGGTGACCGGCAACACCATCCTCGGCCAGGGCGTCAAGCGCGAGACCGGCATGCTGTTCAAGAAGGGCCAGGGCGAGGGCATGTCCGTCGTCACCAGCGGAAACCTGGTCGACAACATCGACGACCCACGCGTCACCGGCCCCGGCGTACGTCTGTCGCACGGGTACTGACCGGCCCATCGACGCCGGCCCTCCCGGCCCGCGCCGGGAGGGTCAGGAGCGGCGCCGGCCCTCGCGGCGGGCCGGCCGGGGCGTGCTCGTCAGCTCGAGGCGGCGCCGCGCTCCTCGTCCGCGGCGTCGGTCCTCAGCACCGACGCCGGCAGGCCGAAGGATTGCGCCAGCCCGTCGAAGCCCTCGTCGGTGACCTTCACCACGCGCTCGCCGTCGCGGGGCCGGACGATCCAGCCCAGCTCGAACAGCCGGTGGGTGATGGCTCCGGCGAGGGAGCCCGCCACATGGTGGCGCCGCTCGCTCCAGTCGACGCACGCCCTGATCGCCGGCCGGCGGCCCTTCAGCGACGGCCGGCAGTCGATGTCCAGCGGGCGCAGGTCCTGCCAGACGGGGACGTCGAGTTCCAGCCCGTCCCCGGTGCGCCTGACCAGCCCCCGGCTCTGCAGCACGTCGGCGATGGCGACGCCGAGCCGGCCCGCGACGTGGTCGTAGCAGGTGCGCGCGCGCCGCAGGTTGTCCAGGTGGAAGGAGGAGCGCAGCGACCTCGGCGGGTGGATCGGCGCCAGCACCGCCAGCGCCTCCAGGGCGGTCGCGACCTCAGGGCCGGCCAGCCGGTAGTAGGCGTGGCGGCCGCAGCGCTCGACGCTGACGATGCCGTGCTCGACCAGCCGGGCCAGGTGCTCGCTCGCGGTCGGGCGCGACACCCCCGACAGGGCGGCCAGCTCGCTGGCCGGCATGGCGCGGTCGGCCACCAGCGCCTTGACCATGGTGGCCCGGGTGCGGTCTCCCAGCAGCCCGGCCACCGCGGCGATGTCGGGACCGGCGTCGATCCTGTTCTCAACCGTCCTGGTCATGTCTCCTCGTTCCCGCTGCGAAGCGCACGACCCCTGGCCGTCACTCGATTATGCGCCTCCGCCCTCGCCGCGGTCCTCCGGCAGGATCTGCACGCAGTCCTCGGGCAGCCCGGAGCCGGCCTGGCGCGGGACGAACCGCGTCGCGAGCCGCTCCTCGGCGCAGCATCGTTCGAGGTAGGTCACGACGCTCTTCCACTGCTCACTGCCCGGGGAGGCGTGCACCGGCTCGTTGTCCGGGCCGATGACGGCCGGGCGGAAGCCGACCGCCACTGGGCCGTCGTTCGCCGAGACCCTGACCACCGCGACGCCGGTGAGCCGGGAGTCCTCGTGGAAGGGGAGCAGCGGGTAGCCCTCCTTGGGCTGGATGCGGTACTCCCCGAACCGGCGGCTCAGCGCGAGCTCGTCCTCGGGGCCGGTGGCGCTCAGGTATCCGTCCTTGGCCAGCCGCTCCCGCAGCCGGGGCAGGTCGAACAGGTAGTGTCCCAGGCCGTAGAAGATGGGCTTGCCGCGGTAGAACTCGACGCCGCGCAGCATGTGGTGGTGGTGGCCGAGCACGATGTCGGCGCCGGCGTCCACCGCGACGCGGGCGCAGCGCCGTTCGTGGTCGGTGAGCACGTACGGCCGGGTGAAGTCGCCCCAGTGGAAGCTGGCCACCACGACGTCCGCGCGCTCCCGCGCCGCCCGCAGGTCCTCGCGCAACGCCGTGAGGTCCTGCGCCAGGGTCTCGGTGGTGACGCGGGGGATCAGGCCGGGCTGCCACTCGTTCGGCTCCCACGGCGTGTACCTGGTGTGCGCGCGCAGCGGCGCGAGCCCGGGCACCGCCGCCTTGGCCTCGTAGCCGTAGGGGAAGACCGAGGCGTAGGCGACGAAGGCGACGCGCAGGCCGCCGCGGTTGACCACGACCGGCCGGCGGGCCGCCGCGATGTCGGCTCCCGCCCCGACCGGCGAGACGCCGAGTTCCGCAAGAGTTGCGCAGGTGTTCAGCAGCGCGCCGTACCCGCCGTCCACACTGTGGTTGTTCGCCAGCGACACCACGTCGAACCCCGCCTCGGCCAGCGGGCGGGCGTTGACGGCCGGCGCCACGACCGGCGAGCCCGAGCTCGGCGCACGCTCCCAGACGTCGCTGAACGCGCCCTCGCAGTTGCCGAATAGCACGTCGCCGCCGCGCAGGAACTCTTTGGCGGAGTGGAACGCGGTCGACGGGTCGTCGCGGTCGATGAAAACGTCCCCGACGGCGAAAATCGAGGCCTCTGTGGTCATCGTCGGCTCCTGACAATCGATTATGGATGACGTGCCGATGTGGCGGCGTGGCCGGCGCCGCCGCGGATCCACGATGCACAATAACGAGCGGTTGATTCGGTCACGGCCGAAACGTTCTCGCACGCGGCCGGCACATTGGACGTCCCCGTTGTTTTCGGCGCTCATCATTCGCTGCTTTCGGTACGGCTGAACCGTATTTGACGCCCGCCTTGTCCGGACTGTGCCATCAATAGTTAGGCCGATACCTAACGGTCGGCTTGCTAAGCTTCGCGGCGTCCTTCGATATACCGCGATCCGGGCATATCGGGCGCGGTTTCGAGAACCGGATTCTCACTCGTGAGGGGACGTCATGGCCGATCGGAAAACATACCGCGGCGAGTACGACGAGGCTCTCTATTGGGAGCGGGTGGATCGTAATCTGGGATGGCTCGGTGACACCCCGGAAGAGCAGCGCAAGCGTCAGGAGAAGCTGCGCGACTCGGTGATCGGCATCGTCGGGACCGGCGGCATCGGCGGGGCGGTCGCGCTCCGGCTGGTCCGCATGGGCGCCCGCAACCTGAAGCTGGCCGATCCCGACGAGTTCGACGTGACGAACATCCAGCGGCAGATGGGGGCCGACCTGGCGACCGTCGGCCGCAACAAGGCCGAGGTGGTGGCCGAGATGGCCTTCGACCTCACGCGGGACGTCAACATCGACGTCTACCCCGAGGGGATCACCCCCGGCAGCGCGGAAGAGTTCATGGACGGATGCGACTACGTCATGGACCAGATGGAGTTCTACCAGGTCAAGAACCGCTACGCGCTGCACAGGGCGTTCCGGGCCTCCGACCGCTGCAAGTTCATGCTCAAGATCCCCACCGTCGGCCACACGGTGATCGTCTACAAGTACACGCACGACTCGATGACCATCGAGGAGGTCTACGACATCCCCGAGGACGCCGAGTTCACCGACGACGTGGTGCGCAAGCTCGTCGAGCGCGCCATCGCGGTGATGCCGGACTACCCCGACCGGGCCGAGATCGACCGCTGGTTCCTCGACATGCGCCGCATGCCCATCTTCGGCGCCTGCCCGCCCATGGCCGAGGGCATCCTCGTCGAGCGGCTGGCCATGGAGATCATGGAGCTGCCGGGGGTGGCCCCGCTGCCCGTGCAGCCCGGCTACGCGATCTTCGACTCCAAGAACTGGACGGCCCGCATGGTGCCGGGCAAGTGGTGGGAGAGGTGAGCCTCCCCGTCCGCGTCGTCCTGATGTCGGAGGTCAACTCAAAGCTCGGGGCGCCGTTCCTGTCCATCCTGGCCGAGCATCCCCTGGTCGAGCTCGTGGGGGTGGTGACCAGCCCGCGAGGCCGGCTCTGCCCGTACTTCCTGGGCGAGGAGGACCAGGTCGACCTCGACGCCCAGGGACGCGGATGGGGCATCCCGCCGATGCGCCCGGCGAACGTCAACGACCCCGGCAGCGTCGCCGCCATCGCGGCCCTGAAGCCCGACTACATCATCGTGGGCAACTACCAGCAGATCCTGAAGGCGGACCTGCTGGGCGTGCCCCGCATCACCTCGGTCAACTTCCACCCGAGCCCGCTGCCCAAGTACGCCGGCTGGGCGCCGTTCTTCTGGATGGCGCGCACCGGGGAGACCCGCAGCGGCGTCACGGCCATCGCCATGACCACCCAGATCGACGGGGGACCGGTCATCGCCGCCAAACCCATCATGCTCAGCGGCACCGAGACGGCCCTGGAGATCAGGGAGTCGCACACGGTGGCCAACGTGGCGCTGCTGCGCGAGCTGATCCCGCGCCTGGCCGCGGGACGGCTGCCCCTCACTCCGCAGGACCCGGGGGAGCGCACCTACTTCAGCAAACCCGGCGACCACGACTACTGGCTCGACTTCACCCAGGACACCGAGACCATCCTGCGCACCGTCCGGGCCGGCTACCGCCGCCCGGGAGCCTACGTCCTCACCGAGGACGGCGAGGTGATGGTCGTGCTGTCCATGGAGGCGGTGGGGACCCGCTACCCCGCCTCCGTCACCCCCGGGACCGTGCGCCACGAGAACGACGATGTGTTCATCGCGGCGAAGGACGGGTGGCTGCGGCTGTGGTCGATCGAGGTGGAGGGCGAGGAGCAACTCGGCCACCTGCCCCGCTCGCACACCTCCGTCAGCACGCGGTTCGCGCCGCGCCCCTCCGCCTGACCACCCGCGACCGGGCGGCCGGCGCGTGTGCCGGTGCCAGGCGCGCCGGCATGCCCGCCGCGGGAACCGATCATCCATCCCCGAGAAATGAGTACTCATGTCTTATGGGTTTTCCGAAGCGATGGCCGCGCGCCCTGACCGGGCGCCGACACCCGGTTCGGAGGTCGGCGTCCAGCCACTGGTGGACCACACCCGGCTGGACGGCGACACCGACGAGGACCGGCGGATCCAGGCCGCGCACCGGCTGTACGAGCACCTCATCGGCCTGTGGGCGCCCGGCGTGATCGAGGCCGCCCACGACCTCGGCATGTTCGCCGAGCTGGCGAAGGGCGCGGCCTCCGCGGTCGAGGTCGCCGAGACGCTCAAGACCGACGAACGCGCCACGCGCATCATGCTGGACGCCCTGCACGCCTACGCGATGGTCGACGCCGTCGTGCCGCCGGACGGCATCACCCGCTACGTGCTCGGCGAGCGGATGCTCCCGTCCGTGTTGCCCGGTGGGGTCTACAGCCTGACCGGGAAGATGGACTACGACCGGGCGGTCGCCTGGCCGGCGTGGCGGAGCCTGGCCGAGGCCGTGCGGCACGGCTCGCGCGACGCCGCCGGTCACGACCGTGCCAACCAGATCTCCGAGACCGACTACGAGTCGCTGGCCTTGGGCATCAACTTCTGGGCTCCGCCGATCGTCGCCCGGCTGCACGACTGGCTCGACGCCTCCGGATGGGACGCGGGCGTCCCCGCGCGGGTGCTCGACGTCGGCTGCGGCAGCGGCCTGTACGGCCAGCTCATGCTCCGCCGGCGGGAGAACTGGCACGTGACCGGCGTGGACGCGCCGCGCATCATCGAGCTGGCCCGCGCCCAGGCGCGGCGGCTGGGCGTCGACGGCCGCTTCAGCGGCATGGTCGGCGACTTCTGGGCCGACGCCTGGGGCGCCGGCTTCGACCTGGTGTTCTTCGCCAACATCTTCCACCTGCAGACGCCGGAGAGCGCCGCGAAGCTCACCGCCACCGCCGCCGGCTCCCTGTCGGAGCGCGGGCTGATCTGCATCGCCGACCACATCGTGGACGACACCGGCCGGGGCGAGTCCGAGCAGGACCGGTTCGCCCGGCTCTTCGCGGCCTCGATGCTGGCGACCGGCGGCGGCGACGCCTACCGCCTGAGCCGCTACGACCGGTGGCTGGAGTCGGCGGGGCTGAGGCGGGTGGCCCTGATCGACGCGCCCATGCACCGCATCCTCATCGCCACCCGTCCGGACAACACCTTCTGACGGCGGCGGCGCCCGGACCGACACTCGGCTCGGCCGACGCTCGGCCCGGCCGGACGTGCGCCGAACCCGGCGTGAGACCGGTGGGTTCTCAGCCGGGCCGGAGCGTGAGCCGGGGCCGGACGTGAGGGGCCGCGGTGGTCCCGTCCTCGTGGGGACGCGACCACCGCGGCCTTTTTCCTCCCTCGCCGGTGGCGCGGCCGGTGGCCGGCCACTCTCAGCCGCGGAGCTCCAGCTCCGCCTCGATCTCCACGGGCATGTTCCACGGCAGGCCCGCGACGCCGACGGCCACCCGAGAGTGCCCGCCCACCTCGTCGCCGAAGGCGTCGAGGAGGAGCTGCGAGGCCGGGTTGAACACGGCGGGGAAGTCGATGAAGTCCGGGGACGCGTTGACCATGCAGTTCAGGCGGCACCACGCCCCGACGCGGTCCAGGTCGCCGAGCTCCCGTTCGAGGTCGGCGAAGATGCCCAGCAGCGTGAGCCTGGCCGACTCCTGCGCGGTGGCGAGGTCGACCTCGGAGCCGACCTTGCCCGACGGCCCGGCCACCGTGCCGTCCTCGCCGATGGGGACGTGCCCGGACACCAGGACCCGGTTTCCGAGCACCCGGACGAGGCTCGGAGCGATCTTGATCTGGTTGGGAAGCTGCCAGGGCTTGGGCAGCGATCTACCCTGGGCGGCCAGGCGGGCGCGAACTTCCTGGCTGCTGACGGCCGGGCCGTAAATATTCCGGACGTTCATGTGATCGGTTCTCTCTCTTCTTGTCGGCGGGCGAGGGGCGACGCCCGCGGCGGTCAGGCCTCGGGGGCGGGGCGCGCGGCGCCGAAACGCTCGCGCAGGGCCCGCTTGTCGACCTTCCCGACGCCGGTCCTGGGCAGCTCGGTGACGACGCGCACGGTCGGCAGCCACGACGGCGGGACCCGGCCGGCGAGGTGGGCGGCGAACTCCTCGGGGGCGGGCCCCGCGCCGTCGCCCTCGCGCAGGACGACGCAGGCGAGCGGGCGCTCTCCCGACTCGGCGTCGGGCACGCCCACCACGGCGGCGTCGGCGACCGCCGGGTGCGCCATGAGGTGCTCCTCCAGCTCGACCGTCGAGATCCACTCGCCGTTGGCCCGGATGAGGTCCTTCATCCGGTCGACGATGCGGATGTAGCCGAGCTCGTCGATGCGGGCCGCGTCGCCGGTCCGCAGCCAGCCCTGCTGGAACTTGTCCGGCGGCGACCCGTCGCGGAAGTACTCGCGCACCACCCATGGCCCGCGCACCTGCAGCTCGCCCATGGACGCGCCGTCCCACGGCACCTCGCCGCCGGTGTCGTCGGCGATGCGCATGTCGACCATGGCCAGCGGCCTGCCCTGCGAGACCGCGTAGTAGGCGCGGGTCTCCTCCGAGGGCCGCTCCCCGGCCTCGGCGGGCGGCCGGCTGAAGCTGCCGTGCCCGCTGGTCTCGGTCATGCCGAACACCTGCACGATCGGGACGCCGACCTCCTCCTCGAAGGCGCGCGAGACCGCGCGCGGCACGGGGGAGCCCCCGCACACCATGCGCCGCAGCGAGGACAGGTCGGGCCGGTGGCGGCGCCAGTGGTCCAGCAGGCCGGTGAGGGCGGCGCCGAACCCGACCGACACCGTCGGCCTCTCGCGCTCGATCAGCTCGCACACCCCGGCCGGGGTCAGGTCGCCTCCGGGCAGCAGCAGGCCGCAGCCGTGCATGGCCGCGCTGAACGGCAGCCCCACCTGGCTCAGCGAGAGGGGCACCAGGGCGAGCAGCGTGTCGCCGGACGACAAACTCTCGGCGTCGGCGAGCCCGGCGCAGAAACTCTGCAGCACCGTGCTGCGATGGCTGAAGACCACGCCCTTCGGGCGTCCGGTGGTGCCGGTGGTGTAGCTGACGTGCGCCGCCGCGGCCTCCTCCACCTCCGGCCAGGCCTTCAGCGGGTCGGCCTCGGCCAGCAGCCGCTCGTAGCCCAGCCGCCCGCCGGCGGGCGGCTCGTCGCCGTCGCCGTCGGGCAGCACGACGACCGGACGGCGGCGGGTGAGCCGGGACTCCGCCTCCTCCCAGGCGGGCAGCAGGCCCGCCTCGCACAGCACGAGCGTGTCGTCGGCGTGGTCGACGATGTAGGCGACGTGCTCGGCCGGCAGGTGGACGTTGACCGTGTGCAGCACGGCCCCCATCGAGGTGGCGGCGAGGTAGGCCTCCACGTGCCGGTGCGTGCCACCGGCGAAGGTCGCCACCCGGTCGCCCGGGCCGACCCCGAGCGCGGCGAGCGCCCCCGCGAGCCGGCGGGCACGGGCCACCACGTCACCCCAGGTGAGGCGGGTGACGCCGGCCCGTGACCGGGTGACCACCGGCCGCCTCGCGAACAGCCGCTCGGCGCGCGAGGTGACCATCCCGGGAATGGTGAGCGGAGATTCCATCATCCCGCTTCGCATGCGATCTTTCTCCCTGTGGGTCGAGATGTGCCCGTCACGCGACGACCGCGCGCGACGGTTCGGCGGTCTCCGGGGCGCCGCGGCGCGCCGGGACCACCAGCAGCACCGTCACCGCGGAGAGGATCATGAAGCCGGCCACGACGTACAGACCGGCGCCGAACGAGCCCGTCCAGTCCTTCAGCAGGCCGAACAGGTGGGGGCCCAGGTAGCCGCTCGCCGCGCCGATGCAGTTGATCAGGGCGATCGCGCCCGCGGCCGCCACGCCCGTCCCCGCGACGACCCGGGCGGGCAGCTGCCAGAAGGCGACGGTGGAGCTGAGCATGCCGGTCAGCCCGAGCGCGATGCCGGCGACCAGCACGTACGGGTTGCTCGCCAGCACGCACGCGACCACGGCGACGGCTCCGAGCAGCAGAGGCACGGCGCAGTGCAGGCGCCGCTCGCCCGTCCGGTCGGAGTGGCGCGCCCACCACACGAAGCCCACCGTGGCCACGGCGAACGGGATGGCCGTGACCAGGCCGACCTGCAGGTAGGAGAACCTCGTGCCGAAGGCCGTCTCGAGCCCCTTGATCATCTGTGGCAGGAAGTAGGTCAGCGCCCACAGCCCGAACGCCTGGCCGAACAGCACCACGCCGAGCAGCAGCACGCGCGGGTTGCGCACCGTCCGGCCCAGCGCCCCCTTCTGGTGGGGCGGCGCCTGGTTCTCGGCCTCCAGCGTCCCGACCAGCCACTCGCGCTCGTCGTCGGCCAGCCAGCGGGCCTCCTGCGGGCGGCTGGTGAGCCAGAAGAACGCCCACACGCCGACGATCACCGACGGGATGCCTTCGGCCAGGAACAGCAGGCGCCATCCGGACATGCCGAACAGGCCGTCGCCGTACTGCATGATCGCCGTGGACAGCGGCGCCCCGAGCACCGACGACAGCGGGATGCCGAGCAGGAACATCGACAGCATCTGCGCCCGCCGGCGGGCCGGGAACCACAGGGCGACGTAGAGCAGCAGCCCGGGGTACAGGCCCGCCTCGGCGACGCCGAGCAGCGCGCGCAGCGCGTACAGGCTGCCGGGGCCCTGGGCGAAGGCCAGGGCCGCGCTGCACAGGCCCCAGGTGACGGCGATGCGGGCGATCCAGACCCGGGCCCCGAACTTGAGCATCGCGATGTTGCTGGGCACCTCGAACAGCACGTACCCGATGAAGAAGACGCCGGCGGCCAGGCCGAACATCGACGCGGTCAGCCCGAGCTCGGCGTTCATGTCGAGCGCGGCGTAGCTCATGTTCACCCGGTCGAGGAAGTTCAGGAAATAGAGCACGATCATCAGGGGGATGAGCCTGCGGACGAGTTTGCGTACGGTCCGGGTCTCGATCTCCTCGGACCCGGCGGATGGAACGGACATGTCGCCCTCCGGTGGCGGGTGGACTCGGTGCGGCGGGAAGCTCACGCGTCGACCGTGCGCATGATCCCCTCGGGGTAGCGCTCGCCGGACACCGAACCGGCGGGGACGGCGCTCTCGAGCAGGCCCACCTGCTCCGGCGTGAGCCGCACCTGCGCCGCGGCGACGTTCTCCCGCAGGTAGGTGACCCGCTTGGTGCCGGGGATGGGCGCGATGTGCTCGTCCTGGGCGAGCACCCAGGCCAGGGCGATCTGGGAGGGGGTCATCTCCAGCTCCGCCGCGATGCTCCGCACGCGGTCCACCAGCGCGAGGTTGCGGGCGAGGTTGGCGCCCTTGAACCGGGGGTCGGTGTGCCGGTAGTCGTCCTGCGACAGCGCGCCCATGTCGCGCACGGTGCCGGTGAGGAAGCCGCGCCCGAGCGGGGAGAACGCCATCAGGCCGATGCCGTGCTCGCGGCAGGCCGGCAGGACGTCCTTCTCCACGTACCGCTCGAACAGCGAGTACTCGCTCTCCAGCGCCGTGATCGGATGGGTCGCGTGCGCGCGCAGAAGGGTGTCGGTGCTGACCTCCGACAGCCCGATGTAGCGCACCTTGCCCGCGGTGACCAGCTCGGCCATCCCGCCCACGATCTCCTCGATGGGCATCTCGCGGTCGCGGCGGTGCAGGAAGTACAGGTCGATGACGTCCACGCCGAGCCTGCGCAGCGAGGCCTCGCACGCCTCGCGGGCGTACTCGGGGCTGGAGTCCAGGACGAAACTCCCGTCGCCGGTCCAGCCCTTGATGCCGAACTTGGTGGCCACGACCGCCTGGTCGCGCCGGCCGGCGATGGCCCGGCCGACCAGCGACTCGTTGTGGCCGTTGCCGTATCCGTACATGTCCGAGGTGTCGAGCAGGGTGATGCCGAGGTCGAGCGCCGCCCGGATGGTGGCGATGGACTCCTCGTCGTCATAGGGGCCGTACGACTGCGACATTCCCATGCAGCCGAGGCCGATCGCGGACACGTCCAATTCCCCGAGTTTCCGGTGTTCCATCGGTTTCTCCTTGTGGTCCGCCGGGTGTTTCTCCGGCCGCGGCGGGACTGTGATCCACGGAATCGGAAAACGCGGGCAGCCCTTTCACGGCGGCGCGGTCATGCCGCCGGCGCTGGGCCGTCGCGCCGATGGACGAGCAGTCTCCGCCGACGCCCGGGACGACGCCGACCACGTTATCCGAGGGATGGTTAGGTGACGGGCGAACCGTCATCGACGCCGGTCGCGCCCGCTCGCATGCCATCGGCGCGTCTCCTCGCCCCGTTGTTCCCGGCGGCGTCTGTGCTATACCGGTGAGAAATGACTAAAGGCCGGATGTGATACCGCTCCCGAATTAATGGCGAGGCCCCGTGACTTCTTTATCCCGTGATATGACGGAAAGCGTGGGCGAGCTGCGCGCCCGGCTCGGCCCCCGCCTGCTGACCGGCGAGGCCGTGCAGGCCTACCGCCACGACGCCGCTCCGCTCGCCGCGCCCGGCGTGCCCCTCGCCGTCGTGCGCGCCCGGGAGGAGGGCGACGTCCAGCAGGCCCTGCGCTGGGCGCACCGGCACCACGTCGCCGTCGTGCCCCGCGGCGGCGGGACGGGTCTGGCCGGCGGCGCTACGGCCGTGGACGGGTGCCTGGTGGTGAGCCTGGCCGGCATGGACCGCATCGTCGAGATGCGCGCCGACGACCAGTACTGCGTGGTCCAGGCCGGGGTGATCACGGCCGACCTCGACCGCGCGGCGGCCAGGCACGGGCTGATGTACGCCCCCGACCCCTCGAGCCACGAGACCTCCACCATCGGCGGCAACCTCGCCACCAACGCCGGGGGGCTGCGGTGCGTCAAGTACGGGGTGACGCGCGACTGGACGCTCGGCCTGCGGGCGGTGCTCGCCGACGGCCGCGTGCTCGCCACCGGGCGGCGCACCGTCAAAGGGGTCGCCGGGTACGACCTCACCGGCCTGCTGGTCGGCTCGGAGGGGACGCTCGGCGTCATCGTCGAGGCCACCCTGCGGCTGCGCCCCCGCCCGTCCGGCGCGCCGGTCACGGTGGTGGCGCAGTTCCCGCTGCTGGAGGCCGCCGCCACGGCCGCGCTGGAGATCACCAGGGCCGGGCTCGACCCCGGCCTGATGGAACTGCTCGACGCGGCCACCCTGGCCGCGCTGAGCGACCACACGCGCATGGACTTCGAGGAAGCGGCGGCGCTGCTGCTCGTGCAGTTCGACGGCGCCGGCCGCGAGGACGCCGCCGACGCCGCCTTGGCGGTCCTCACCCGCGGCGGCGCGGGGACGGCCCTGCGGTCCGAGAGCGCCGCCGAGGCCGCCGAACTCGTCGGACTGCGGCGCCTGGCCTACCCGGCGCTCGCCCGGCGCGGCGTCCCCTTCACCGAGGACGTGTGCGTGCCCCGGTCACGGCTCGCCGAGATGGTGCGCCACATCCAGGCCGTCGCCGCCGCCCACGCCTGCGAGATCGCCACCGTCGCCCACGCCGGGGACGGCAACCTGCATCCGTTGTTCGTCCTGCCGCACGGGACGACGGGGATCCCCGCCAACGTGTCGCGGGCCGCCGACGAGATCTTCGCCCGCGCGCTGGAGCTCGGCGGCACCCTGACCGGCGAACACGGGGTCGGCACGCTCAAACGGCGCTGGCTCGAACGGGAGATGTCGGCCGAGTGCGCGGAGGTCACCCGCGCGGTCAAGTGGGCGCTCGACCCGCACGGCATCCTCAACCCCGGCAAGGCCGTCCCCTTCCCCGGCGAGGGTGACGGGGACGACCTTCCCGGCTGAGACGACACTCCCCACGAGTGCGGGCCGTGTTACCGGAGCTACGAGGTTGCCAGCGTTACCAGGATTACCAGGGGAGCGGGCCGTCGGCTCCGAAGCAGCCGCCCGTCGGCCCGTCCGGCGCGAGGACGGCCAGCCGCACGGCGATCGCGGCGCCGTCGGCCGCGGTGCGCGCCATGCCCGAAAGGGCCGGGGCGAACGCCGTCGCGCACGGGCCCGGGTCGGCCGCGTTGACCAGCACGCCGTGCTCGCGCAGCGCGTTGGCGTACTGCACGGTCAGCGCGTTCACCGCCGTCTTGGACGGCACGTACGCCGCCGACGGAGGCCTGCGGGCGAACGGCCCCGCCGGGTCGCTCATCAGCGTCAGCGAGCCGAGGCCGCTGGTGAGGTTGACGACCCGCCCGCAGGGCGAGCGCGTCAGCAGCGGGATCATCGCCGTGGTCACCGCGATCAGGCCGAAGACGTTGGTCTCGAAGACCTCCCTGACCACCTCCAGGTCGGCGTCGCACGGGTCCTGCCCGGCCACGTCGCCGAGGATGCCCGCGTTGTTCACCAGGACGTCCAGCACGCCGAACCGCTCGGCGACGTACCGGGTGACCGCGTCGATCGACGCGCGGTCGGTCACGTCGAGCGTGACCGTGCGCACGTCGGCGCCGGTCGCCGACCGCAGCGCGGCGGCGGCCTCCTCGCCCTTGCCCGGGTCGCGGGCGCCGAGCAGTACGGTCATGCCCCGTTCCGCCAGCTGGGCGGCGATCTCGCGGCCGATGCCCTGGTTGGCGCCGGTCACCAGCGCGACCTGCGGCCGGGTGCCGTTGGCCGTCATCTCCGGATACCGCCCCGCACGGGCGTGGGCACCTCGTGGCCGCCCACGTCAGACCTGTTCCGCGGTGGGACGGGCGGCGCCGCGCTCGGCGCGGAGCACCTCCACGACCGCGGCGATGTCGGCGCCGGAGCCGCACCGCTCCGCGGTCTCCTCGTACCGGCGCCCGACCAGCCGCGCGATCGGCAGCGACAGCCCGTGCGCGTCGGCCGCCTCGACCAGGTGCCGCACGTCCTTGGCGCCGAGCCGGGTGGAGAACCAGCCGTGGTGCTCGCCGCCGATGATGTCGTCGACGCGGTTGCGGACGGCGATCGGCACGGTCGGCCACTGGTCGAGGACCTCGCGCAGGAGCTTGGTGTCCAGCCCCGTCGCCTCGGCCGTGGCGACCACCTCGGCGACCAGGGCGACCTCCGCCATCAGGAGATAGTTGTTGAGCAGCTTGAAGGTGGTCGCGCCGCCCGGGTCCTCGCCGCAGTACCAGTGGACGTCGAAGAGGCGGCCCCACAGGGGTTCCAGCCGTTCCACCAGATGGCGCTCGCCGCCGAGCAGGCCCGAGGCCCTGCCGTCCAGGACGGTCCTCGGCGCGCCGATGATCGGCGCGGCCACGAACCGGCTCCCGGGCGCGAGGTCCGCCAGCCGTCGGGAGGTGCGCGGAGAGACGGTGCTCATGTCCACCACGATCGGCCCGTCGGTGCTGGACGCCTGCTCGGTGAGCCTCTCCATGACCTGCAGAGCGGCCTGGTCGTCGGCGAGCGACATGAGCACCGCGTCGGCGCCCCGGGCCGCCTCCGCGGGGGAGGACGCCTCCACCGCCCCGGCCGCCACCACCTCTTCCGCCTTGCCCGGCGTGCGGTTCCACACCCGCGGCCGATGCCCTTGAGCGGCCAGCCGCACGGCCACCGCACGCCCCATGTTGCCCATTCCCAGGACAGTTATTTGCATATGTCATCCCCCTGCCGCCAATTGTCGCCGCAAGCGCCGCTCTTGCTGCGGAGACTCGCTGGAGAAGGCCGGAGATGGGGATCTGGCGGGCGTGCTGAGCTGGGATGTCATTCATGTGTGATAAGGGCGGACTTCGCGCTCGTTGATTGGTGTCATGGGGGAGAGGGGTATATACACGCATAATTCCGCCCGGAGCGGGGACACGCGGCCGCATGGCCGGGTGAGGACGCGAACCGCATATATGTTTGCCGCAGGAGCGCATAATCGGGGGGCACGAATGGAAAACCGTCGACGCGGGAACAGGGCCAGCGGCCTGGCAGCCATCGGAGGAGCCGGTCTGGCGTTGCTGTGCGCCCTGCCACCGGCCGCGGCCGCGGCCGCGCCACGGGGCGCCGACCCGGACGCGGCCGCTCTCGGCGACATCTGGCGCCGGCAGGCCGAGGCGTGGGGCAAGGGCGACGCCGCCGCCTACGCCGCGATGTACACCCCGGACGCCGACCTGGTGAACATCAAGGGCGAGCACCTGCACGGCCGCTCGGTGATCGCCGCCCGCATCGGGTACTACTTCAACAACCAGCTCAGGAACACCCAGATCACGCGGCTGGCCGAGAGTGTCCGCATGGTGGCGCCCCTGACGGCGATCATCCTCAGGAAGGACTGCGTCCTGTACGCCGCCGAGAGTGTCTGCCGCCCGTCCAACCTGTCGATCAACAGCAGCGTCGCCGTCAAGCGCCAGGGCCACTGGCTGATCGAGTCCTTCCAGAACACCCTGGTCAGCCCCCAGGAGGAGCGCCAGCGCCCGTTCAGGATGACCGGCGGCCCGGCCCCCGACCACCCCTCCGTCGCGCTCGCCGCCGCCCAGCCGCCCCCCGTCGCCCCCAACGCCCCCGCCCTCGCGCCGCCCGCCGCGGCCGCCGGTGACATCGCGGCCGAGCTCACCGCGCTGAGGCGGCTGTGGTTGCGCCAGGCCGACGCGTGGTCCAAGGGCGACGGCAAGGCGTACGCCGCCACCTACACCCCGGACGCCGACTTCGTGAACGTCACCGGCGAGCACCTGCGCACCAGCGCCGAGATCGGCGAGAAGTTCCAGCGCTACCTGCACGCCCAGCTCGCCCACAGCCGCATCGTCACCCTGGAGGAGAAGATCGACCTGGTCTCCCCGACGGTCGCCTTCATCATCCGCAAGGGGTGCGTGCATTTCGGCGCGGAGAACAAGTGCCGCCCCAACACCGTGTCCTACAACACGAGCGTCGTGGTCAAGAAGTCCGGCCAATGGCTGGTCAGGTCCTTCCACAACACCCTGGTCAACCAGCCCGGCCGCAAGACCACCCCGTCCCCGAGCCCCACCCGCACCTGACGGCACACCCCGCCGCCGGCACGGTTACGGCGTCCCGACGGCCCGACGGCCCGACGGCCCGACGGCCCGACACGACGGTGGGCACCCGGGGCGGAGCAGGGGAGCGGAATCACCGAGCCGGGCGGAGCCGCTCCGCCCGGCTCGGCACGCCTTCGCCCCGTGTTCACGAAGCGCGCACGACTTCCGTCAGGCGCCCGCCGCCGACGAGGAGCGAGGCGGCGTTCAGAGGCCGGTGGCGGTCAGGACCACCGCTTCGACCGCCTCGCCGACCGCGTATGCGGCAACGGCAGAGATGACGCCCATGACGAGGGACAACAGGCATCCCCGCCCGCCGCCCAGCGGCGAAGAGAGGGGTGGCAGGTCGTCGAACGGCCGCCAGAGCGGGCGGGACTCCAGGACGAGGAACAAGATCGCCCCGACGCGGCCCACCGTGAACAGCCAGAACCACGCCCAGCGGTTGCCGGCGCGTGGCCGTTCCGTGGCGAGCATGCCCAGCAAGGTCAGGACCCAGGCCGCGCCCACCGGCCACGACCCGTAGGGCACCGGTACGTGGAAGGGCCAGCCGGGAAAGAAGCCTCGCGTGCTCTGGGTGTCGATCCGCCGGTCCACGGGAGGCGGCCCGTACACGACGCTCAGGTCCGCGTTCAGATCGCTCTGCGAATAGCCGCCGGTGCCTGGCGCGGGGAGGATCGCGCGCGACCAGAACAGCGTCCCGGACGACCACCGCAGGTCGCGCAGGACGCGCCCGGAGCCTTCGGCGATGACGTAGCTCACCTCCCCAGCCCGCAGCGCCGCGCGGAACTCCCCGAGGGGGCGCAGGGGCGGGTTCACCGAGAGGGCGGTGACGAGCGCCCCCCATGACACCACCACCAGCAGCAGCACCCGCACCCATAACAACACCACCACGCCCGGCTCCACCAGAGCAGGCCTTCCCCGTCGCACGTCCACAGCACTCCCCGTCATCACCCATACGGCCGGCCCCACTCAGGCGATCTCGCCCCCGCGCCCCTGTTCCGGTGGCCTCGTTCCGGCGGCGCCGCCTTGCCGGCCGCGTCCTGGGCTCACTTTGCTGCCGTCCCCCGACCCGAATCAAGAGCCCCCCGGCCACCCGCCCCATGCGCGCCCCCGGCCGGAAAGCGCCTCCACAGCGAAACAGCCGGCGCCGGACGGCGGGAGCCGCCTACCAACCGGCGATGCTCATGGCGATGGCCGGACCCGTGACGGCCATCCGAGCGCAGACCTGCCACGGCGGCGGACAGGCGGAAGGCATCCTGCCGGTCGTCACTGACATTTCCACGGGGCCGCTCCCGGTCCGCGGGTTCCGGCATCCCTGGGATGTGGGCGCTCGCCGCGAGTGCGTCTCCAGGGAGGCTCTGTCCCTCGTCGCGATCCTCGGGTATGGCGATCGCTCACAAGGAAGGACCGGGCATGGGTGGCGAGGGCTGGCGGGCGAAGGTCCGGCGGTTCGCCGCCGTGACGCTCAGGGGAAGCTGCGTTCTGCTGCTCCATTTCGGCCGGACGGGCGCGGCGTACGTCGTCATGGCGCACGCGGAGCCGGAGGACACGCCGCCGCGATGACGGCCGGCCCGGTCAGGGCGCGTGGTGCGTCCTGCCGGGCCGGTGGAGTGGCCGCGGGGTCTCAGCCCATGTGGGGGTAGCGGTGGTCGGTCGGCGGGACGAAGGTCTCCTTGATCGCGCGGGCGCTGACCCAGCGGACCAGGTTGAAGATCGAGCCGGCCTTGTCGTCGGTGCCCGAGGCGCGGGCCCCGCCGAAGGGCTGCTGGCCGACGACCGCGCCGGTGGGCTTGTCGTTGATGTAGAAGTTGCCCGCCGCGAAGCGCAGCCGCTCGGTCGCCGAGGCGATGGCGTACCGGTCCTGGGCGATGATCGAGCCGGTCAGCGCGTACGGCGACACGCTCTCCATCTGGTCCAGGACGGCGTCGAACCGGCTGTCGTCGTACACGTGCACGGCCAGGACGGGGCCGAAGTACTCCTTGACGAAGATCTCGTCGGCCGGGTCGTCGCCGACCAGGATGGTGGGCTTGACGAAGTACCCGGTGGAGTCGTCGTAGGAGCCGGTGAGCACCTCGATGCCGCCGGTCGCGCGGGCCCGGTCGATGGCCGCCTTGTTCTTGGCGAAGGCGCGGTCGTCGATGACGGCGCCCATGAACGTCGACAGGTCGGCGGCCACGTCGCCGACGGTCAGAGACTCGGCCGTCGCGACCAGGTCGTCCTTGATGGCCGACCAGACCGACCGCGGGACGTACGCCCGGGAGGCGGCCGAGCACTTCTGGCCCTGGTACTCGAACGCGCCGCGGATCAGCGCGGTGGACAGCGCCGCCGGGTCGGCGGAGGGGTGGGCGAGCACGAAGTCCTTGCCGCCGGTCTCGCCGACCAGCCGCGGGTAGCTCCGGTAGCCGGCGATGTTGGCGCCGACGGTGGCCCACAGGTGCTGGAAGGTGGCCGTGGAGCCGGTGAAGTGGATGCCCGCCAGGTTCGGGTCGGTCAGCGCGACCTCCGACACGGCGGCGCCGTTGCCGGTGACCATGTTGATGACGCCCGGCGGCAGGCCCGCCTCCTCCAGCAGCCGCATGGTGAAGTGCGCGGCGAACTGCTGGGTCGGGGACGGCTTCCACACCACGACGTTGCCCATCAGGGCGGCGGAGGTCGGCAGGTTCCCGGCGATGGCCGTGAAGTTGAACGGGGTGATCGCCAGGACGAACCCCTCCAGCGGCCGGTACTCCATGCGGTTCCACACGCCCGGCGAGGAGATCGGCTGCTCCTGGTGGAGCCGGCGGGCGAAGGACACGTTGAAGCGCAGGAAGTCGATCAGCTCGCACGCCGCGTCGATCTCGGCCTGCTGCGCCGACTTGGACTGGCCGAGGATCGTGGCGGCGTTCAGCGTCGCGCGGTACGGCCCGGCCAGCAGGTCGGCGGCCTTGAGGAAGATCGCGGCCCGCTCCTCGAACGGCAGCGCCCGCCACGCCGGCGCGGCCTTCAGCGCCGCGTCGATGGCGGCGCGCACGTCGCCGGCGGAGGCGTCGGCCGTGCGGCCGAGCACGTGGGCGTGGTCGTGCGGCTGGACGACGTCGATCGAGGCGCCCGCGGCCATGCGCCGCTCGCCGCCGATCGTCATCGTCAGGTCGATCGCGGTGCCGGACAGCTCCTTCAGGCGGCTCTCCAGCACCGAGCGCTCGGCGCTGCCGGGTGCGTAGCCGTGCACCGGCTCGTTGGCCGGGACGGGGACGTTGCTGACGGCATCCATGGAAGACCTCACTTGGAGCGGAGTGAACGCAGGAAGAAGGCGACGTTGGCGGGGCGCTCGGCCAGGCGGCGCATGAAGTAGCCGTACCAGTCGTCGCCGTAGGGGACGTACACGCGGACCGTGGAGCCGGCGCGGGCCAGCGCCTCCTGCTTGTCGGTCCGGATGCCGTAGAGCATCTGGTACTCGAAGGAGTCCCGGCCGCGTCCGGCGCGGTCGGCCAGCAGCTCGGTGATGGAGATCAGCCGGTCGTCGTGCGTGGCCACCATGGGGTACCCCTTCCCCTCCATGAGGATGCGCAGGCACCGCACGTACGCCTTGTCCACGTCGGCCTTCTTCTGGTGGGCCACCGACGCCGGCTCGGCGTAGGCGCCCTTGACCAGCCGCACCCGCGAGCCCTCGCGGGACAGGTCGCGCAGGTCGCCCTCGCTGCGGAACAGGTAGGCCTGGACGGCGACGCCGGTCGCCGGGAAGTCCTCGCGCAACTCCCCCAGGATGGACAGCGTGGAGTCGACCGTGGTGTGGTCCTCCATGTCCAGCGTGACGGTGGTCCCGGCGTCCCGCGCGGCGGCGCAGATCTCCCGGGCGTGGTCGAGCGCCATGCCGCGGTCGAGCATCTGCCCGACGGCGGACAGCTTGACCGAGACCTCGGCCCGCGTGCCGAGACCGATCGGGCGCAGCGCGTCGAGCATCGAGACGTAGGCCTTGACCGTCTCGGCGGCGGCCCGCGCGTCCTTGGTCTCCTCGCCGAGGTGGTCGAGGGTGACCGTGAGGCGGGCGTCGGTGAGGCGCTGGACGGCCGCGAGCGCGGACCCCGCGTCCTCACCCGCGACGAACCGGTCGACCACGAGCCGGGTGACCGGGAAACCGGAGACGGCGCGGCGCGCGAGCGGGCTCCGCGAGACCGCCAGAAGTACGGAACCGAGCATGTTCACCACCATAAATGCGCAGGTGAGCGGCTTCTATGGACATCCGCCACGGGCCTCGTCTACCCGCTTCATACAGATGTATGACAATGGGCGGGTGGATCTGCAGGAAATCGTGGACGACATCGCGCGCATTCTGGACGCCTCGGCGACGCTGGAGGACCGGGCCTTCCAGTTGCTCGCCTACGCGGCCCAGAGCGGCGACATCGACGCCGTCCGGCGCGAGTCCATCCTGCGCCGCCGCGCCTCCGACGAGGTGCGCGCCTACTTCGAGGGCTACGGCGTCGCCACCGCCGCCGGGCCGGTCCGCATCCCTGCTGACCGCGGCCTCGGCGTGCTGGCCCGCGTGTGCGTCCCCCTGCGCCACCGCGGGGTCACCTATGGATACCTGTGGCTGCTGGACGCCGGCGCGCTCACCGACCAGCGCCTGGACGCCGTCGCGCCGCTGGTCGCGCGGGCCGCCGCCGCGCTCGCCCAGGAGGCCCGCAGCCGCCAGGACCTCGGGGTGCGCCTGCGCGACCTGCTCTCGGCCGACCCGGAGGTACGCGCCGCGGTCCCGCTGGACCTGTCCGGCCCGGTGGCGGCGATCGCCGTCCGCACCGCCGCCGGCGTCGTCGCGCCGCTGTGGACGCTCCCGCGCGGCGTGCTCGCCGACGCCGGTGACCCGCTCACCGCCCTGCTGGCGCCCGCCGGGCAGGCGGCCGCCGTCGCCGCCCGCGTCCAGGGCATGTACGGCACGGCCGCCGGCGTGGGCGGCCCGCGCGAGGACCCCGGCGAGGCGTGGCGGAGCTGGCGGGAGGCGACCCTGGCGCTGCGCGCGGCCCAGCGGGTGCCGCGCCTGGCCCCGGTCGCCGTCTGGGCCGATCTCGGGGTGCACCGCCTGCTGGTGCGGCTGTCGCCGGCCGAGCTGGCCGACCTGGCGGCCGAGGCCGCCGCCCTGTCCGGCGAGCTCGCCGCCACCGTCGGCGCCTACCTGGACCAGGGCGGCCGGGCGCGCGAGACCGCCGCCCGGCTCGGCGTGCACCGCCAGACGCTGTACTACCGGCTGGCCAAGGCCGAGCGCGTCACCGGGCTGGACCTCGACGACGGCGAGAACCGCCTGGTCCTGCATCTCGGGCTCAAGGCCGCCGAGCTGCTCGCCGGCGACCGTCAGGGCGCCCGTCAGGAAGCCCGGTAGATCTTGACCCAGTCGACGAACATCGACACCGTGCGCGGCGTCGAGGCGTTCCTGCACGGCGACCACTGGTTGCACACCACGTCGTTCTGCAGGGTCAGGTGCATCGGCTGGGCCTCGGGCACGCGCGGCCCGGTGTAGTCCCACACCTGCCTGCCGTCCAGCCAGAACGTCAGCCGGCCGGGCAGCCGGTCGACGGCCACGGTGTGCCACTGGGTGAAGTCGGCCCGCATCTGGCTCTGCGCCTGCGGGGCCTCGCCGCGGTGGACGTAGATGCCGCCGGTCCGCCGGGTCGGGTCGATCACCTCGGCGAAGTCGATCTCGGCGTACTCGCCGCGTTCGCTGCTCGGCCACAGCAGCGCGACCAGCGAGTATCCGGCGCCGGTCTCGCCGCGGAAACGCACCTCCCACCGGCCGTAGGTCTGCGACAGGTGGGAGGCGACGCCGCCGGACAGGTCCTTGCCGCCGTAGAAGCCGCCGGTCATGCGCAGCATGCCGCCGCCGACGCTGGTCGCCTGCGCCGTGCGCGGGTTCACCTTGGCGTCGGGGGAGTGGTACACCTCCCAGCTGTCGCGGTCGATCTGGGTGCCGTCGAAGTTCTCCACCAGCACCGGGGCGCCCCACCGGGGGTCGGTGCCGGACGTGGCGCGCTGCCCCGCCGTGGGCGCCGCGCTCGTGGCCACCGGGGGCGGCACGGTGCTGGAGGCGGTCGGCGGTCCGCCCGGCCGTGCCCCCGGGGACGTGCCCGGCGGCACGTCCAAGGGAGCGCCCGGGCCCGGCGGCCGGGAGGAAGGAGTGCCCGGCGGCCGGTACGACGGGCCGCCGCGCGGCCCGTACCGGTGGTCGTAGACCGGGGGAGGCGGGTAGCCGGGCGCGCCCAGGGGAGCTCCCGAGGAGCCGCCCGGGGAGGCGGCGCGCGGCACCCGGCTGGTCACCGGGCCGGCGTGCGGAGGGAAGCTCCGGTCGCCGGCCGAGGGGGACGCGCCGGCGTGGACGGGCGGGCGCCCGTCGCCGGGGCGCCGCCCGTGCGGGTCGTCGTGGCCGGGGCCAGGACAGAGGGTCAACGTCGTCGCCGCTACGATCATGTATGCGCTACGAATCGACATGCGCCCATGAAAGCAAGCATCGTCCCCTGATCACAGGGTTATAGCGATTTGGCGTTCCCGGTCGGACGCACCGCTTCACCAATCTGGTCGTTAGCCGCACACTTGGCGTTGTGTCCGACTACGAGGTACTTGTCCTGGGTTCCGGACCTGGCGGCCAGAAGGCGGCCATCGCGGCCGCCAAGCTCGAACGCCGCGTCGCGATCGTCGAGCGGCGCAGCATGATCGGCGGCGTGTGCATCAACACCGGCACGATCCCCTCCAAGACCATGCGCGAAGCCGTTCTCTATCTGACCGGCCTCAACCAACGAGAGATGTACGGCCAGAGTTACCGTCTGAAGGAAGACGTCACGGTGGCCGACCTGACCATGCGCACCGCCCACGTGGTGGGGCGCGAGATCGACGTCATCAGGAGCCAGCTCTCGCGCAACCGCGTGACGCTGCTGCTCGGCTCGGGCCGCTTCCTCGACCCGCACACGGTCGAGGTGGCCGACGAGCAGGGCAGAGGTACCAAGATCACGGCCGACAACATCATCATCGCGACCGGCACCCGGCCAGCCCGCCCGGACAGCGTGGAGTTCGACGACCGCACGATCATCGACTCCGACGGCATGATCCAGCTCGACAAGGTGCCCGACTCGATGGTCGTCGTCGGCGCCGGGGTGATCGGCATCGAGTACGCCTCGATGTTCGCCGCCCTCGGCACCAAGGTCACCGTGGTCGAGCGGCGCGAGCGCATGCTGGAGTTCTGCGACCTTGAGGTGGTCGAGGCGCTGAAGTACCACCTGCGCGACCTCGCGGTCACCTTCCGGTTCGGTGAGACGGTGGCCGCCGTCGAACGGCGGGCGCGCGGCTGCGTCACCGTCCTGGAGAGCGGCAAGAAGATCCCCGCGGACACCGTCATGTACTCGGCCGGCCGGCACGGCGTCACCGAGGCGCTGAACCTGGAGGCCGCCGGGCTCTCGGCCGACGCCCGGGGCCGCATCGCGGTCGACCAGGACTACCGCACACCTGTGCCGCACATCTACGCGGTCGGCGACGTCATCGGCTTCCCCTCGCTCGCGGCCACCTCGATGGAGCAGGGACGCATCGCGGCCCACCACGCCTGCGGCGAGCCGCTGAAGGGCATGTCGGACCTGCAGCCGATCGGCATCTACACCATCCCCGAGATCAGCTACATCGGCCGGACCGAGGACGAGCTCACCAAGGCCCTGGTGCCCTTCGAGGTCGGGATCTCGCGGTACCGGGAGCTGGCCCGCGGGCAGATCATCGGCGACACCTACGGCATGCTCAAGCTCCTGGTCTCCCCCGACGACCACGCCCTGCTCGGGGTGCACGTCTTCGGCACCGGCGCGACCGAGCTGCTCCACATCGGCCAGGCCGTCATGGGGTGCGGCGGCACGGTGGACTACCTGGTGGACGCGGTCTTCAACTATCCGACCCTCGCCGAGTCCTACAAGGTCGCCGCCCTCGACGCCATGAACAAGATCCGCAGGATGGCCCGCTTCGCCGACTGAGATCCGCCGGCCGAGACCCCGCGCCGAAGGCCGTTCCGCCCCGCCCCGCCCGGGGTGGAACGGCGAAAGCCCGTGCCGAGGGAGGTGGCACGGGCTTTCGTCCCTCCGCGCGAACCGGCCGCTTTCGAACAGTGAATGTTTCAGCGGACCGTGGACCGCACGGCCGGCCGGAGGGTCGCTCCCGGCCCGAGGCGCGCTCGCCGGTCGCGGGTGCGGATTCCGGCTCGTCGCCGGGCGCGCGGTCTCCCGCGGGCCGCGGGCTCCGTGATCGCGGAGCGGGCCGCCGGCGGAGCGCGCCGTCGATACGTCCCGCCCCGCACCGGCGTTTGAGCCCGGACGAAACCCGCGGGCGTTGACCGCCGGTCCGGGAAGGTGCTGAATTCGCTTTGCTCGAAGTCGGCGCTACATGAAGGGATGTCCATGATTGCTGGGAATCCGGTCCGGCGAGTGCTGGCGCTCGGCTCGACGCTGGTGGCGATCGGCGCGTTGAGCGTGGTGGCGTCGCCGCCCGCCGCCGCCGACGGCATCGTTCTGCAGGCCACGGTGGACTGCCTCAACAACGACTACTACGGGGACACCAGAGACTGGTATCCCACGATCACGGCGCTGCCCTACAGCTCCATGACCGCGATCCCGGCCACACACGCGTGGCAGTACACCGTGACTCTGCCCGCCGGCAGCACCTCCGCGGCGAGCGTCCCCGCGATGTGCAGCAGCGGACACCAGTACGGCGACTACGCGGGGTCGGTCGGCTCCGTCAGCATTCCCGCGGGCACGACCACCGTGACCGCCACCTGGGGGTGCTATGCCGCCCCCGTGTACCCCGGTCCGTGGCTCACCACCTGCAGCCCGCAGTCGGTGACGTACAGCTGACCGTTCGTCCCGCGTCCTGAGAGAACCGACGAGCCCGCGCCACCACCGGTGGCGCGGGCTCGAGGAGTGTGGAGGGAGCCGGCTCAGGCGGCCTCGGCCTCTTCGGCGTCGGCCTCGGCGGGCAGCGCGACACCGGTGACGGTGTCGTACACCCGCACCAGCTCGCGGCTGATGCGCTCCATCGAGTAGCGCGAGCCGGCGCGGTCGGCGCCGGCGAACCCGAGGGCGGTGCGCCGGGTCAGGTCGCCCAGCAGCAGGCGGGTGCGGCGAGCGATCGGGGCGGGGTCGTTCGGGCGCACCAGCAGGCCGGTCACCCCGTCCACCACCGAGTCCAGGTGGGCGCCGACGGCCGAGGCGACGACCGGGACGCCGCAGGCCATGGCCTCCAGGGCCACCTTGCCGTTGGGGACGGCGACCGGCAGCGAGAGCACGACGTCGGCGCTGCGCATCAGCTTGGCGATCGAGTTGTGCGGCACGTGCCCGAGCAGGGTCACGCGGTCCTCGACTCCGACCTCCTTGGCCAGCAGGCGCAGCTTCTCGAGGTCGGTCTCGGTGTCGGGAGCCCCGGCGACCGGGCCGCCCGCGATCAGCAGCTCGGCGCCCGGGATGCCGTCGAGGGCCCGGATCGCGGTGTGGGCGCCGCCGCCCTGGGTGATGTGGCCGACGTGGACGAGGCGGGGGCGCTCGCCACGCGACAGGGACGGCCCCTGGCGGCGGAACCGCTCGGTGTCGACGCCGTGCGGGACGACCGCGATGTTCTTGCGCGGCACGCCGAGCCGGATGAGCTCCTCGCCCTCACTCCCGCAGGAGGCGATGACCGCGTCGGCGCGGCGGCCGATCGCGCGCTCCAGCCGCACCCGCGCGGCCTGCCCGGCGCCGCCGGGACGGATGCGCGAGGAGCCGAGCTGGTGGAAGGTCTGCACGATCGGGATGTCCATGCCGTCGGCCGCGGCCACCGCGGCCAGGCCGCCGGTCCAGGAGTGGGCGTGGACCACCTCCGGGCTCTCCTTGGTCCAGCGCCGCCGCAGCTCTTCGCTGAACTCCGCGATGTGCGGCATGAGGTCGCTCTCCGGCAGCGGCTGCGCGGGGCCCGCGTCGATGTACTCGATCGTCACACCGGTGGCCACCTTCACCCGCGGCTTGCGGTCGGGAGCGTTGCGGCGGGTGTAAATCGTGACGCGGTGGGAACTGCTGAGTTCGCGGGCGATGGCCGGGATGTCGGCGGGAAGCACGTGCACGGAGACGATGGCGATGTTCACTGGGGCACACCTCAGGAATGCCGGGTCGCACAGGACCCGAATGGCGTACTGAGTTGTGCCTGCGTCTTAGGCACGGAATCTGTGTCTAAGCTTACCGGCGTCTGGAACTCGGCAAACCCCTCAGGGCAAAAAATCTTAGAAAAGCTTCTTGCCCTGGTTGCAGGAGAAACGTCCCCGTACGTGCGGACGGCGTCCGCGCAGGTCAGCGCGTGCGGCGCATGGCCAGGATGGTCGCCTCGTCGAGGATCTGACCGCCGCAGAAGGCCCGCTGGTCCTCCTCGACGGCCTTCACCACCGCCGCTCCCGGCTGGCCCGTGCACCGCGCGAGCACCTCGGTGAGCCGGCTCTCGCCGTACGCCAGCTCCTCCTGACCCGACCTGCCCCGCGAGCCGGCCAGCCCGTCGGAGTACAGCACCAGCGTCTCGCCCAGGGCCAGCGCGACCTCCTCGACCGGGACGGCCACGCCGGTCTCGATGCCGAGCGGCATGCCGCCCCCGGAGGTGTAGCGCACCCCGCCGTCGTTCTTCAGAACCGCGGGCGGATGGTTGCCGGCCGAGGCGAGCCTGACCCGCCCGCCACGCCTGCCCGGGGTGACGAACCCGGCGGCGACCATGACGAACATGCCGGTGTCCTGCGCCACCAGGGCGTCGTTCAGCCGGGCGACCACCGTCCCTGGGTCGTCCTCCCACACGCTGAGCGTGCGCAGGCCGCCGCGCACCATCGCGGTGACCGACGCGGCCTCCTCACCCTGCCCGACGACGCCGCCGACGGCGAAGCCCCAGCCGTCCTTGACCGGGAACACGTCGTAGAACTCCCCGCCGATCGCCCTCGGCCCCGCGCCGGTGTGGTACGTCGCGGCCACGTCGTAGCCGGGGACGTCGGGCAGCGTACGCGGCAGCACGCCGGTCTGCAGGGTGTCGGCCGCCTGCGCGCTGCCCTGGAAGACGCGCTGGGCCCGCAACGCCAGCCCGATGTGCGCGCCGGCGTCCTCCATGAGCGCCAGGTCGGCCAGGCCGAACGGCGGCCGCTCGCGCATCCGCAGCAGCGTGATGACGCCGTGCACCTCCTCTCCGGCCAGGATGGGGACGCTCAGCACCGAACCCGCCCGGGTGGCGTGCAGGACGGAGGAGCCGTCCGGCAGCGCGCCGAACACGGTGTCGTCCTCGACCATCTCGTGCACCACGCCGCCACCGCTCGCCAGCACGTGCGCGACCAGCGCCGCCCCCGAGGGGTCCATGCGCTCCAGCGTCTGCACCAGGCGGGCGACGGGCTGGTTGGCCGGCCCGATGACCAGGGAGCGCTGCGGCGCGCCCTCGCGCACGACGTCGGCGAAGACCCAGTCGGCGGTGTGCGAGGCGAGCAGCCGGCCGGCGCGGATGAGCGCGACCGGCTCGCTGAGGCTCTCCTCGTCAAGCAGCAGGCGGGTGAGCCGCGACATCAGCTCCTGGCGGCGCGCGGCGGCCATGATGAAGGACTCTTCGGGCGACTGCTCCGGCTCCGGCGCGACCTGGCCGGCCTCGGGCGCGCGCACCTCGACCGGCAGCGCCACCGCGGCGATCATCTCCTGCGGCTCGCCGGCCATGCGCAGCTGGGTCAGGACCAGCCGCACGTTATGCGCGCGTCCCTGGTGGGCCAGCCGGGTCGGGAAGGCCGCCGTCTCGCCGGTGTGCAGCACCGAGGTCAGATGGGAGCGGAACGCCGCCCGGCGCGAGACGTCCACCAGCAGCGGGAAGGCCCGGCCGGTCAGGTAGCCGTCCGGGCTGCCCAGCAGGCGGGACGCCTCGGCGTTCACCCGCCGCACCGTGCCCGTCGTGTCCAGGATGATCACCGGGACGGGAAGGGTGCGGTAGACCGTCCGCAGAAGCTTCAGCTCGCGGTTGGAGCTGCTCTCTTTGCCGCCCGACCTGCGCCTGGTCTTGCCCAGCTCGCCGATCGAGGCCCGCAGCAGGTCGCGGGCCGTGTCCAGTTCGACCAGCGCGGCGTCCAGGGTCGGGCCCGGGTCGCCGGGGTAGGCCGAGCGGGCGTCCCGGAGCGAGGAGATGCGGGCCGTCAGGCCGCTCAGCGCCTGCTCCAGTGCGGGAAGATCAGTGGGGTCGGTCAAGTTGCGTCCTTCGGATGGCGGCGGGGAGCGTGGGGTCCCCCTGCTAGACCGTACGTCAAGGAGACGCCCGTCATCGATGAGCACCTCCCGGCGGGAATTAACCTGGCTCTGAGGGGAAGCGGAAGGCCTGTATGGAGACGATGCGCATGTTCAGTCCGGCCCTCGCCCGGGACCTCGCGGCCCTTGGCCGCGTCAACGAGGGCACCTCCATGGAGAGCGTCCTCAGCGGCGTGACCAGGGCCGTCGCCGTCGGGGTGCCGGGGTGCGCGGGCGGCACCGTGGAGCTGCGGCGCGACGAGCGCCTGATGCTGTCGGCCTCGCACAGCGACCTCATCGCCCTGGTCGACCGCGAGAGCGCCCTGCGGGAGGGGCCGTCGGTCGAGGCGGTGGCGACGGGCAGGAACGTCCTGATCCCCGACGTGCTGCAGGAGACCCGCTGGCCCCGGTACGCCGCGACGGCCGTCAAGCACGGGGTGCGCTCGTCGCTGGTGCTGCCCATCTCGGTGGACGGCGCGACGCTGGTGCTCGGCCTGTACGCCACGCGGCCGGGGGCCCTGGCCGGCGGCTCGGCCGACCCGCTGGCCGCCCTGCTCACCGAGCAGCTCACCGTGGCCCTGGCCAACGTGTCGGACTACGACGAGGTGCTCACCGACGCCGCCCAGATGCAGGAGGCGCTCGCGGGGCGCGCGGTCATCGACCAGGCCAAGGGCATCATCATGCACGCGAGCGGCTGCTCGGCCGAGGCGGCCTTCGACGAGCTGCGCCGGCTCTCGCAGCACCACCAGGTGAAGGTGGCCGACCTGGCCCGCCTGCTGGTCAGCGAGCACCAGAGCAAGCATGGCGGCGCCCTGCCGTCCTGACCGCGTTCGTGTGACTTCTCATGCTTCGAGGCACTTTAGCGCCATATATCTGCTCGAAGCGGGGCGATCGGTCACTCCTTGAACGCGGCGAGCGCCTCCTCGGTGGTGTCGTACAGCGGCAGCCGCTGCGCCAGGCCCGTCACCCACATCACCTTGGAGTTGGAATATTGCACCCCCACCAGGGCGAAGTGTCCCTTCGCCGCCATGGTGCGCTGCCAGTGATGGACGATCAGCCCGAGCGCCCGGGAGTCCATGAAGGTCACGCCGGCCAGGTCGAGCACCAGGTCGGGGCCGTGGTCGTCGGCGATCTGCGCCAGCCGGTCGGTGAACCGGTCGCGCGTCGTCGCGTCGAGGATGCCGCTGACCCGCACCACCGGCACATCGTCCGTGAGCTCGGACGTAAGGGTCAGAGCGGAATTCGCCCTGTCTGGAACGGTCACCACGCGCCTCCAAGCCGCTTCCCTGGCGCATGGCGCCAACCCCATCGGGGGTCAATCGCAACATTACTGTTGCCTGGGGGGTAGCAATACTCTTGATTTTTGGGGAATACTGGAGCCGAGGTCCAGCAGAGGGCCTCGTCTCGACAGTAGTACGCGAGGCGATGTCGGCTCTGCATGGGCATTGTCGGTTCCGCCTCGCTTGCAAGGCATACGAGGGAGCAGCAATGGCTGCCGAGAACCACACCTTCTCCCAGACCGACGTCACCGCCGAGGACCTGCTGCGCGAGCTGCACGAGCCGGGCACGACGCACGACCGGCAGGCGCGGCTGCGAGAGATGATCGTGGAGATGCACCTCCCGATGGCCCGCGAGATCTCGCGGCGCTACCTCCACAGGGGCGAGCCCATGGAGGACCTGCTCCAGGCCGCGTACGTCGGCCTCATGAAGGCGATCAACGGATTCGACGCCGAGCTCGGACATAGCTTCAGAGGCTATGCCATGGTGACCATGACCGGCGAAGTGAAGCGCCACTTCCGCGACCGCACCTGGGCCGTACGCGTGCCGCGCCTGTACCAGGAGCGGCGCTCGGAGCTCAACCGCCTGGTCGCCGACTTCACCCAGGAGCTCGGCCGGTTCCCCACCGTCGCCGAGCTGGCCAAGAGGATGGGCATCTCCGAGGAGGACATGCTCCTCACGATGGACGCCTCCGCCGCCTACAGCACCCTGTCGCTGGACGCCCCGATGGGCGCCGACGACGACGCGGCCGCGCTCGGCGACCTCATCCCCGACGAGGACGACGAGCTGGCGACGCTGGTCGACCGCGAGGCCATCAAGCCTCTGATCGACCAGCTCCCCGAGCGGGAGCGCAACATCCTCCTGCTGCGCTACTACGGCAACATGACCCAGGCGGAGATCGCGGCGGAGTTCGGCATCTCGCAGATGCACGTCTCGCGCATCCTGCGCAAGGTGCTCGACCAGCTCCGCTCGCAACTGGTGGCCGCGGGCTGATTAAGCCGCCCTTCCTGGGGCACTGAAGGGCGGAACAGTAGTCGCGTGGAGGGGGCACTTCCCTTACGGGCCGATATCCCGGGGTATCTTCGTCGATGTAATCGGCCCCGAGCAGGGTGACCTTTCCATAGCTGATCGCTTCTGGAGGCGGTTATCGGGTGAACGAGGACGAAGTCCCTCCTCCCCGCTTCCTCTCGGACGGGGGCGGCCCAATGCCGCTCCCGTCCGGCGTGGTGGTCAAGGAACTGACCTTCAGTGTCGGAGACCTGCCCGAGGTGCGGGACTTCGCCGCCCTTCAGGCGCGCCGCGTGGGGATGCGCCACGACTCCATCGGCGACTACCTGGTGGCCGTCAACGAGGTGGCGACCAACGCCGTCACCCACGGGGCGGCCAAGGCGCGGATGCGGGTCTGGTGCGACGGCGGAGACCTGCTCGTCGGCGTGCACGACGACGGGCACTGGGTCCCCGACGAACCGCCCGGGATGATCGCCCCGCACGACTACTCCACCAGCGGCATGGGCCTGTGGGTCGCCCGGCGGCTCACCAAGGAGCTCGTCCTACGAACCGGGCAAAACGGCACAGAACTGATAATGCGCTTCAAACTGCCGTAAATCCCCACGTAGTCCTCGGGGCGCGGGGTACGTCCCCGGCTATGACCCTGCGAATCCCGAACGTGCTGGTCGTGGGCGGCGGCGCCGTCGGCATGCTCGCCGCCCGCCGCCTGGAGAAGCGGCTCCACCGCGGCGAGGCCCGCGTCACCGTGGCCGACCTCGACTCCTACATGACCTACCAGCCGTTCCTCGCCGAGGCCGCCGCGGGGAGCGTCGAACCCCGGCACGTCGTCGTCTTCCTGCGCCGGGTGCTGCCCCGGTGCCAGATCCTCAGCGGCAGGATCAGCCGGGTCGAACTGGCCTCGCGCACCGCCCGCTTCCACCCCCACGAAGGGCCGGAACGCGTGCTCGAGTACGACTACCTGGTGTTCGCCCCCGGATCGATCTCCCGCACGCTGCCCATCCCCGGGCTCGCCGAGTGGGGCATCGGCTTCAAGACCCTCGAAGAGGCCATCCACCTGCGCAACCACGTCCTCGCCCAGCTCGACCTGGCCGACTCCACCACCGACGAGCGCGTGCGCAGGCGCGCCCTGACGTTCGTGTTCGTCGGCGGCGGCTACGCCGGCGTCGAGGCGCTGGCCGAACTGGAGGACATGGCCGCCGACGCCTGCCGCTACTTCGCCCACGTCAGCCCCTCGGACATGCAATGGATCCTCGTCGAGGCGTCCGGGAAGATCCTTCCGGAGATCGGCGTCGAGATGGGGAAGTGGACCGCATCCCAACTGCGCACGCGCGGCATCGAGGTGCGCACCGGCACCCGGCTGGAGTCCGCGGTGGACCGCCACATCATGCTCAGCGACGGCGACGCCTTCGACGCCGACACCCTGGTCTGGACGGCCGGCGTCAAGCCCAACCCGCTCACCGCCGCCTCCGACCTGCCCCTCGACGAGCACGGCCGGGTCAAGGTCGACGCGGGACTGCTCGTCGACGGCACCCGGTTCGCCTTCGCCGCCGGCGACTGCGCCGCCGTCCCCGACCTCACCCGGCCCGGGCGGACCACCCCGCCCAACGCCCAGCACGCCACCCGCCAGGCCGTCCGGCTCGCCGACAACCTGATCGCCACCCTGCGGGGCGAGCCGCGCCGCCCGTACCGGCACCGCAGCGCCGGATCGGTCGCCAGCCTCGGCATGTACCAGGGCGTCGCCAACGTCTACGGGCACCGGATGCGCGGCTTCCCCGCCTGGTTCCTGCACCGGACCTACCACCTCAGCAAGATCCCGACGATGAACAAGAAGGCCCGCATCCTGATGGACTGGACCCTCAGCCTGCTGTTCGCCCGCGAGATCGTCTCCCTCGGCGCCATGCAGGACCCCCGCCAGGAGTTCGAACTGGCCGCCCGCACCGCCCACCGCCCCGTCCCCGCCCGCTCCCCGGCCGCCTCCGGCGCCCGCGAGTGACCCGCGGCGACGCGGCGCGGGAGGAGGGCGGGCCGTACGGCGAGCGGGGGGTGCTCTTTTCTTGGGGGAGGGAGCGAGGTTCTGCCGCGCAGGGGGTGCTCTGGGGGAGGGGGCGAGGTTCCGCCGCGCGTGTCCCGTAGACGCGGAAGGGCGCCGCCCGTGACGGACGGCGCCCTTCCTCCTTCACCGCGTGCCCCGAGGCCCGGAGGGGACGCGCGGTGGGGTCCTCAGCCGTTCGGGGGAGCGCCGCTGATCTCCGACAGCGGAGACGACGGCCGGCTCTCCAGCGCCATGTCCCCCAGGGACACGATGCCGACCGGCCGGCCGTCCACGACCACCGGCACCCTGCGGACGGCCCTTTCCCGCATCAGCCGGATGACGTCCTCGACGTCCTGGTCCGGCCGGGCGGTCACCAGGTCGGAGGTGCACAGGGCACCCAGGGGAGTCGAATCGGCGTCCCTGGCCTCGGCGACGGCGCGCACGACGATGTCCCGGTCGGTGACCAGGCCGCACAGCCGGTCGTCCCTGGTCACCAGCACGTCCCCGATCGCCTGGTCGCGCATCAGGCGCGCCGCCTTGGACACCGGAGCGTCCGCCGGCAGGCAGACCGGCCGATGCGTCATGACGTCCCGCACCTTCTGGCTCATCATCGGCACCCCATCTCCGCCTTCGAGTCGCCGTGCCGTCAGCGGCGGGTGCGCCGGTAGCCGCGCCACGGGGCGCCGCCGCCCATGCTGGCCGTGCCGATGCCGCCCTGGTGCAGGGCGAGCAGGCACAGGCCCAGCGCGATCAGCGCCGTGGTGGAGATGCCGATGCTCGTGCCGAGCAGGCTGAACAGGAAAGCGATGCCGAAGACGATCGCCGCGACGATGGCAAGCATCGGATTACCTCACTTCGTGTCGGCCGGGCCACCGCTGCGCGGGGCGCCGGAGTAAGAGAGCCCCACCAGGTCCTGGAGGAGCGAACGGTAGTCGCGCAGAGCGAGCCGGAGCCGCTCGGTGTCGTTCTGGTCGCCGTCCTTCCACTGGTCGACCAGAGCCTGCTTGCGGGAGGTGATCGCGGCGACGGCCTCGTCGACCAGCCCGTCGGCCCGCTCGACGGCTTCCCTGGGGTCGTCGACGAAGCTCACCTGGACCTCGCGCCACCGGCGCTCGAAGTCCTCGGCCCCGAACCCGCGGTCGCTCTCCCCGGTGCCACCGGAGACGGCCGTCCCCGCGGCCGCGGTGCCCGCCTCGCCGGCCGTGGTCCCGACGCCGGCCACGGAGTCCAGCCCGGTCGTGGTACCGGCCACGGAGTCCAGCCCGGTCGTGGTGCCGGTGCCGTAGGGGACTCCGGCGTGCGTCTCGCCGGACCGCTCGTCCAGGTCGTCCCTGGCGCTCACCGGCTCGGGCTCCACCTGGGGCACGGCCGACAGCTCGGCGTCATCCGCCCGGGTCGGATAGTCGGCCTCCTCCGGGTAGACCATCAGGTCCCGCTCGGGGGTCGTCTGCCCCACCGGCGTCGCCCGCCCGTCAGCGGCGGCCTGCTCGTCCGCGGCGTCCTCCGACCGGGCGTCGCCCAGGCCGGGGGAGTGGTGGGCCGGATCCGGGTCACCCGCCGCGCCGGTGCTCAGCCCAGACGCGCGGTCGGCGGGGTCGGTGGAGTCTGTGGAGTCGGTGGTGTCGTCGTCGTCCCGCCCGGTCAGGTCGTCCGACCCCCGGTCGACCGCGTGACGCTGATCGGCCTCGTCCAGCCGGTCGTGCTCGTCCCGCACGCCCGGTCCGTCATGGTCGTCCGTCGTGCCGAACCCGTCGTGGTCGTTTCGCGTGCCGTGGTCGTTGTGCACGTCCAGCCCGTCGTGGTCGTTCCGCGTGTCGTGGTCGTTCCGCACGTTCAGCCCATCGTCGTTTCGGGCGTGGGACACGTTCATGTCGTTCCGCACGCCGAGTCCGTCATTGTCGTGCCGGTCGTCGTCGGGGTCGTCGTCCTCGTCCAGCCCGCGCTCGCCGTCCGCGCCGGCGTCGCCCGCCCAGTTGGGCCGGGAGGGGTCGTAGACGGTGCGGATGTCATCGACGGCGGAACCGGAGGCGTCGCCGTTCTCGGGCCGGTCGGAGTCCGGGTCGTGCACCGATCCGGGCGTGGTGTCGCGGCGGTATGGTTCCATCGGTCAGCTCCCCTGGGCGTTGCGGTAGGTCCGGCCGCCGGCGACTCGGGTGCCGGTCTCGGAGTCGGAGGAGGCGTGACCGCCCGGCTCCTGGCCGCCGTACTGCCGTCGGTCCTGTTCACGGCGCTCGTACTGCTGCCGGTCGAGCTCCGCGTCGCCGTACCCGGCGCCGTTGCGCCGCTGACCGTCGTACCCGCCGGAGTCCGTCCCCGTCTCGCCGTCCGCCCGCCGCCCGGCGGCGTCGCCCTCGTACGCCTGCCGCTCGCCGTGAGCGGTCTCGGCCTCGCGAGCCGTCTCGACGTCGCGGCGCTCCTCACGCGCCTCCTCGTACCGGCGCCGCTCGTCGCGCGGGTCCTCGGCCTCGCGCCGCTCGGCGCCGATGTCCGCCGCGTCCTCCAGCAGTTCCTGGAACAGCGCGCGGTAGTGCACCATCGCCTGCCGCAGCTCCTCGGTCGAGGCCTCCCGGCGGGCGGCGCGGCTGCTGATCTCGTGAGCCTTGCGGTAGTGGTCCAGGGTCTGGCCGTGGGCGACCGACAGGTCGGAGACCTGCTGCTCGAAGCCCTCGGTCGGGTAACCCCGGTCGGCCATGACCGAGGTGACCAGGTGATCCGCCTCGGTCACCGCGAAACCGGGAGCGTCCACGAACCGCTCCTGAACCTCGGTCCACTTCTTGGAGTAGGACGACCGGCTCTCCGCGGACAGCGGCCGGATGTCCAGCTTGGCGTGACGCTGCTCCCTCTCGAGCAGTTCCTGCTCCGCCTCACGGCGATTCTCGCGTTCACGCACGGTGCGCTCGTACTCGGGTCCGAAGCGTTCTTGGAGTCGACGCCTGCGCTGCTGCTGCGCCACGAGGTAGCCGACGGCCAGGATCGCCACCACCGCGGCTACAACGACGGCCACCCAGGTGATGGTCATGTCTGCCTCCGGTTATGTCTGCCTTTGTAACCCCCCGACTGCCCGAGAAGACGATTCCAAAACGACACGATCCCCCGGTTTTCCTCGACGTCCGCTCCAGGGCCACGACCCGCTCGAGCGCCGGTCAACGGCCCCCCCTCGCCGACACGGGGGATCTCCCCGCCGAACCCCCGGCAGGCCACAGCCCAGCACCCCGTCCGCCCGAACCGTCCCGGGTCGCCCAGCTGCCGGTCAGGACCCGCTCTGCGGCGGGTCCTGCTGTCCCCCTTCCCCTTCCCCTTCACCGAGGACGGCCAGGGCGCCCTTCAGCACCGACTCCACATGCGATTCGCCGGCCACCGGCGTCTCGAAGAACCCCTCCTCCGGGTCGTAGGAGATGTCCAGGCCGCTGTCCACGAGCCTGCGAGCCCAGCGCAGAGCCGTGTTGACCTTCATGCGAGGGACCTCGCCCCCCTGGGCCACCGCCGACAGGTTCCTCAGGTTGGTGGCCGGCCCGGTCTGGTTGTGGGCGCGGTTCAGCTTCCACGGGATGGCCGCGCTGTGGTCGAGCATCGGCTTGGCCAGCCCGGCCGCCCGCTTGGCCTGCAGAATCCCCGACTCGGTCACCCCGAAGTGCGCGGCCAGTCGCGCGTTGGACCATCCGCCGGCGACCAGCCGCCCCAGCTCATCCCGATCGATATGAGTCTTCCGCCCCATATGCCCATCCCGCCTTCAGTCGGCTCCACCGCTTCATCGCGCCACGAGCTCCGAAGATCGATCATCGGCCATCCCGTGACGCTCGCAGCTAAGACGCGCGACCAGTGGGACAGGAGTGCCCACCCGCAAGGCTCACCCGTACGCAGGACTGCTCGATCTGCGCTAAGGTTGTTCTTGCTCGCCACGGCGGGCAACGGGACGTAGCGCAGCTTGGTAGCGCACTTGACTGGGGGTCAAGGGGTCGCAGGTTCAAATCCTGTCGTCCCGACCAGGTATCACCTGGTTGGCAAGGGTGTCACGTGATCACGTGACACCCTTCCTGGTTTCTGAGTGACTAATTGGGTGACTAGGTGTTAAAGAGTGATCGATCGCCCGGGCGCCGCACCCAGTAGCACTGGCCAATTGATTTCCATGGACGGCCTCTGTAACGGCCCTCTTACTGTGTCCAACGATGATCCCGTGAGGACTTTCTGTACCTCTTCAAGCCGCCTTCGGCGGGAACCGGTGAGCAGCGAGCAGAGCGACACCCGCCCGAGAGCAGCCAGGGGAAGAGCACCAGGAAGCACAACGCAGCCAAGGAAGCCAGCCACGGCCCCGAATGACGCGGGAAGAATACGCACACGTGTCGACGGCGCGCGAATGTTGCCCCCCTGGCGACAGCCGAAAACGGACCCCCTTCAGTAACTCTGGAGGGTGATCAAGGTGGAGGACTGGGCGGAGATCCGCCGGCTGCATCGAGCTGAGCAGATGCCGATCAAGGCGATCGCGCGGCGGATGGGCATCTCGAAGAACACCGTGAAACGCGCGCTGGCAGCCGAGACGCCACCCAAGTACCAGCGGCCCGGTAAGGGCTCGATCGTGGACGCGGTCGAGCCGCAGATCCGGGCGCTGCTGGCCGAGTTCCCCGACATGCCGGCAACGGTGATCGCTGAGCGCATCGGCTGGGCACGGTCGTTGACAGTGCTCAAGGACCGGGTGCGGGTCCTGCGGCCGGTGTTCAAGCCGGTCGACCCAGCGTCTCGGACGAGTTATCAGGCGGGTGAGCTGGCTCAGTGCGATCTGTGGTTTCCGGCGGTGAAGGTGCCGCTGGGTGCGGGGCAACCGGCGACCAGCCCGCCGGTTTTGGTGATGGTCAGCGGCTACTCGCGGTGGCTGATGGCCCGGATGCTGCCCTCGCGCACTGCCGGGGACCTGTTCGCTGGGCACTGGGCGTTGCTGTCGGCTCTTGGCGGGGTGCCCAAGACGCTGGTGTGGGACAACGAGTCGGCGATCGGCCAGTGGAAGGGCGGACGGCCGCAGCTGACCCGGGATGCCAGCGCCTTCCGCGGGACGCTGGGAGTGCGGATCCTGCAGTGCAAACCCGGTGACCCGGAGGCCAAGGGTCTGGTCGAGCGGGCCAACGGCTATCTGGAGACCTCGTTTCTGCCGGGCCGGTCGTTCACCTCACCGCACGACTTCAACGCCCAGTTGGGCGGCTGGCTGACTGGTGCGAATCGGCGCCATCACCGGCGGATCGGCTGTCGGCCCATCGACCGGCTGCCGGTCGACCTTGCGGCGATGCTGGCCTTGCCGCCGGTCGCTCCGATCGTCGGCTGGCGCTCGGCGACCCGGCTGGGACGCGACCACTACGTGCGGATCGCCTCGTGTGACTACTCGGTGCACCCCTCAGCGATCGGCCGGCTGGTGGAGGTGGTCGCCGATCTGGACCAGGTCACGGTGAGCTGCGGCGGGCAGCAGGTGGCCCGCCACGAGCGGTGCTGGGCGCCTCATCAGACCATCACCGACCCGGCCCACCAGCACGCCGCCGCGGCCATGCGAGCTGGTCGCGCTGCTGCGTCCCCGCGCCCGGTGGAGACCACGGTGCAGGTGCGAGCCCTGGGTGATTATGACGTGCTGTGCGGTGTCGAGGGAGTCGCGTGATGGCCGGCGGCACCACCACCGGCGGTCGTGCCATCGCCTCGGAGCTGGCCTACCTGACCCGGGTGCTGAAGGCGCCTTCCCTGGCTGCGGCCATCGATCGGCTGGCCGAGCGAGCCCGCGCCGAAGGGTGGAGCCATGAGGAGTTCCTGGCGGCCTGCCTGCAACGCGAGGTCGCCGCTCGCGAGTCCCACGGCGGTGAGGCCCGGATCCGAAGTGCGCGTTTCCCCGCCCGCAAAGCCTTGGAAGACTTCGACTTCGACCACCAGCGTTCCATCAAACGGGAGGTCATCGCCCATCTGGGCACGCTGGACTTCGTCACCGCCCGGGAGAACGTGGTCTTCCTCGGCCCGCCCGGCACCGGCAAGACCCACCTGTCGGTCGGCCTGGGCATTCGCGCCTGCCAGGCCGGGCACCGCGTCGCGTTCGCCACCGCCGCCGATTGGGTCGCCCGCCTGGCCGACGCCCACGCCACCGGGGCCCTGCAGACCGAACTCACCAAGCTGTCACGCATCCCGGTACTGATCGTGGACGAGGTCGGCTACATCCCCTTCGAACCCCAAGCCGCCAACCTGTTCTTCCAGCTGGTCTCCAGCCGCTACGAACGGGCCAGCCTGATCGTCACCAGCAACAAACCCTTCGGCCGTTGGGGCGAGGTGTTCAGCGACGACATAGTCGCCGCCGCCATGATCGACCGGCTCGTCCACCACGCCGAAGTGATCAGCATGAAAGGCGACAGCTACCGGCTCAAGAACCGCAACCTGGGCCGTGTCCCAGCAGCAGACACCAGCAACGACCAGTAACAATCAACACGGAGGGGTCAACTTTAAGCCGCCGCCACGGGGTCAGGATTCAGCCGTCGTCGAGAACACGAGCATGAGCCGTCTGGGCCGCGCGCCTCGCCACGGCGAGCGTGCGGCTCTTCGGCCGGTCCCGCCTCGCGGTCGCGCTGCCCGCTGGCAAGCACGGGAACGGCGGTCGGCGAACTGACGGCATGGTTTATGCAGATGAGATTCTGTTTCTAGAGGAGCAGCGAAGACCTTGGGGCGCTGCCCCAAACACCGGGGCGCTCAGGTTCCAGGATGATCGCGAATCGACAAGCCGGGGCAGTGAGGGGCTGGGAGCCCTGATCTTCCCCCCCCCCCCCCCCGCCATCGACCCCGGCAAAGCCGAGCAGCCCGACTCCTCCAGGTCAAGCCCGGCTGTGCAGGCAGGGCAACCGGCGCGCGAGGAAGCTCACCGGGAACGTGTACACGCGAAGCCAGGCTTGCCCGGTCGTCGCCGGCCCGCTGCCCTCCGGGCGGGTCGAAGGCAGACGGGAAGATCAGGGCTGGGTAAGTGTGCGAGTCCGCACGGGGATGGCAGGGGGTTCGGCTGAGGCAGAGAATCCGCTTGGTCTCTGGAGTGCTTTGGCCGGGCCGGCATACGGGTTACGCATGACCTAATGCACAATTTGCGAGACGTTGCGTGCTTCAAGCCGTAGAGTGTGATCACCGCTCGCGGGCGGTGGTGACGCTCGGAGGAGGGTAAAGATGCTGGCGGAAATGATGATCGCTGCAGCTACGAGCGGCGGTATGGCTATCGTGCAGGCCGCAGGAACGGACGCGTGGGCCGGGCTGCGAACTCGGGTGGCCGAGCTTTTCCGCCGAAGTGCCCCGGAACGAGAGCTAACCGTCCTGGAGCGGCTGGACAAGACACAGACCGCCCTACGGCAGGCGGCTCCAGAAGAGCTGGAGCGGCTAAGGATCCGTCAAGAAGCTGCATGGCAAACCCTCTTCGAAAGCCTGTTGGAAGGCCTAGGCGAATCGGAACGCCAAGAGGTGGTCGGCCGCCTCACCGAACTGGCCGAGGTTGTGCGCCAGCAGACCAGCGGCGAGGTTTCTGCGGGCCAGGGCGGGTTCGCAGTCGGTGGTAACGCGAATATCCGTGCGGAAGGTGGGTCCGCTGCCGCAGGAGTTATCAACGGGGACGTGCATTTGGAAAACCCTACGATGCCGGGAGCGGACCGCGGCTGAGTGCTCCCGGTGCTAGCTCCCCCCTTCTGCCGATCGCCGATTCCACTTCTGCTCAATATATAGCTCAACATGGAAGCGTTGCCGCTAACACGATTAATACGGTAGTGATCGGGACGCCAAATGAGAGCATCTTTTCATTGCGCGCTTTCAATAGGCCAGCCCCTCGTCCGATCGATTGGCATCGCTTCCTCTCTGGTGTTCCCAGCGGTTTCGCAGAAATTGGCAGCGAATCAATCATCCCAAGACGGCTAGTGACTAGATCTGGAAGGATTATTCATGGGGCGGCCGTGCTTCCGTGGTTACGGGAACGCGGCGCACGAATCATGTTCCTGTCCGGTGAAGCTGGAGAGGGGAAAACGAGTTTTCTTCGACACCTCATGTGGTATTCCGCAGATACCCATCGGGTAATCGAAGTAAAATACCTCGCGGCATCGCCTTCTGTACCTGCACAAGCTTTCTGGGATGCTATCCACGGGCTGCGCTCGCCAATTAGCGAGACGCCTACCCCTGTCCTACTGGTCTGCGATATCACCGCGCCTCCCACTACTGGGCAGGAGGCGGCGATTGCCAGCTTCCTGATAGATTTTTTAAGTGCCGACTACGAGGACGAGCAAATTACCATCGTGCTCGCCGGGAGACCCCCTTGGGTGAATGCGATCCGTCGCAGAACTGTGGCGAAATCAGAAATGATCAATCTGGCCAGCCTTAACCCAGGCGAATTGTCGCATTTTCAATCTATGATTCGTCACGCCTACACAGATCTGTCAGCGGCGGTAGATAACGTGGAGCTGCAGGCGCTGTACCCGAACCTCCAGAGATTCGTATCCGCTAATGGACCCATGGCGGTCGACACTGGCGATCGCTCGCCCTCAGTGTTGGTCACATTTCTCAAAGCTGTGTATGGTGACCACTTCCACTTCCGCCTCGTGGAAGAATGCACAGCAATGTCACCCGCTGATCAGGGAGCTTACATTCAGGTTTGCATGGCCACGATTGCGGCTGGTGGCATCCCGGAGAGGATCCTGAGGCGTCTGTGCGAGTATGCTGATCTCGACTCCCGGAGCCAGCTTGATCCATGGACCCGAGACGTTCATAACGATCACATGGCGAGACATGCTGTCATAGCACAAACTGTTATCGAGGAATCAGGACTTCACGCCCAAATCCGCGACTGTATGCGAACGCTCCTTCAGGAAGCGCCGATTTCTGCGGATGCTGATTGGCTACTTTTCAAAATTCTGGATGCCATCAGCGTGTGGGAGCCCATTGCAGCTAGCGGCAAGCCACGGTTATCGCCGAATCAAATCCGAGGAATCGCTCGTGAGGTTTTGTTTGACGGGTCAGCGGATTTCGCGAGGACGTCAATCAGCCGAAGCGTTGACCCTGGCGAGTTGATCAGATACTCACGCGTGCTTTATGCACTACTTCCGGAAGAGCCTGGAAACAGCAAAGCGACCCTATATCTGCTGAATCAAAACAGGCAAGCACTGCTCCGGGCATCGACAATAGCCGTAGATGGGCCCACGGTGGAGTCAATTTCTTACTATCTAGGCAAAGCAGAATATCTAATGTCGAAGATTGGGGGCGACGCTTCTGCTTCTTCGAGGGAAATAGTGAAACGGCTGCGGGAATTCGTTGGGCGCGAGTGGTGTGGGGCTGACTTCTATGTCGACCTCTTAGGCCACTGCGTGAAATCCCGTTCAGGGATGTCGGAATCCCCTGAAGCCTGGGACGAGTCTGAGGTATTTGAACTCTATCGTACCGCCGAGATGGCTTACCAGTACATGGTCTCGTCTGGCGTGGACCACCCTGGCCTTTTCGCGAGGTATATGTCGTTCCGAGTGCGAAAAATCTATGGCGATCTCTCCCCCGAATTGAGAAGGTCCGTATTTGAAACGGGTTGGCGACTATCTGTGGAATTGGGTTACCCTGATGGGGGTGTCGGGATTGCGTTTGATCAAGAGTTGGCCGCGGTTGGGAACGAGGTGAAAGAGTTCCGAGAAGATCTGCTTCACGAAATCATAGGAACTGCCAGGCGCGGCAAACAGTCTGCGGCAATTCGACTCGCTAATCTCGTCCGCGGCGATGACGGAAAGCGTCGGGCTGCGCTTGATGCAGTTCAGGCTTTATCTCGAACTGATCTGAGCGAAGCTGCATCTGCCTTGTTGAGCCATTCCGTTGCCATTCTGCTGGATCCGATGGATCCGCAGCGAGCAGAAGAACTAAGGCAGGCATGTAAGAGTTATAGGGGAGCGATCTGCAACCGAGACGCATGGCTAGACTGGGGCGACTACTGGAGACAAGCCGCTCGTCAGCTATTGCCTTTGGATCGTGTCGCCGGCGAAGAGGCGTTGAAAGATTGGCAGCGCACTCGTGCCCGTCTGGAGAAGTGAGACTCTCCGCGTACCCGTGAGATGCTAAGACAACCATCCCAATAATGTGCCGTCGCCAGTAGATGATCGCGACGACGACATCATAAAGCCTTCGTGACCCTAGCGTGTCGCGTCTAAAATTCGTCCGCAAAGTTTAGAGTGGTGGCATGGCGCGGACAGGACGACCGAAGACTCCGGTGACTCTCTCCGATGAGGAGCGGGCGACATTGGAGCGCTGGGCGCGGCGGGCGAAGTCTTCGCAGGTCTTGGCGATGCGATCCAAGATCGTGCTGGCGTGCGCGGACGGCAGGGACAACATCGAGATCGCGGCGGAGTTGCGGGTGCATCGGGACACGGTGTCCAAATGGCGTACCCGCTTCGTCAAGCTGAGATTGGAAGGGCTGATGGACGAGCAGCGGCCGGGCCGGCCACCGTCCATCAGTTTGGATCAGGTCGAGCAGGTCGTGGTGGCAACGCTGGAGCAGACGCCCAAGGATGCCACGCACTGGTCGCGCAGTTCGATGGCCGAGCGCAGCGGGCTGTCGAAGTCGACGATCGGGCGGATCTGGAGGGACTTCGGGCTCAAGCCGCACCAGGCCGACACGTTCAAGCTGTCGACCGATCCGCTGTTCGTGGAGAAGGTCGTCGATGTGGTCGGGTTGTATCACAATCCGCCCGAGCGGGCGGTGGTGCTGTGCGTGGACGAGAAGTCCCAGATCCAGGCGCTGGATCGCTCGCAGCCGGTGCTGCCGATGATGCCGGGCATGCCCGAGCGGCGCACCCACGACTATGTGCGAAATGGGATCACCAGCCTGTTCGCCGCGTTCAACATCGCAGACGGAACGGTCGTCGGTGAGCTGCACCGCCAGCACCGCGCCGCCGAGTTCAAAAAGTTCTTGATCACAATCGACAAGACGGTGCCCGCCGAGTTGGACGTCCACCTGATCTGCGACAACTACGGCACCCATAAGACCCCGGCCATCAAGGCGTGGCTGTCACGCCACCCTCGCTTTCACATGCACTTCACCCCGACCGGTTCCTCCTGGATCAACCAGGTCGAACGGTGGTTCGGCTTTCTGACCGACCAGCTGATCAGACGCGGAGTCCACAAAAGCGTCCAGTCTCTGGAGAAGGACATCCGCGCCTGGATCGCTCAGTGGAACGACGATCCGCGCCCGTTCGTGTGGAAGAAGACCGCAGAGGAGATCCTCGAATCCCTCGCCCGATATTGCCGACGAATTTCCGGCGCAGGACACTAGTCGCGGGCTGCCGGGCGGCGCTTCCCTCCCGGGAGCCGATCGCGATTCACTCCTGTGGGCGAGGACAAAGGGGGCGATCGGGCGCGACGATGGGCGGGTGACCTCCCTGCTGGACGTACGTGCCGTCCGGGTGCTGTTGTGGGCGCTCATCCGAGTGGCCACCGCGCCGGTCGCGCTCGTTCTGATCGTGGTCAGGGCGCTGCGCCCGTTCGTCGCGCTGGTCCTGCTGCTCGTCACGCTGTTCCCCGGGACGTTCGGCGACCAGGACGTCCAGGTCTCCTGGCTGGAAGGGCTGGTCTGTGTCGCCGTCGCGGGGCTGATGCTGCTGCCGCTGCGCCGCGTCCTGGCCTCGCTCGCCGCCTGGCACCTGCGGCTGGCCGTCCGCCTGCTGGGGCCCGGGCCGGGCGAGCGGGCGCTGGCTCGCGCCCAGGAACAGCTCCGGATCGACCAGGAGCTGCACGACAGTATCGGCCACATGCTGTCGATGATCGTCGTTCAGGCCGGCGCCGGCGCTCACGTCTTCGACCACGACCCCGGCTTCGCCCGCCAGGCGCTCGCCACGATCGAGCAGCGCGGCCGGGCCGCCCTCGGCGAGCTGGACCGGATCATCTCCGGCATCCAGGGCCACGCGCCCCTGCCCGGTGGCGACGACCCGGCCGCCCTGACCGCGCTGATCGACGGTGCGCGCGAGGCCGGGATGGCGGTGACCGCGTCGATCGAGGCGACCGGCCTGCCGCCTGCGATCGGGCGCGGGGTGCACCGGATCGTCCAGGAGGCGCTGACCAACGCCGCAAAGCACGCCCCCGGCCGCCCGGTCACCGTGGAGGTCGGCACCGGCTCCGGCGCGGTGACGATTCGCGTGGTGAACGCCTTCGACGGCCCCGCCTTCCCGGGGCACGGGCACGGCCTGGCCTCGATCCGCGACCGGGTGGGCCTGCTGGGCGGCACGGCCACCATCGGCCCCGCGGCCGGCGAGTTCACCGTGCGGGCCGTCCTGCCGCTGGAGTCCTGATGCGGATCGCGATCGTCGACGACGACCCCTTGGTGCGGATCGGCCTGCGCGCCATCCTGTCCAGCGAGCCCGACTGGGAGGTGAGCGCCGAAGCCGGCGACGGCCGGGCCGCGCTCGCCCTCATCGGCGGCTCCCTGTCCCCCGACGTCGTCCTGATGGACATCCGGATGCCCGGCATGGACGGCTTGGAGGCCACCCGCCGCATCACCGTCGCAAAGGATGCTCCCCGCGTCCTGGTGCTGACCACGTTCGAGGTCGACGCATACGTCTTCGACGCACTTCGAGCGGGTGCGAGCGGTTTCGTACTTAAAAGGGTGCCGCCGAAGGAACTGATCGAAGCCGTCCGCGTCGTCGCCTCGGGCGAGTCACTGGTCTTCCCCGCCTCCACCCGCGGCGTCATCGAACGCTTCGCCGTACGTACCGGAAGACCACTGCCGGAGCTGACGGAACGCGAACGGGATGTCCTCCGGTCGTTGGCGCGCGGGCGGTCCAACGCGGAGATCGCCGGCGAGCTGTTCCTGTCGGTGCAGACGGTGAAGTCGCACGTGGCGTCGGTCCTGCTCAAGCTGGGCGTACGGGACCGAACCCAGGCGGTGATCGCCGCTTACGAGACAGGGTTCGTCGTGGCGGGAACGGGTCGATGAGCGTCAGCCGCACTCAGTGCTGGAGCGACAGCAGTCGGGGCCGGTAGGGTGGCAGGCCATCGCCGCCGCTGAGAGCGCCGTGGGCGCCCGTTGATCTATGGCCTGATGTCCGGCCGGGGACATCAGGACGCATCCAGCCCGGCTGTTCGAGGGAATCGCCGAAGAAGATCCGGGCCGGAGAGGCGTCGGTGTCGGCCAGTTCCAAGATAGGGGCGCGGGTGGCTTTCGGGTCTCCGAGGTCCCACTCGATTTGAGTGGCGGCGCGGACTTCGGCGCAGTCCGGATGCTCGGCGCTGGCGCGCAGATAGCCGGGGACGAGGACCTGCGCGGCCGCGCCCGCACGAGCTACTACGAACTGGAACGGCTGATCGCCGCCGCCGTCGGCGAGGACATGGGCCTGCCGCCTGACGCGCTCGCGTCGCGTCTGACGGCGTACACCGTGGTGGGGGGCCTGCGCGAGTTGTACATGGCCCGCGGAGCAGGCCGCGGCGACACCGCCACGGGGGAACTGTTTCCCCTGGTCGACCGTGTGCTCGGTTTCGCCCGCGCGGGCTTGGCCGAGCTCACGGCCCAGGACGCCGGGGCGTGATCCGGGCTTCGATGGCGTCGAGCAGCGCGGCCAGGCCGAACTCGAACTCCTCCCTGCTGCCGACGCGGGACAGCTCTTCGGCGTTGGCGACCAGGATGGGGTACCGCTGAGGGTCCAGTCCCTCGTAGAGCCTCCGGCGCAGCCGTTGCTCGTCCGGATTCGCGGTGTCCACACCCATGTTGAACTGCACCGAGCCGACCACGAACGTGGCGAACGCCGACGCCGTCGCGTAGGCCTCCCTGACGCTCAGCCCGATGGCGATGAACTGCCCGAGTGAGTGCTCCATGCCGCTCAGCGAGCTCGGGCCCAGCCGTTCGGTGCCGCGTATGAACGCGACCAGTCCCGGATGCGCGAGCAGGAAGTCGCGGAAGGAGTGTGCCTGCCACTCCACGGTCCGCCGCCAGCCCAACCCCTCTGGCGGCGCGTGCAGGCCCTGCCCCACCGCCCGGTCCATGGCGACGACCACGAGTTCGTCCCGGCTGGTGATGTGCCGGTACAGCGAGGCCTGACTGCAGCGGAGCTCATGGGCGAGTCGGCGCATGGTCAGTGCGTCCGCGCCTTCGCTGTCCAGCACGGACAACGCGGTGTCGGCGATCAGATCGAGTGACAACATCCGCCGGCGCCGCGGGCGGTCATCGGCCTTCTCGGTCCTGGCCAGCCACCAGGCCGCCGTGCCCGCCCTGACGGGCGTGGTGTCATCCATGCGTACCCACCCTCTTGTTAAGCGAACCAAGCTCACTTAATCTAAGTGAACTCCGTTCGCTTAGATTAGCGCTATCGAAGGGACAGCCATGCTCGCTGTCAGGAGCACCGAGTCCGGGGCCCGTGTCGTCACGGTCGACAGGCCGTCCGGGCCGGGCGTACGGGTGCAAATCGCCGCTGCGGGGATCTGCGGCACCGATGTGTCGTTCGCCGCCATGGGGCTGCGCGGCTTCATCCTCGGGCACGAGATGGCCGGCACCACCCAGGACGGCCGTGCCTGGGCGGTCGAGCCCACGCTTTACTGCGGCGCCTGTCCGGAGTGCGCGACCGGCGATGTCCAGCGCTGCGTCGCCGAGGGCCACGGCGTGCTGGGGATTCTCCAGGACGGCGGGATGACCTCGGAGCTCGCCGTCCCCGAGTACACCCTGCTCCCGCTCCCCGGCGGGCTGCCGGCGGAGAACGCGTGCCTGGTCGAGCCGGGTTCGGTGGCCTGGCACGGAGTACGTCGGGCCGGGCTGGTCGCCGGGGAACGTGTGGCCGTCGTGGGCGGCGGGTCCATCGGGCTGCTTGCCGCTGCGGCCGTCCGCCGGATGGGATTCGAGGTCGATGTCGAGGCGCGATACGAGCACCAGGCGCGCGCCGCCGAGAAACTGGGTGCCGGGCGGACGCACGGGCAGTACGACGTGGTCATCGACATGGCGGGCAGCCCCACCGCGCTGACGCGATGCGCCGAGCTGGCCCGGCCGGGCGGCCGTGTCGTGGTGGTCGGCGTCTACTTCGAGTCCGCCTCGTTCCCCGGCCCGACGAGCCTTGTGAAGGAACTTTCCTACATCAACGCCATCGCCTACGACCACCGCGACGGCCGCCGCGAGTTCGCCGACGTGGCTGCGATGCTGGCCGAACAGCCGGAGATCGCGGAGATCGTCATCACGCACCGGTTCCCGCTCGCGGACGCGACCGAGGCGTTCCGGGTGGCAGCGGACCGCTCCAGCGGCGCGATCAAGGTGGTCCTGCACCCGTGACCGCGTCCCACCAGGGCACCGTGTCCACCCACGCCCACCACGTGATCGTCTCCGGCGCCGGCCCGGTCGGTCTCACCCTGGCCATCGAGCCGGCCCGGCGCGACGTGGACTTCTTGCTGATCGACAAGGCGCCGCACCCGTTCGCCGGGTCCAGGGGCAAGGGCATACAGCCCCGGACCCTTGAGGTGTTCGAGGACCTCGGAGTGCTGGACCGGATGGTCGCGGCCGGCGGCCGATACCCGCCCCAGCGCGTCTACACCGAGGACGGCCCGGTCGACCGGCACATCATGGAGCATCAGGACCCGGTGCCGGCGGAGCCGTACCGCACTCCGCTCATGCTCCCGCAGTTCCGTACCGAAAGCCTGCTCCGCGACGGCCGCGGTGCTGAGCGGGGCACCCGGGACGCTGCTCGACTCGTACGAGGTGGAGCGCCGGCCGAACGCCGAGTCCGTGCTCGGGCTGTCCCGAGATCGTGGACAGCGGCGGCCACCTGCGCGACGCGTACGCTCTGTCATCCGGCGACTGGGTCCTGATCCGGCCGGACGGATACGTCGCCCTGGTCACCACCGATCTCACCGCCGTCGAGTCGTACCTGAACCAGGCGGGGCTGCACCGGCCGCAGAGTTGAGAGCAGTCAGCGAGCCAGGTGGGGAAAGAGAACCGTCAGTAAGTCGGAGCCGATATCCGTTGTTCGTGGTTTGTTGTTCAGACGCCGGGTGCGAACCTGAACACCCCGTCCGACCCTAGTGTCGGGCACGCCTCGTTCCCCTTCGAACGGTCATGCCGCCGGGGGCCGGGCCTTCTCATCGGCAAGCCGGCGAAAGTCGCGCCAGTGAGCGCGGCGGGCGACTCCGGACAACTCGCACAGCTTGTGGCCGGGATCGCCGTACGGTCATCCAGGAAAGGGAATCTCTTTGTCGTTATCACAGCTTGGCCGCTTGGCGTCCGCGGTGGTCGCGGCGGGTCTCGTGGTCGTGATGGCGGGACCGGCGCACGCCGACTTCGCCACCATCGGCACCGAGCCCGCCTATCCCTACGCCCAGCCGGTGGACGCGAACGTCCCGAAGCGGGGTTGCGCCACGACACTGTCCGATCCCGCCAACGCCAGTGCGAGCACCCCGGCGGTTCAGGTGATATACGCCTGGCACGAGGAGTACGGGAACCGCTACAACGACGTCGCCGAGCGGATCGCCAAGATCGTCGACCGGATGGACTGGTCGGTGGACGAGTCGACCAACTACGACCAGCACATCAAGCTCAGCTGCCGGACCGGTTACGACACCAGCACCTACTCCGGCTACGCCAAGGCCCTGGTGATCCCCGAGGAGATCGAGGGCGGGACGATCGGCGGTGAGATCGCCGCCGACGTCGTCGCCGACGACCTGGCGGCGGCGGGCTACGACGACGTCAATCGCCGGTATGTGGTCTTCGAGGATTTCAGCGAGGGTACGGCGCAGGCGCACTGCGGCCCCCTGTGCGTGGCCACCGCGGACGAGTGGGACAGCGGCACCCTGCTGCACGAGCTGGTCCACCTGTCCGACGTGGATCACGCCAAGGCCACCGAGGTGCCCGACACCGTCGACGTCTCCGACGTCATGTCCACCCAGTGGGACAACTGGAATCTGGACCAGGAGTTCAACAGCTACTACGACCCCAGCGAGCTCACCGCGACGTTCCCCAACTACGGCCTCGCGGTGAACGCGGCCACCACCCCGTGGTTCACCTCGCCGGTCTGCTGCGACGTGGGTTACAGCAACGACCTGCTCACCGCCGATGAGCGCGGGATCGAGTCCGTGGCGCCGTACGGCTTCCCGGCGGGCTTCACCCTCTCCGGTGGCGGCTGGATGCAGGTCACCCCACCGGGATCGGACGCCCAGGTGTCAGCCAGGTACTTCGACGGCCGCCGGTCCCTGACCATGAACGTCCAGTCGTGGTCTGAAGGGATCCTGTCGCTCACCCGCAAGCCGGCGGTGACGGCGGGACAGCGGTACAAGTTCTTCGCCCGGGTGACGACCGCCACCTCCGGTAACGTCAAGCTGCGGCTGTCGTGGTACAACTCCTCCAACGCGCCGATCTCCAGCAGCGACAGCGCGACCTACGCCCTCAACTCCAACTGGCAGGAGTACAGCGTCTCGGCGGTCGCTCCGACCGGCGCGGCCACCGCGCAGCTCTCCGTGGTGAGCCCGTCCGGTCAGACCTTCGCCTACGTGCTGGACAGCCTGCAGCTCAACCACTGCGATAACGGCAAGACCACCGACGGATGCCGGCTGGACGGCCTCCTGCCCTCCACCTGACTCCCTGGACACCGTCGCCGTCTGGCCCCCTTCGTGTCCGGCACGGCCGAGGCCGCGGACAGCCGCGCCGGCGACCGCGACCACGCCGCGGAGGGGACCCCACGCAGGTGGTGAGGCTTGTGGGTTCACCCGCATAAGGGGACCCGCGGCGTGTCGGGGAGGTACCGATTCCAGTCGAGTTCCACCCGGCCGGCGCACGTGTCGTGGATCACGCGGGACAGGTCGGGGTCCACTTGCCACAGAGCGCCGTTTCCGGAGTTGAGGACCAGCAGTTCGCCGGTCGCTGACAGGAGCCGGGGGCGTGTCAGCGGCAGGCCGTCGAAGTGGAGGGACAGGACGACGGCTCCCGAGGACAGGTCCCACATTCTGATCGAGTCGTCGTCCAGCGCGGCGGCCGTACGGCCCTGCGGATCGAAGACGACCCAGGTCGGAGACCCCATGCCCTCGGCACGGACCATCGTGCGCGGCGATCTAGGGTCGGTGAACCTCAGCACGGTCAGCTTCCCCGATTTGGTTCCGACCACGGCCACCGTCCCGGCCGGCCCGGCGTAGGGATACACCACGTCCAAGGTGCGCATAAGGGTCGCGATCCGCGCACCGTCGAGGCTCCACAGCTCGACGGCGTACTGCCCGCCGTCGCGGCGGGTGAGCACGATCCCAGAGCCGTCGGGGACGAGCGCCGCGCCCTCCACGTCCCTGGCCGGGAGCCGGCGAACCGATCCATCGGCGACCCGCCACACCACGGTCGTCCGGTCGGCTCCCGTGGCGACCAGCAGTCCGCCGTCACGAGTGAGGTCGTTCACTATCGAGAGATCGTCCGGTACGGCGATCTCCCGTGGATGGTCAGGATCGGAGACGTCCCACAGATGGAATCTGGTAGGCGCGTGCCAGGTGAGCAGGCGGCGTCCGTCGGCGCTGCTGCTGTAGAGGAAGGCGCCGCCGGGCAGGACGCCGGCGGGCCGCCAGGCGGTGCCGTCCCGGCGCCAGAGTTGATAACCGGAGTACTTGCCAGACCGAACGGTCCGGGGGGTGACGGCGACCCGGAGGGGCGTGTCCTGGTAGCCCTCACCGAGGGTCGCCGCCCCCGCCGCGGCGTGGGCGAGGATCAGCGCCGCACGGGTCTCGGCCGTGGGGCTGATCCGGTAGGCGGCCAGGGCGAGCGCCGCCGCGTCGCGCGGCTTGGTGAGCAGGAGGGCGCGGGCGGTGTCGGCCGCGCGCAGGCTGATGGCCTCGTTTCTCCGGTGGTCGGCCTCGCTTTTCGCCGTGACGGCCAGGCCGACGGCTCCCGTCAGCAGGACGACCAGAACCGACAGGGCGGCGATGAGCACTCTGAGCCGGCGTCGCCGTCGGCGTCGCCTGGTTTCGCGGAGCCTCTGTGCCGTCAGGCCGGCGTCGAGGAAGTCACGTTCGACCGGGTTGAGCCGGTCGAGTAGACGGTCGATCGCGGTCAGGCGCTCACCGCGCCACAGCAGGTCGGGATCGCGGTCATGCGCCTGCCAGGCCGTGGCGGCCTCGGTGACCAGGCGATGGGCCCGCAGAAGGTCCCGGTCTTCGGCGATCCAGGCGGTCAGCCGTGGCCACGCGCGCAGCAGCGCCTCGTGGGCCAGTTCGGCGCCGTGGTCGTCCACGCTGACCAGCCGGGCCGCGGCGAACCGCTCCAGCGGGCCGTGCGACGCCCCCAGCTCGTCGCGCCGAAGCCGCCGTTTGGTGTCCTCGGTGCCGTCGCCGGGAGTGACCAGTCGCAGGAACATCAGCCGGGCGGCGTCCCGCTCGCCGCCCGTGAGCTGCTGGAAGGTGTGCTCGGCGGTGCGCGCCAGGGCGTGCTCGACGCCACCGACGTCCTGGTAGCCGGCCAGGGTCAGCACCATGCCGCGGCGGCGCCGCCAGGTCTCGGCGAGCACGTGCGACACCAGCGGCAACGCCGACGGCTGCCCGGTGACGTCCGACATCAGCCGGGCGAGCAGGGCGGACTCCACCGAGGCACCCGCCCGGGCCGCCGGCTCGGTGACGGCGCGGCGCAGCTCGTCGGGCGACATCGGGCCGACCATCAGCTGAGCGCGGTACAGGGCGGCGACCAGCTCGGGGTGGCGGCTGCAGTGTCCGTAGAAGTCGGCGCGCACGCCCAGCACCACTCTGCCGCGCGGAGAGGCGGCGGCCGTCAGCGCCCGCACCAGCCACAGCCGGTCGTCATCCGCGCAGAGGGTGAACACCTCCTCGAACTGGTCGACGATCAGCAGCAGGTCGTCGCACGCCTCGGACAGCAGGCCGCGCAGGGCGTGCGGGTCGGCGGCGAGTCGCTCACGGACGTGGGCCAAAGGCTCGTCGACGAGCCCGGCCACGACGGTCGCCACCTCCGTCACCGGGTCGGAGCCCGGGGTGAGGACCACGACGGTGCGTTTGGACTCGGCGGCCAGCCCGGCGCGCAGCAGCGACGACTTGCCGGCGCCGGAGGCGCCGAACACCCCCACGAACGGCCGCTCGTCCACCAGGCGCGCCAAGGTCTCGGTCAGCGCCTCCCGGCCGAAGAACCGGTCGGCGTCCTGGACCTGGTAGGCCGCCAGCCCGACGTACGGCGACGACGCCTGCCCGTTCGGCGTGGCATCGGACGCGGCCAGCTCCCGCCACCGCTCCCGCCACGCCTCGACATCGCCCTCACAGGCCGCGACGAACGCCACCGTCACCGCGAGGCTCGGCAACCTCCGCCCGGCCACGGCCTCCGACAGCGCCGCCGCCGAATAGCGGGCCCGCCTGCCCAGTTCGCGGTACGACGGCTGCCCGGCCTGCCGCCGTAATCGCCGCAGATCACCGGCGAACCGAAGCAACGGCGTGTCCTCGACACCCAGCTGACGTTCTTGACGTGGCACTGACCCCCCTTACGCCGACATCGTCGCAGACGGGTTTCATCACCGTCGGCGAGAGCCCGAAGTTGTACTTCCTCTGACATTCGAGCCGGGGGAGATGTTCGCGGTTCGTTGTTCAGTTTCCGGCGGCGAACCTGAACACGCCGCCTGCCCCTAGCGTCTGGCTCACTCCGCTCCCGGTCGATCGGCCATGCCCGGCGGGAGCCTCGCCTCAGAGAGGAATCGCATGCCATTTCCGAACCAACGCCGTCCACAGCGCGAACCGGAACCATCTCGTGGTCTCCCGCGGCGAGGTGCCTCATACGCGACCCGCGCCACGGCCGGTGACGCCACGCCCTCCTCGGCGCGGTCTTCGGCCGGCGATCGTCGGCGCACGTGGCGACCGCTGATGCTCATCGCCGCGCTCATGCTCGTCCTGCTTCCCGGCGTGGCCCTGGCGACGCCCAGCCAGGCGGCCGGCCTGTTCGCCTTCCGGGGACACCTGCAGCAGTGGGCGACCGGCCGCTGCCTGGACGGCAACTACCAGGTGCTGTACACCAGCCCGTGCCAGGCCGGGAACAGCTGGCAGACCTGGGAGATCAAGGGGAACTACGGCCCGCGCCCCGGGCACAGGGCCGGCACCCCCGACTACAACGTCGTCCAGATCCGCAATATGCACACCAAGCTCTGCATCGAAATGTTCGAAGGCACGATCGAAATAACCAGAGAATATACCTTGCGGATGCGCGACTGCGTCAGCGATCCAATCCACAACGACACCCAAGGGCTCGACGCCCGCGGCCCGAACTACAACAACGTCCAGTTCGTGAACCCCTTCGACGGCCCGATCTGCATCGACGCCGGTTCGAACGGCAAGGCCTACGCGCTGGAATGCAACTACGGCACCTACCAAACCTGGCGCCTGACCATGCGCCAGTGACCGCACGGGGCCCGGCGCCTCCGGTGCCGGGCCCACCATCCCGGCCGGCCCAACCGGCGCTCGCCCGAACATTCGACGAACGCGGCAGGCCTGATCAGCTGGCCGGGGGCTGTACGGGTTGACGATCCACATCGGACCGAGCCGCACCGGGTCAGGCTCTGGCGTGTCCCGAACAGATGTCACAGGCCGGCGAGGAAGAGCAGGCCGGCGGCGACGAGGCCGATCTCGACGAGCAGGACGAACATGCGGTCGCCGACCCGTCCGACGATCTTCTTTCCGGTCCATGCGCCGGCCAGGGTGGCCGGAGTGAGAACGGCGCCGTAAAGAACGACGCGGCTGGTGAGCAGGTCGCCGGCGCCGTAGGCGGCGATCTTGGTGAGATGCATGGTGAGGGCGGCCGCGGCTTCGGTGCCGATGTAGGCCGCCCGGGTCAGCCCGTAGGCCAGGAAGAACGGGGCGGTCAACGGGCCCACCGAGCCGAGCAGAGCCGAGCCGAGCCCGGAGGCGGCGCCGACGCCGATGAAGGCCCGGTCGCGGGGCTTGGCGGTGTGGGGGTTCCGCCGCCGCCAGATCACCACGCCGATCAGGAACCCCCCGAGCACCCTTTTCAAGGGGCTGAGCGGGGCGTGGACCAGCACGAGCGCGCCGGCGACCGCGAGGGGGACGGCGCCCAGGGCGAACCAGCCGACCAGCGGCCGGCGCAGTTCGCGGCGGTTGAGCCAGGCCCGGCCGCCGTTGCTGGACAGTTGGGTGAGCGTCAGCATCGGGATGGCGAAGCGCAGCCCGAACAGGGCGGTGAAGACGGGCAGCAGCAGTACCCCGCCGCCGAACCCGGCTACCGCGGACAGCAGCGCCAGGGCGAACGCCGCCAGCGATGCGGCCGACAGTGTCGGCAGCAGGTCGAGGGTCACCGGTCCAGCCTGCCAGCGACCACACGCCGGTCACAGCCGGGCCGTCGTTGTCAGGGTGACGGCGGTCAGCGCGGCGAGCAGAATCTCGCCCGTGATCGCCGGCTCGAGGGCGGCGTAGTCGTAGGGCATGTCCGGCAGCGAGTACTGACCCATCGAAGCCTCCGACTTATACCCGTCCTCTGAGGCAACGTTAGATAACATCCTTATTCCAGCATCACCGACCAATGGCGCAGATCAAATCCTGTCGTCCCGACAGACGAAAAGGTCTGTCGATCTGGGAGTGATCCCAGATCAACAGACCTTTCTTTATGTCGGCTGGCTTATCGCGGGACTACATCCCCCGCTCTGCCGTCGACCAAGAGCTCTAGGACGGAGCGTGCGTGGTGAGCCGGTGGGACCCCGGCCTGCGGCAGGGCAGGCCGAGGTTCCACCGGTGACCCGACGTTCCCGTCAGGAGATGGCGCAGCTGACGCCGTTGAGGGCGAACTGGTCAGGCTTGCCGGTATTGCCGGTATGGGTGGCCTGGAAGCCGATGTCGGTGGATCCGCCTGCTGCCAGCGTCCCGTTGTACGAGACGTTGCGCGCGGAGATCTGACCGCTGGAGCCGGTGTAGGTGGCGTTCCAGCCGCTGGTGATGGTCTGCCCGCCAGGAAGGGTGAACGCCAGAGTCCAACCATTGATCGTTGATGTGTCGCGGTTGGTGATGTGGATGCTGGCGGTGAACCCGTCGTTCCAGGAGTTCATCGTGTAGCCCACCTCGCAGGCACCGGATTGGCTCGGCGACGGAGTGGGGGTCGGCGAGGGTGTGGGGCTCGGCGACGGCGTGGGGCTCGGCGAGGGTGTGGGCGTGGGCGACGGCGTGGGGGTCGGCGAGGGTGTGGGAGTCGGTGACGGCGTGGGGGTCGGGGCCGTGGAGAAGGTGATGTTGGAGACGTAGGAGTTGATGTTCCAGCTCGCGTCGGCGTCGGTCGAACTGGTGACGGGTTTGCCCTGGACGGTGAAGTTGGTGAAATGTACGCCGTTGATGTTCACGGCCGACGAACGACCGTGCAGGTTGACGACCTTCTTCACGTCGGAGGAGACGTTGGTGAAGTAGGCGTCGCGGATCGTCGCGGTGTTCTGCACGGTTCGCCAGGAAGGCGGCCGGTCCTCCTCCAGGTCGATCAGGCTGTCGGTGTTCTCCACCCTGATGTTCTCCCACCGGGTGTTCGAGACAACGGCCGTGTCGACCGCGTCGATCACCATCGAGCGTCCCGCCTTCACCACGTCGATGTCACGGAACGCGACCCCGTCCATCGACCGCCCTTCCGTCTTGGTGCCGATCTTCGCGCAGCCGGAATTGCTGTAGCAGACGACATGCTCGTGGACGACGTTCTTGGTGTCGATCGCACCGGTGGTCGTGTCCTCGTTCTTGGTCGCCATGTTGTCGTCACCGGTGTAGAGGAAGGCGTTGGACAACAGGCCGTTGGTCGACTCGTCGAAATCCACGCCGTCGGTGTTGTTGTAACCCGTCGTGGGCCGACAGTTGATCAGCTTGTAGTTCTTGATGGTGACCTTGTCGCTGCGGTAGACGAGCGTGTTCCAGTAGCTGGAGTCACGGACGATCGGGCCGTCGACCTCGATGTTCGAGCTCTGCTCGATCTTCAGCAACGCCAGATTCAGGCCCTGCGCCCGCAGCGACTTCCCGTTACCGTCGATGACACCGCGGCCCAGCAGCTTCGCGTTGCTGACCTGGTACACCCGCAAGGAGGCATGCTGCATGCCCTCGATGTTCACCCCGCCGCTGCCGGTGTTGAAGTCCGCCTTGTTGTTCGAGCCGTAGAGGACCGCACCGGCGGCCAGATACAACGTCATGTTGCTTTTCAGCCAGAGCTCGCCGACCAGGTACTTGCCCGCCGGCACGTACAGGATGTTGCGGGTCGCTCCCGACGCGGCGTTGATGGCACTTTGGATCTTGGCCGTGACGAGTGTCCCCCCGGTGTTGTCGACCCCGTAGTCGGCCAGGCTCTTGACGTTGGCGTCCCCCAGGTGCGGCGGAGCGGACTCGGGTGCGTCAATGAGGATGAACAGCAGCTCTGCGGAGTCGAACTGGACGATCAAGTAGTTCGGGCCGCTGTCGAAGGTGATGGTGTTGCCGCTTCTGGTGACCGCCAGCTTCCGGCTCTTGGGGCTGACGGTGTAGGAGTTGAAACTTTGGGCGACGGTGACGGAGAACCTGGCGGTGCCCGCTGCCGCCATCGAGCAGTGCGCGTAGTGCACCTGCATCTCGGGAGCGAACTTGGTCATCTTCTCGACGTACAGCGGGGAGCCGTCCGCCGTGACGGTGTAGAGGGAACTCTTCGTGGCGCCCGGCAGCGCGGGATCGGCGACGCAGCCGCCGGCTGCCAGGCCGGCCGAGTCGTTGCCGGCCGGGCCGGTCGCCGCAATCGCGCCGTACTCCGGCACCACGAGGGCGGTCGCGCCGACGCCGACGCCGACGGCAAGCAGTGTGCTGATCAATAGCTTCGCCAGAGATTTGATCTTCACGGGGATTCCTTGTTGTGGGGAGGGCATGGAGTGCTGAGCGACTCGCATCAGAAACCGGTCATCGATTCCCTCCTCCCGAAAGGGGCTGATCCCAGCGGGTCAGCGGTGTGAATCCGTGCGTTTCCCTGCCCGTCAGGCCGGCGGGGGCGATCACGTCGTTGCAGGCGATCACCGCGGTGACGGAGGCGGCGAGGAGGACATCGGCGACGGCGACGCCACCCACGAATGTCGGCGACCCGGCACCGGCTTCGAAGATCGCCGTGGGTCGTTCCGGGCCGTGCGGCAGGCGGAGCGCGGCCACTCGTCCGTCATGTCTGGCCAGCTCGGCGTGTACGACGAGGTCGCTGTCCACGCGAAGGCCCGCGGCTTCCAGGGCCGAGCGGTAGCCGTCCAGCCTGGCCCGGCAGCACAGAATCCGGTCGTGGCCGGCGATCATGGCAATGCGACGGTGTCCCAGTGCGATCAGATGTCGGGGCGCCGATCCGCAGGTGGACTTTCGCGAGCCAGGCGGTTTCACGATCGCTCTCCCTCCATGTCGACCTTGACGGCGCCGATCAGTACTTCCTTGCTGAACCGGCATCGGACGACGACCAGATATGTGGGCAGGTATGTGGAGACGATCGGCGCGTACTGGGCCTCGTGCGCGCCATGGACTCTCCGTTGATGAGGAGCGGTCCGCCCGACCCGTCGAACCGTCTCAGGACGGAAACTTTCCGGCTGATCAGCTAGAAACATAACCTAGAGATGAGGCGCGTCTCGGTCCACCCGCTCTTGATGCCGTCACCCCACGCGGGCGTCCTCACCCTCTCACCGACTGGTCCGCTGCCCCTGTGACCATCGCCTTTGTCATCGACGCCGATCTGAAACGTCCGTAAGCACAGAAACTTTCTAGACGAATCTCCCTGAATCTTTCAGAGCGGATTCGGCGTACGGCGACGGCCACGCGTCCCAGCACATCCCAGGCCGCTCCGGCCGCTGATGGATCCTTGATGAGGAGGTGCATATGCCGTCGCGGGCGGACGGGTTTTCTTGCGCCGTGAACGGACCTCCGCGCGGTCCGGCCCGGGCGGAGTAAGTGATGAAGGGGGCCAGGTTGTCCTACGCCGAGTCAGGGGCGCCCGTCGCTGAACACACTGCCTGCCCCTAGCGTCTGGCTCACTCCGCTCCCGGTCGATCGGCCATGCCCGGCGGGAGCCTCGCCTCAGAGACGAATCGCATGCCATTTCCGAACCAACGCCGTCCACAGCGCGAACCGGAACCATCTCGTGGTCTCCCGCGGCGAGGCGCCCAGTTCATGAACCCGTCCGACGGCCCGCTCTGCATCGACGCCGGCTCCAACGGCACGGCGTACGCGCTGAAATGCAACTACGGCACTTACCGGACCTGGCGTCTGACCATGCGCCGGTGACCGCCTGGGGTCCGGCGCCTCCGGTGCCGGACCCCGGCATCCCGAGGGGGAGTTGGTGGCGCTCACCAAGGTCGAGCTGTTCGAGCGGATCCGCCGAGACTCGTGGCGTGAAGGTTCAGGCAAGAGCTGGATGACGGGGAGTTCACCGCCGTCGACTGTCAGGCTTACTCCGGTGACCCACTGAGCCCGGTCCGATGCGAGGTAGGCGACGGCCTCGGCGATGTCGCGCGGGTCTCCGGGACGACCCAGAGGAATGCCCGCTGTGGTGGCGGCGAGCGGGACGTCCATCGCGTCGGCGAACTTCTGGCGGAGCGCGTCGGCGCCCGGGGTGAGCACGTTGCCGGGGATGATCGTGGTGACGCGGATTCCGGCAGGCGCGAGCTCGGAAGCGAGCGCTTTGCTGTAGGTGTTGAGGGCGGCCTTGGCGGCGGCATAGTGAGCCAATGGCGGCGCCGGCGTGAGGGCCGCTCCCGATGAGATGTTGACGATCACGCTGCCCGGCCCGGCCTCGCGCAGCGCCGGCAGCAGCGCGTTGTTGACCCTCACGGCGGACAGGTAGTTGAGGTCGAGTGCGTCGGTCCATTCGTCATCGGGGATGGATGAGATGCCCCCGATGTGGGCGCGTGCCGCCGCCGCGTTGTTGACCACGATGTCGACGCCGCCGAGTTCGTCGAGCGCCGCCGCAGTGAATGCCTGCACGCCTGCGAGCGTGCCGATGTCGCCCCGGATGAAGGTGGCGGCCTTCGGCGTCTCGTCGGAGGCGTTACGCGCCGTGGTGACGACGGTCGCGCCGCCGTCGAGCAGCCGCTGCACGATGGCCGCGCCGATCCCGCGAGTGCCTCCCGTGACGATCGCGCGCTTTCCTGCGAACTCAGTGGTGTCGGGTGAAGTGCTAGTTCTGAACATACGGTCAGCCGCCCTGCTCGAAGGCCCGGAGGATCAGGCCCTCGACCGTCTCCGCGAATGGCTCACGGCGCCGGACGACCACACCGGTAGGCCTGGCTGTCTGCTGGCCAAGGCCACGGCCGAACTGGCGTCGGAGAACGACGCCATCGCGACCAGGTCACTCGCGGCGTACGAAATGCTGCTCGACAGCTGCCGCCGGCTTGTCGAGCAGGCGCAGCGCGCCGGGCACGTGGATCCGGCCGCCGACGCCGAGGTGCTCGGCGGACTGATCCTCACCACGCATCGCGGGCTCGAAGCACTCGCCAAGGCAGGGATCGACGCGAAGACCAGGAACCGAATCGCCGACGCCGCGATCGACAGCATCGCACTGCCGGCTTCTTGACCCTGGAGCCGGCAGTTCCCGTCTGCAGTGCCGCACCGGTCGAGTTCCATGGCGGTTCCCGGCTGATCGGCCGGTTCAGAACCTCGGTGACCTCCTACGATCGTACGACGAACACCGCCGGCGGCTCGCTGCGTCGCGGACCTGGCGGGAGCAGGTGCCGCCGGAGCCGGCCTGCCGGTCCGCGAAGCCGGTGCGGGAGCTCCGGGGTGAGCCCGACCGCGCGGTCGAGCCTCCGGTAAATGCGTTGCGGGGGCCGGAACGGGCGGGCATGCTGGGTTGATCGAGCGGCGGCGAACGCTGCCTGGACTAAGGAGGGCTGACGGATGGCCATCACTGTGCTGCGGCATGTCCGCATCAGTCCGACCTCTTTGTTCAGGAGCACACCCGTTGTCTTTCGAGTACGAACTCTCTGATTCCTCTTCCGACCTCCACTCCCGCCGGGCTGATCTCACCGGTGAGGAGTCTCGATCAGATCCGGCCGGCGCCTTCGTCGTGGAGTTTCATCCGGTCGACGAGGAGCTGGGCCGGGATCAGCGATGGTCCACCTGGCTGGAGGTCGAGCGCGGGTCTCGCGGCCCAGAACCACGCCCCTCGTGGGTTGTGACGGAACAGGCTGCGATCGACACCGAGCTCGGCGTCCTCAAAACCGGCAAGGAAGCCGACGTCTTCCTGCTCGAACGGGCCGTCGAAGCCATCGGCGACAACCCGGCGAAGTCCTCGCTGCTGGCCGCGAAACGGTATCGAACCGAGGAACACCGGTCCTTCCACCGCAGTACGTCGTACGTCGAAGGCCGTCGTACCCGCAACAGCCGCGACAGCCGGGCGATGGCGAAGAAGACCTCGCACGGTCGTGGCGTCGCGGCCGGTCAGTGGGCGTACGCCGAATGGGACGCCCTCAATCGGCTGTGGAAGGCAGGCGTTCCGGTGCCGTATCCGGTGCAGGTGGACGGCACCGAGCTGCTGATGGAGTTCATCGACGACGGCGAGGGCGGTGCCGCGCCCCGGCTCGCCCAGGTCCGGCCGTCGAAGGAGCTGCTCGGCGTGTACTTCGAGCAGCTCCGCAACGGCATGCGTGAACTGGCCCGCGCGGGGCTCGCGCACGGCGACCTGTCGCCGTACAACGTCCTCGCGCAGGCCGAGCGGATCGTGATGATCGATCTGCCCCAGGTCGTCGACATCGTGGGCAACCCGAAGGGCATGGACTTCCTGATGCGCGACTGCCACAACATGGCCACGTGGTTCACCAACCGCGGGCTCGAGATCGACGAACAGGAACTGTTCACCGACCTGCTCACCATGGTGTTCTGATCGCCTCTTGCAGAACGCGGTCGAAGCAGACCGTTCAGAACCCGGCCCCTCAGCAGCACAGAGCGCGGAATGTGCCAGGACCGCTCCACCGGTTGGTCGGGGGACGCCGAGCTCGCCGTGCCGATCCGCCGTCGGCGATCGCGTCGCCGGGTCCTTATGGGCGAACGCGGATGATCGGCTTCCCTTCGGCCCGCTCGGTCGGGTTGAGGGCGGCGACGGCGTCGTCGAGGGTCGCGATGTCGCCGATGTTCGCCCGCAGTCGTCCGTCCCGCACGCGCCGGGCGATCTCGCCCAGCTGAGCACGATCGGACACGACGACGAAGTCGATCGCCAGGCCGTCGGCGGGCCGCGCCTCCGGCGGCCCGGTGACGGTCACCAGCGTTCCTCCGGGGCGAACCAGGCCTGCGGACCGCGTCCCGATGTCGCCGCCGATGACGTCGAACACCAGGTCGACTCCGCCGACATCTTCCAGGGGGTCGTTCTCGAGGTCGAGGAACTCCTGCGCGCCGAAGTCGAGCGCCGTCTGCCGGCCGGCGGCGCGTCCGGTGCCGATGACATAGGCGCCGGCCTCGCGTGCGAGCTGCGTCGCCATCGAACCGACCGCGCCTGCCGCACCGTGCACGAGCACGCTCTGCCCCGCCTGGAGGCGGCCGTGCTCGAACAGCCCCTGCCACGCGGTCAGACCCGGCATCACGACGCTCGCGCCCACCGTGAAGTCGACGTCGGCCGGGAGCGGGGCGAGGTTACGCGCCTCGACGGCCGCGTACTCCGCCAGGGTGCCGTCGCGGTACCAGTCCGTGAGGCCGAACACCCGCCGGCCCACCGACAGCCCCGTCGTCCCATAACCGAGAGCGCTGACCACTCCGGCCACCTCGTGACCCGGGATCGACGGCGTCCGGTCACGGCCGAGGCGGTCGGTCCAGGTCGAGGGCCACTCCAACTCGGTCCAGGTGAACCCCGACGCATGAACCTCGACCAGCACGTCGTTGATCCCCGCCTTGGGCAGGGGTCGCTCCGCCAGCGCCATCCCAGCCGTTCCCGCGGCCTCGTCCGTCACCACGATCGCCTTCATCGGGCACCTCCCTGTATGCGGGCCCGGCTGCCGTGCCCTGGACATTTTATGGACTATATCGTCCATCATGGTACCAGCGTAGATGCACCCGGCCGGACGAGGGCGTACCGCCATGACCCTCTGATGTGCCGCTTCGCCTCATCATGGGAGGCTGCGGAGACCTGCCGCTCGATGTCACGCCAGATATTGTGGACGTTATAGTCCTGGATCGCGCTGGTGCAGGCATGGGTGGCGGCGGGACGCGTCCGTGCGGCTCAGCCCGCGTCGCGCAACGCCCGCCGGCCATGATCGAAGGCATCTGGCACACCTGGACCGCTGGCATGACCGGCGAACGACCACTGACACCAACATCGCGGAATCGACCGCCTACAGGAGAACCGTGGTCGAGCGGGACCATGTGGTCCATAGGGCGGCTGCGATCAGACGGGGTAGCCTGAGGACTGTGAGCAGGCCGGAGAACGCACAGCCGGGGCAGAGGATGACGCCACGTGGGACCGCCACCCGTGCGCGCATCGTGGCGGCCGCTGTCGAGCTGATGTACGTGAAGGGGGTGAACGCGACCACGCTGGACGACGTCCGGGCCGCGAGCAATACCAGCAAATCTCAGCTTTACAACCACTTCCCGGACAAGGAGGAACTGGTCCGCGCCGTCGTCGCGGCGCGCGCCGCGCAGGTCCTCGAGCGTGAACGCGGCAACCTTCAGCGCTTGAAGTCGTTCCGCGGCCTGGTCCGCTGGCGCGACGCGCTGGTGCAGCAGAACTCGTTGCGGAAGGGCGCCTACGGCTGTGCGCTCGGCTCGCTGGCCAGCGAGCTCGCCGACCAGGACGACCAGGCCCGCGCCACACTCGCCGAGTCGTTCGTGGAATGGGAAGGGTTGCTCGCCGCCGGCCTGGCGCGGATGCGGGACAACGGGGTGCTCAGGCCGGACGCCGACCCGGAGAAGCTTGCCACGGGTCTGATGGCGGCCTTGCAAGGCGGGTACCTGCTCGCGGAGACCGCTCATGACATCAAGCCCATGGAGTTCGCCCTCGATATGGCGCTCGACCACGTGAAGTCGTTCCTCACGGCGTGACGGCCGTTCGCGCGGACGTGGCCGAGGGCTGTGTCCAGGGTCACCTCCAACCGCCGCACGTCGCGGGTGGTGCGGGCGAGAAGCAGACCATCATGTAGCTTCATCGCCGTTGCCCAGATTTGCTTGGGTTCCAGCGCAGGTTGTCATGGTGCGACTCCCAGCGGCTCGGGGCCGAAGCCCGGCTCGGGCCGTCCGGCCGATCGGCCCATCGGTGAACGCGGCTCTTGATGCGCGTCAGGCGTCTGCCCGTGATGTGCCGGGGAAGGACCTCCGCTGATGAGCGGCAGCCACAGCACGAACCTGGCCCCACGTGGCGAGTCCTCGACTGTGAGCGTGCCGCGGTGGGTGTGAGCGATGTCGCGCGAGATGGCCAGGCCGAGCCCGCTCCCGCCCGGGTCGCGGCGGCGGCCGTCGTCGAGGCGGACGAATCGGTCGAAGACGCGTTCACGGTGGGCCGGCGGGATGCCGGGCCCGTCGTCGGCCACCGTGACCGCGACCCCGTCGTCGGCCGGTTCGACGGTGACCTCCACGGCTGACTCGGCGTGCCGCAGAGCGTTGGCCAGGAGGTTTTCCAGTACGCGGATCAGCTGCAGGCGCGAGCCGCGGATCTCCAGCCCGGCGGGCGCGTCGACGTTGATCGGCACGGACGAGGACCGCGCGCCGACCTCGGCGGCGACGAGCCGGCCGAGATCGATCTTCGCCGGCGGCGGCGAGTCGGCGGCCCGGAGACGGGCGAGCAGCAGCAGGTCGTTGACGATGGCCTCCAGTCGGCCGGCGGTGGTCAACGCGCTCCGGAGCGCGTCCTCGGTGTCGACGTCGTCCGGGTAGAGCAACGCCTCCTCCAACTGCGCGCGCAGCCCGGCGATGGGGCTGCGCAGCTCGTGGCTGGTCGTGGAGGCGAACCGGCGTATGCGTTCCACCGCGCCCTCAAGCTGACCGAGGGTCTGATTGGCGGTGGTGGCGAGCCGGCTGATCTCGTCGTCGCCCCCCGGTTCCGGGACGCGCAGGCTGAGGTCGCTCACCGTGATCTGCGAGATTCGGGCCCTGATCGCCTCGACGGGACGCAGCGAGCGCCCCACCAGCACCCATGCGGTCCAGGCCACGATCCCGGTGACCAGGACGACCCCCGCCGCGATGGCGTACTCGAGCTCATGGGTGGCCAGCAGGTCCGGCTCCGGAACGCCTGCGTAGAGGACGCCCGCGTCCGGCGCCGGAGTCAGGCGGATGGCCTGCATCAGGATGCACCGGCCGTCCGCCGGGCACTCGCGGTACGGCTGGAAGCGGGCGTCGGGCGGGGGGCGGAGTTTGCTCAGCGGTACGGTCGCGGAGGCCGTGCGGCTGGAGTTCACGACCCGGTGATGGACGTCCACCACCTGGATGAGGTCGATGGGCGGGTGGGCGGGTATTGGTTGTGGCACCATGCCGCCGCGAGCGATCGGGCTCCACAGGCTCGCCACCCGCTCGGCCTGGCTGAAGGCCTCGTACTGGATGCGGGAGTGGATCGCCAGGTTCAGCGTCGCGCCGAGGGCCACCAGGATGCCGGCCGCGAACAGCGCCGCGATGAGGGTGCACCGAGCCCGGACGGAGCGCGGGCGTCGAAGGAGCGGCATATCACCTCCAAGCGTCAGAGCCGTTGAGCCGATGCGCGACCGGCGCCCTGCGGCACAGGTCGACTATGGTATTTGGACTATATAGTCCGTTATCATGGTACAGGGCACCCTTGAGTGGTGCGCTCGGTCACGTGACGGGACTGTCCTGCGCGTCTGGCGGCTTCAGGTCGGCCGGCGGCCCGGGCGTCCCGGCGGGGGAGCTTCCAACCGGAGCGGACGGAGTGGCAGGTGTAGCCGTTGGGTAGCGCTCCAGGTAGTCCTGGTGCTCCGGCTCGGCCTCCCGGAACGGCCCGGTGGCGCTCACCTCGATGGCGACCTCGCCGGGCGCCGCCCGTCACGAAGCTTGGACGATCTAGTCCAGTCAACAGCAGAAGGCGGGACTCGAACCGGGGGCGCGAAGGTCTGTCGATCTGGAAGTGGTCCCAGATCGACAGGCCTTTCTTGCTGATCGGTACCGTGAGGCCGCTCCTGACGTCATGGCTGCCGGCCGGACGCGCTCGCTTCTGATGCGAGCACATCGCAGTCGGCCTGAGGCGATCGCACGACCGTACGGTCTCCCGCGCCGCGGCGGGTCAGGAGAGGGTCACTCGGTGGTCGCGCATCCAGGCGTCGAGTTCGACGAGTTGGACGAGGAGTTGTGCCGCGCTGGCGCCGCCGGGGAGTTGTGCGTTCAGTTGGCCGGTGTCGATCTGGCGCAGGAGGTCGTTGAGGCGGGGGGTGTCGAACATTCCGTGCAGGGGGGAGTCGCCGGCGTTCGTTATGCGCATCACCTCGTGTACCAGGGCCTTTTCGTGGGACGGGTTCTGGACGTGGGGGTAGGCGCTCTTCTGGCGGTTCAGTGTGGTGGGGGGGAGGATGTCGGCCATTGCCTGTTTGAGAAGGCTTTTCAGGCCGTTGGCGCATTTCATGGACCAAGGGACGTTCCATACGTACTGGACCAGGCGGTGGTCGCAGAACGGCAGGCGTACGTGGAGGCCCTGTGCGGCGCTCATGCGTTCCTTGCGGTCCAGGACCACGGCCAATGGGCCGGCCATTCCCAGGTACAGAACTTCGCGCATGCGTGCGTCCAAGCCCTGCTCGCCTGGCAGGCTCGGCACTTCGCCGAGGAGTTGTGCGTACCGGGCCTTTTCGTCGCCGTCCTGGGTGAGGTCCGGGGTCAGGTAGTCGGCGAGTCTGGGGCCGTCGCCGAGCCAGGGGAAGGTGTCGCGGCGGATCAGGGCGGGTTTGAAGAGGTAGGGGTATCCGCCGAAGAACTCGTCGGCGGCCTCACCGGACATGGCCACGGTGGTGTCCTGGCGCATGCGCCGGAACAGCAGGTACATCGACGCGTCGAACTGGCCCCAGCCGGGGAGGTCACGTGCGCGGCGGGTCGCCGGGATCACGTCGAGCAGGTCCTGCATCGTCGCGGTGAGAGTGGTGTGCCTGCTTCCCATGTGTTCCGCTGCGGCGGCGGCGTACGGACTGTCCACGTCGGGTCGTAGTTCGGTCGGCGCGAAGTGGGCCTTGTCGCTGTCGAACTCGACGCAGTACGTGTCGAGGGGGTACGGCAGGGAGCGGGCCGCCAGTGCGGCGACCGAGGTCGAGTCGACGCCGCCGGACAGCATCGCGGCGCAGGGGCCGGAGGCGGGGAGCTGGGTCGCCACGGCTTCGTGGAGAAGTTCCCTCACGTGTTCGGCGGTCTCGGCGGGGGTGTGGGGGTGTGGTTCGCTCGTCAGGCGCCAGTAGGCGCGCGAGACCGGGCCGTGGTCGGGGGTGTAGGTGACGACGTGCGCGGGTTTCACCTCGTGGACGCCGGCGAGCGGAGTCTCACCAGCGAGTGTGAGGCGCGGCTGGAGCACGATCGTCATCAGGGAGCGGTCGAGGCGCGGGCTGAACAGGGGGTTCGCCATGATCCCCTTGGGGAGGGAGGCGAACAGGATCCCGCCGGGGTAGGGGTGGTAGTACAGCGGCTTCAGGCCCATGTGGTCCCGTGCCAGCAGCAGTCGCCGGTCGCGTGCGTCCCAGACGGCGATCGCGAACGCGCCGACGAGGCGGGTGACGAAGTCCGCGCCGTGCGTCAGGTAGGCCCGCAGCAGCACGTCGGTGTCGGTGGCGGCGGGGGGCAGGTTCAGGGACCGGCGGACGGCGGCCAGGTTGTAGATCGCGCCGTCGTACACGAGCGCGACGGGCCCCTCGTCCGAGGAGTGGCCGTTGTGCGCGGGGAACAGCGCCGGCTGAGGGCCTTCGGTGGTGCCGGGGGTGGTGAGTTCGCGGTGGCCGAGCGCCGCGTGCCGGGTGATGTGGATCGCGCCCGCGTCGGGGCCGCGGTCGCGCATCGTGTCCGTCATGGCGCGCACGATGTCCGCCTGCTCCGTCAGGTCGCGTTCGACGTCGATCCATCCGATGAGACCGCCGCTCATCTGGTCAGCTCCCCTGTTGGTCGTTGGTGGTCAAGGCTTCATGAGAATCCGGCGTACGCGGGTCGGTCCGGAGACCGCCGCTCATCCGGTCGGCCTACCTGTGGGCGTGAGTGGTCCGAGCCTGGTGAGCACCCGGCGTAGGCGGGTCAGTGCCTCGCGGGTGCGGTCCTGCGGGTGGACGAGCGCGATGCGCAGGTGGCCCGCGCCGGGGTTGAAGCCGCGCTCGGTGTCCGTGCCGAGGTAGCGGCCCGGCATCACCGTCATGGCCTCTTCGCGCCACAGCCGGCGCGCGGCCTCCTCGTCGTCGGGTACGGGGAACCAGAGGAAGAATCCCGCCTCGGCCCGCTGGTAACCGGGCAGATCGCCGAGCAGTTCGTCCGTGGTGTCCCAGTTGGCGCTCACCGCGGACCGCAGGTGCGCGACGTGCGCGTCGTCGGCCCACAGGCGTGCCGCCACCGCGCACACCGGCGCCGCCTGGGAGACACCGCAGGTGCGGTTGTGGTTCGCGTACGCCGCCACGCTCGCCGGGTCACCGATCACGAAACCGGACCGAAGGCCCGGCATCCCGGACCGTTTGGACAAGGTGTGCAGGACCAGGAAGCGTCCCGTTTCACCGGCCGTGCCGGACGTCAGGAACCCGTCGTGCGCGGACGCGGCGTGGACCAGGTCGATGTAGCACTCGTCGACGACGAGCAGCGCGCCGGCCGCGCGCGCCGCCGCGCTGATGGCGCGCACCGTGGCAGGGGTGTGCGTCTCACCGCGGGGGTTTCCCGGTGAGCAGACGACGACCGCGGCGACACCCCGGTGAGCGGCTACGGCGGCGGGGACCTCCGGCGCGTGGCCGTAGAGGATCGCACGGCCTCCCGCGGCCTCCACCGCCGCGTGGTAGGTGGGGTAGAAGGGGTTCGGCAGGACGACCGCCGGAGCGCGCGGGTGGACGGCGAGGGTGATGGCGGCCGTGACGGCTTGCTTCGTGCCGGGCGTCGGCTCGATGGCGAGCGATCCTTGGTCCACGGCGGCGCGCAGGTGGGGGCCGAAGCGGCGTTCCAGCCAGCCTGTGTAGGCGGCGCGGAGTTCAGGGGTGCCGCCGAGCGGCGGGTAGCGCGTCCAGCCGTCCACCTCACCGAGGAGACGGCCGTCCACCGGCGGCGTGACGAGGCGGGCCTCGCCGAGATGGAGGGGGATCGTGGTGACGCCGGGGGGAGCGGGGATTCCCGCCAGGAGCGCGCGCAGCCGGTCGAACGCGCTCGGTGCAGACGTCGGTCGCGTCGATGGCATCGAGGGTCAGTCGCGGACGAGGTCGTTAAGGGCCGTCTTGCCGCGGGTGCGCTCGTCGGCGTACTTGACGATGATCGCCGCGGAGATCGAGATGTCGGGATTGTTCGCGTCGACACGGGAGCCCGGGACGACGACGGCGTTCTCGGGGACCTCGCCGTAGGTGACCTTTCCCGTGGCGCGGTCGACGATGGGGGTGGACCTGCCGAGGAACACCCCCATGCCGAGCACGGCGCCACGCCTCACGACCACTCCTTCGGCGACCTCCGAGCGCGCGCCGACGAAGACGTCGTCCTCGACGATCACCGGCTGCTCACCGAGCGGTTCAAGGACGCCGCCGATGCCGGCCCCGCCGGAGATGTGGCAGCGCGCACCGATCTGCGCGCAGGAGCCGACGGTGGCCCAGGTGTCGATCATCGTGCCGGGGCCGATGTGGGCGCCGACGTTGACGAAGCACGGCATCAGCACGGCCCCGGGCGCCACGTACGCGCCGTGGCGGACGACGCCGCCGGGGACCACACGCAGGCGCGCCTCGCGGAAGGCGGCGTCGTCCCAGTCCTCGAACTTGAGCGCGATCTTGTCGAAGCTCTTCGGTCGTCGCGGGCCGCCGGCGCCGACCTCGTTCCGGCGGGTCAGGAACGACAGCAGGATGACCTTCTTCACGAAGGTGTCGACCACCCACTCCGGCCCCTCCGGCCGCGCCGCGCGCAGCTCTCCGCGGTCGAGGGCCTCAAGGCCGGCGGTGACGTGGGGTGCCAGGGCCGCGAGGTCGTCCTCGGACAACGACTCCCGGCGCTCGAAGGCGGTCTCGACCATGCTTCTATCCACGATCAAACTCCCAGCGGACGGTCGCCATGTAGTCCTCGTAGGTCTCGGCACGCCGGATCTCCACCACGTCGCCGGCGTCGGTGAGCATCAGCTCGGCGGGTCGCAGGCGGCCGTTGTAGGTGAAGCCCATGGCGTGGCCGTGGGCTCCGGTGTCGTGGATGAGCGCGATGTCGCCGTCGCGTGGCTCCGGCAGCTCGCGGTCGACGGCGAACTTGTCCATGTTCTCGCAGAGCGCGCCGACGACGTCGAACCTGCCGACGGGCCGTCCCTCGGCGTAGGGGAGGGAGAGGTGGTGGTAGGCGCCGTACATGGCGGGCCGCATCAGCGACGACATCGACGCGTCCACGCCGGCGATCTGGTGGCCTTTGCGGCAGCGGTTGATGACGCGTGTGACCAGGACGCCGTGCGGGCCGGTCACGTACCTGCCGATCTCGGTGATGACGCGCGGCCCGTCGACGCCGAAGAACTTCTCCCGCGCCGCGATGATCTCCTCCGCGTAGGCGGTGATGTCGATGGGCCTGTCGTCCGGGCGGTAAGGGATGCCGAGACCGCCGCCGACGTTCACGTACTCCAGCTCGATCCCGGCCTCCTCGGCGACACGCGCGCCGAGCCGGATGACGTCGGCGGCGGCCTGCGCGGCGCGGCCGGTGTCGAGCTCGTTGGCGCACGTCATGCCGTGGATGCCGAACCGCCGCGCGCCTCGGGCCGCCGCGTCCGCGTACGCGGCGGCGAGCTCGCCGGCGGGGACGCCGAACTTGCTGTGCGCCGCGTCACCCATGAGCGTGGATCCGGCGGCGAGACCGGTGGGGGAGACGCGGAAGGCGACGACCTCGGGAAGCTCGTCGACTTTCTCCGCGAACGACCTGTCGTCGAACGTTATCAGCGCGCCGGCCTCGCGTGCCGTCCTGTATTCGGACAGTGCGGTGTTGTTGGAGGTGAAAACGACGTCGCCGCCCCGCGCGCCGACCGCCTCCGCGAGACGCAATTCCACCGGAGAAGAACAGTCGAAACCGCTTCCCGCGGCGCGCAGCAACGCGAGGACGGCCGGGTTGGGCAAGGCCTTCACCGCGAAATACTGCCGGTAGGGGATTTCGCCGAACGCGCGGGCCAGCGCCGTGTGTGCGGACACGATTCCGCGGGCGTCGTAAATGTGGAACGGGGTGCTGTGGTTCGCGACGATCTCGGGAAGCCGCGGCAGCAGTCGCTCCGCGAATTCAGCCGACATTGACAAGGCAGGATCCGATCATCCTGGTACGAACGCGACGCATATCGTGCGGTTGCGCATGCCGCTCACCGGCCGCTGGTAAGGAAAGTAGTAGCTTTCCTCCGGCTCGAACCCGAAAGACGCCAGGCTTTTGTGCAGATAGTCCCTCGCGATGAACCAGAACCCGTCCACGTGCTCGTGCGGCGCGAAGTCGGCCTTGCCGTCGCGTGGAGCGTCGTTGGACAGGATCAGGTAGGTCCCCGGCCGCAGGGCCAGGTCGCGGAGTTTGCCGAGCGCGGGGGCCAGTTCCTCGGTGGCGTCGAAGAGGTGGCCGAGCAGGCCGTCGGCGTAGACGGCCGACACGTCCGCGGCGTCCTGCGGGCGCAACTCGAAGAAGTCGACGGTGCGCGCGTCGACCCCCTTCTTCCTGGTCAGCTCGACGGCTTCGGCGTTGCAGTCGATGGCGCGCACGTCGCGGCCGTGCGTGACCAGGTCGGCTTCGACGAAGCCGTTGCCGCAGCCGAGCGACAGCACCGTCGCCTCGGGCGCGGTCAGCATGCGGATCTTGAGAGTGATGTGCGATCGGTACTCGGGGACGTAGGTCGACGGGGTGACGGAGTCGTTGAAGGCGTCGCCGTTCTCCCAGATGTCGTAGATGCTCTGAGGAGCGGAGCCGACGGAGCGTGGCAGGCAATAATAGTCGTGAATGCGAGCGAGCTCCGGTTCGGATCGTGGCACCCTGTCCCTCCCTGGTCTAACCGGTGTCTAAACCATGCCAGTGGGATGGATTCTCGCCTTTGAGTTTTCCAGCCATCGAACACGCGGCAGGAGCGTAACACGCGGCCGGCGGCCGGCAAAGGGTTGTATCAATTGCTGGACCGACCAAGATCCCATTATGTGCCGCCCGTATGGGAGTGAGCGCTTTGTAACATGTTAAACGCCTAGTCAGTGCCGGTGAGCGGGTTTCGGCGCGGCACTTATCGCGGCCGGCTGCGGGACCGATATCGGGGGGGTGAAAGTTTCTCGCTATCTTGCGTGCCGCTGTGACGGTGTCGTATGCTCCGGCCGTCGCCGCTACGGGTTCTATGCGAGGTTCAGCCATGCCCGAGTTGATTCCCATTACGGAAACCATTGGCACTGAAGTCCGCGGAATCGATGTCACAGGTCGTATTTCAGATCACGACTTCGAGCGCATCTATCGGGCGTGGATCGACACCACCATTTTGCTGATCAGGGGCCAGAAGATGACCCCGGCACAGCAGGTGGAGTTCACCCGCAGATTCGGTGAGGTGCTCGCCTACACACGGTCCCGGTTCAACGCCGACGACCACCCCGAGATACTCGTCCTGTCGAATCTGACCCGCGACGGCAAGCCGATCGGCTCGGCGTACAGCGGCCGCGTGTGGCACAGCGACGGCGCGTACCTGACCGACCCGCCGACGGGATCGATGCTGTACGCGCGCGAGATCCCGCCGGTCGGCGGGGACACGTGGTACGGCAACATGTACGCCGCCTACGACGCGCTCCCGGTCGAGATCAAGGACCGGATCGCCGACCTCAAGGTCGTGATCAGCCGCGTTCAGTCCCGGCCCTACAACTACCCCGACCGGCCGCCTCCCACCGCCGAGGAACGCGAGGAGTGGGTGGACGTCGCGCACCCCATTGTCAAGGTGCACGACGTGAGCGGACGCAAGGCACTGTACGTCGGCGGCAACGTGCCGTGGCGCATCGAGGGGATGGACGAGGAAGAGAGCCGGCCGCTCATCACGTTCCTTCAGGAGTTCGCCACGATGCCGCGTTTCACCTACCGGCACCGATGGCAGGTCGGCGACATCATCCTGTGGGACAACCGCAGCGCCATGCACATGGCCACCTACTACGACGACGTCAACCACCGGCGCCTGATGCACCGGACCACTCTCGCGGCGGCCCGTTAGATGCGGGCCGACTACATCATCGTGGGGGCCGGCGCGGCGGGGTGCGTGCTGGCGTCGCGGTTGTCGGAGGACCCCGGCACACGGGTGCTTCTGCTGGAGTCGGGGTCGCGGCGGCGCAGCCCGCTGCTGTCGATCCCGGCCGCCGAGACCATCCTCATGGGAAACCCCAGGTACGACTGGTGCTTCGAGACCGACGCCGATCCGACGATCGGCGGCCGGAGCGTGAGCATTCCACGCGGACGCCTGCTCGGCGGGTCCAACCAGATCAACGGCATGATCTTCGTCCGCGGTCAGCGCGAGGACTACGACGAGTGGGAACGCCTCGGCAACCCCGGCTGGTCGTGGGCCGGCGTCCTGCCGTACTTCAAGAGCCTGGAGCGTACGGGGATCGGCGGGCCGAGCCGGGGCGGCGAAGGGCTGATCAGCGTCGGACTGCCGCGTGAGCGGGACGAACTGTGCGACGCGTTCCTGCTGGCCGCGCAGAAGGCCGGGTACCCGGAGAACCCCGACTACAACTCCGGCGACCAGGAAGGATTCGGCTACTACCAGGTCAACCACGACGGCGGCCGCCGCTCGTCGGTCGCCGGGACGTATCTCCGCCGTGCGCTGCGCCGGCCCAACCTGACCGTGCTCACCGACGCGCACGTCACCCGCCTCAGGTTCGACGGCAAACGCTGCGTCGGCGTCACCTACCGCCACCAGGGCCGCAGCCGGCAGGCCGACTGCGGCCGCGAGGTGATCGTCAGCGCCGGGACCGTCCAGTCGCCGCAACTCCTCGAACTGTCGGGGGTCGGCTCCGCCGACGTGCTCGCCGCGGCCGGGGTGCCGGTCGTGCACCACCTGCCAGGGGTGGGCGAGCACTTCCGCGACCACTACGCGACCCGGCTGCGCTGGCGGGTCACCCGTCCCATCACCTTCAACGAGCGCTCGCGCGGCCTGCGCCTGGCCCGCGAGGTCGCGACGTACCTGACGCGCCGCCGCGGCCTGCTCAGCCTTCCCATCGCGCTCGGCCACGGCTTCGTCCGCTCGTCCGACGCCGAGCCGCGGCCCGACATCCAGTTCCACTTCGCTCCGGCCAGCTACGGCGCGGGAGCGACCCGGCGGCTCGACACCGCTCCCGGTATGACCGTCGGCGTCTATCCGCTGCGGCCGGAGTCCGCCGGGTCCATCCACATCAGGTCCGCCGACGCGACGGCCCCTCCGGCGATCCGGCCGCGTTTCCTCGCCGACGAGGCCGACCGCGCGCGGCTGGTCGCCGGGATGCGCATCGCGCGCCGCGTCGTCGAGGATCCGGCGCTCGACGCGTTCCGCGCGTTCGAGCTGATTCCGGGAAAGGACGTCCAGACCGACGACGACCTGGTCGCCTACGCGCGGGAGAACGGCGACACCTCCTACCACCCGGTGGGGACGTGCCGGATGGGCCCCGACCCGATGTCCGTCGTCGACCACCGGCTGCGCGTCCACGGCCTGTCCGGGCTGCGCGTGATCGACGCGTCGGTGATGCCGGCCATGGTCTCCGGCAACACGAACGCCGCGAGCATGATGATCGGCGAGAAAGGCGCGGCCCTGGTCACCGCCGACTCGAGGGAGAACGCATGAGGTTCGACTACGTACGCAACAAGGCCGCCGCCGGGACGTACCGCCACTGGCGCGGCGCCTTCTGGCCGCCGTCCGGGGCCTACCAGCTGGCGTGCCTCGACCTCGCGGCCGAGACCCCGGACCTCGGGGGAGGTCTCCTCGCCGGGCTGGCCGCGCTGAAGACGGTCATCGACGCCGAATGGCAGCACCTCAAGGAGACGGCGGGGGAGGACACGCGGCGTTTCCACGCTCCGGCGCTGGTCGCCTCCGCGATGCGTGACATCGCCAAGCACCTGCCGGACGACGCCGGCCGGCGCGCGCTCGCGCTGCGCGCCGACGCCGTCGAGCACGGCTACACGACCGAGGCGTTGTGCGAGCTCGCGGAGCTGCGTGAGGACGTGACGCTCGTCGCCAACCACCTCGGCACCTGGTCGGGGAAGGACCCCGGCGGGTTGCCGACGGCGTTCGCCTGCCGGGGCGACGAGACGGGACAGCGGTTCGTGGACGCCGCGCTCGCCGAGCGCGACAAGGTCGAGCCGTACCTGCGCACGCTCATGGTCGACCTCCGGCTCGGCGACCTGCCGGCGTTCGGCGCGACCCGGTTGTTCTTCATGGCCGGTGAGGGGAACCTGCACCCCAAGCACATCGCGTACTTCCTGCCGGAGGACGAAGGCGTCGGCCGGTCGCCGTACATGAAGACCTACTACTTCCGCAACACCCACCGCGCCATCCTCGACACGGTGTCCGGGCCGCTCTCCGCGCGGTACGTGCGCGGGGGGAACGGGTTCGACCCGGCGGACGAGCGGTTCGCCGGCATTCCGACGCTCGGTGTGCTCGGCCACGAGTTCGGCCACTTCGTGCACCGGCCCGCGACCGACTTCGGCCCGCTGCGGACCGCCGACAAATGGGCCGTCGGGGTGCTCCAGGAGACGGCCGCCGACGTGTTCGGCGTCCTGGTCCTCGCCGAGGTGTGGGCCGAGGCGCTCGGGCTGGACAAGGCCGACGTCATCGCGTACTACCTGGCCGAATGCCTGCGCTACGTGGACCGCGGCCTCGGCACGTTCCCCGACGGCGACGGCATGTTCCTCCAGTTGTCCTACCTGGCACAGGTCGGCGCGCTCGCGCTCGACGGCCCTGTTCTCGTCGTCGAGCCGGACGTGGTGGTCGCCGGGCTCCGGTCGCTGGCCCGCTGCCTGGCCGAGGTCCTGCTGCTCCCCGGCCCCGGCCCCGCGCTCACCTTCCACGCCACGTACGGCCCGGCGGAGCTCGGCCTGCTGAAGCCGCTGGTCGAGGAGTTACGCCTCGGGCCCATGCGGTCCGTGGAGTACGTCCAGGAACACATCCATGTTCGTTGACTCCTTGGTGGACAAGCTCGCCGAGCATCCCGCGCAGCGGATGCGGTTCGTGGCGCGCGACGGGACCACGCTGGTCAAGACCTACGGCGAGACCCACGACGACGCCGTCCGGCTCATGTCCGAGCTGCGCGACAGCGGCCTTCGCCCGGGTGACCTCGTCGGCGTGCTCGGCCCTAACTCCTACGAATGGATTCTCGCCGACCTCGCGCTGCTCGCGCTCGGCTGCGTCCCCGTCGCCATCCCCGCGGAGAACCGTCACGAACCGGCGGAGATCGGCGCGTTCGTCGAGCGCTACCGTCTGGCCGCGCTGCTGGTGACCCGGCCGCTCTCCGGCGAGGCCGGCCTGCCGGCGGCCACCGCGGTCCTGTCCGAACGGCCGGTCAAGCTCGGCCCGGCGCGGCACGACGACGTCCCGGCGCTGCCGCCCGGAGTGCGCACGATCGCGTTCTCCTCGGGGACCGCCGGGACCCAGAAGGGCCTGATGCTCACCGACGACGGCATCGCCAACACCGTTGAGCTGTCGGCACGCGCGTGGCGGGTCACGACGGACGACGACATCCTGATCGTGATGCCGTACTCGAACTTCCAGCAGCGCTACCTCACCTACCTCGCGATCTGGACGGGCTGCGCGGCCACCGTCGTCCCGCCGGAGATCATGTTCCAGGCGCTCAAGGTCGTGGAACCCACGATCATCCTCGGCCCGCCGTCCTTCTTCGAAGTGCTCCACAACCGGGTCATGGCCGCCGACCCGGCCGAGCGCATGGACAAGGGCCGCGGATGGCTGTCGATGTACGGGTCGCGGGTGCGGCTCATGTACACCGGGTCCGCGCCGGTGCCGCCGGCCATGGTCAGGCTGTTCCACGAGCTCGGCGCGCCGCTGTACGAGATCTACGGCAGCACCGAGATCGGCTGGATCGCCATGAACGTGCCGGGCGCGGCCAGGGCCGGCACGGCGGGACGGCCCGTGGACGGCGTCACCGTCGAACTCGGCGACGACGGCGAGGTCGTCGTGCGCGCCGAACGGCCGCAGGTCGCCGGGTACGTGTACGAAGGCGTCGAGACGCAGGACGCCGTCTTCCTCCCCGACGGCAGGATCGTCACCGGCGACCTCGGGGTCCTTGAGGACGGCTTCCTGCGGCTCACCGGCCGCGAGAACAACGTGATCATCACCCGGAGCGGTGTGAAGATCAACCCGGCCGAGCTCGAGGCCGGCATCGAACGCGCCTTTCCCGGTGTCCGCGCCATGGTGGCCCTGCCGGACGGCGCCGCGCTGCTCGCCTGCGTCGTCTGGCTGGACGACCCGGGCAAGGCGGCCGAGGTCGAGGCGCACATCACGCGGATGAACGCGGACCACGAGCCGTCGCACCGCATCGCGACGACTCTCGTCCGCCCGGCGGAGGAGCTCACCGTGGAGAGCGGTCTGCTGACCAGGAACTTCAAGATCGACCGTGGCGCGGTCAGGCGCACCGTCTGGACGAGTGAGAACGGGTGACCGAGGACGAGCTCTGCCAGATCATCGCCGGCGTCCTGCCAGGCAAGGACGTCGCGCCGCACATGAGCCTCAGGAACGACCTCGGCGTCGACTCGATCGGGCTCATGAGCATCGTGTTCGTTCTTGAGGAGCAGACCGGCATCGACACCATGCGGCACATCGTGGAGTTCATCGAGGCCGAATACGTGCACGACATCGTCGGCATCTGCCTGAAGGCGGGCTCATGAAGATCATCGACTTCCACTGCCACGTCGCGGCCGAGATGTGCTTCCCGCCGTCGTTCCGCGACGGGGTCATCGACAACATGGCCGTGGCCATGCACGCGCGCGGCCTGCCGGCGCGTAAGGAACACCTGCGCCGCATGCACGACGCGACCCTCCAGGATCCGCTGTGCGACCAGCTCGTCAAGGAGATGGACGGGGCGGGGATCGACGAGGCCGTGCTGCTGATGCCGGACTTCACCTACGCGCTGAAGGACGGCACGCACACCATCGAGGAGATCGTCGACCACCACAAGGTGGTGACCGACCGGCACCCCGGCCGCTTCCGCGTCCTGGTCGGCGTCGACCCGCGGTGGGGAGCCGACGGGATCGCGCTGTTCGAACGGGCCATCGTCGAGTACGGCTTCGACGGGATGAAGCTCTACCCGCCGTGCGGCTACCGCCTCGACGACAAGGCGCTCTACCCGTTCTACGAGATCTGCGCGCAGCACCGGCTGCCGGTGCTGTCGCACATCGGCGCGACCTCCCCCGCCCTCGACTTCGAGATCGCGCTGCCGATCTACGTGGACCGGCCCGCGCGGGACTTCCCCGGCGTGGACTTCGTGCTCGCGCACGGCAGCGTCCACTACCCCGACGAGTGCGCGATGCTCTGCAACAACCGGCCCAACGTCTACATCGACGCCAGCGGTTACGAGGCCCCCGACGGGGTGGCCGGGCTCAACCGGTTCTTCCGCCGCAACATCAACCACAAGGTGCTGTTCGGGACCGACTGGCCGATCTTCCGGTTGCAGGGCAAGCAGGCCGGCTTCGTGGAACGACTCACAGCCGAAGGAGCCTTCCCGGCTGAGATGACCCAGGCCGACCGCGACCTGTTCATGTGGAAAAACGCACAACGGCTCCTCGACAAGAAGGGTACGGGCAGATGACATCGCTGACCGACGGTCTCACCGCCGAGCAGGTCCAGTTCTTCAAGGACAACGGCTACGTTGGCCCCTTCGATCTGTACGAGCCCGGCGAGGCTCAGAAGATCTGGAGCAAGGCCATGATCGAGATGGCGCTGTCGAAGAACAAGCCGCACAACTCGACGATCATCAACTATGACCGGCACCTGGACTGCGACACGCTCTCCGAGCACATCTCGCGGCCCGAGATCGTGAACAAGCTGCGCTCACTCCTCGGCGAGGACATCATCTGCTGGAAGTCCAACATCTTCCAGAAGCAGCCGGGTGACGCCGGCACCGGCTGGCACCAGGTCGAGAAGTACATCGTCGGCGAGACCACGACCGCCGCCACGCCTTCACTGAACTTCGCCTACAGCCGCGACGACGACACGGTCCTCCAGGACGTCAGCGTCTGGACCGCCTTCTCCCCGGCCGGACGCGAGAACGGCTGCCTGCGCTTCATCCGCGGCAGCCAGAAGCGCTGGTTCTACGACGAGAACAAGCGGCTCCACAAGAGCCCGGAGCGCAAGACCGACTTCTTCGGCTACGACTACTCCGAGCTCCAGATCGACCCGAGCTGGGACCCGGAGAAGGACGAGGTCGTCGAGATGGAGATGGAACCCGGCCAGTTCGTCCTGTTCGTCGAGAAATGCGTCCACGGGTCCCTGCCGAACATCAGCGACCAGACCCGCCTCGGCTACGCCTCCAGGTACGTGATCCCGCAGACCAAGGTGTACGAGCACGTGGACAAGCTGGTCGAGTTCGGCGACGAGATCAGCCTCGACTACCACGGCTGCGTCCTGGTCTCCGGCGAGGACAGGTACGGCTACAACCGGATCTACACCGAGAACCTCAACGGCTACGAGTTCAGGCGGGTGGCCAATGCCTGAGATCGACGACCGGCTGAGGAACTTCGTCGACTTCCTCGGCACGCAGCCGATGGCGCCGGACCTCACCTACGAGGAGGTCGCGCAGAGCACCTCACGCGCCGAACTCGGCATCAGCTCGCTCAACATCCTCATCCTCGTCAACAACTACATCGAGGAGAAGGCCGACGGGAAGATCGCGCTGCGTCCCGAGTGGGTGCCGATGCTCGACGAGGTCGAAGGCATCCTGTCGGTGATCGAGGAGATCGACGCCGGCGCGCCGGTCGAGGTCTGAGTGGCGGCCATCGGGTCCTTCGCCTGCGTCACCGGTCACGCCGAAGGCCGTCCTGAGGGCATCCCCGGGTTCGAGGACCTGTGGCGCGCGGTGTCGCCGGACACCGCGTTCGCCGCGATGGGGACGGGCACGTACCGGAAGATGACCGGGCCGGTCACCCCGTACATCGTGGACTGTGTGGCCAAGGTGCTGAGCGAGCACGGCGTCCGCGCGGCCGAGGTGGACCGGCTCGTGCTCGCGACCTCCGACGGCGTGCTCGGCCTGCTCGGCAGGGACGTCGCCGTCGACGTCATGCGCGCCGCCGGGCTCACCGCGTGCGTTCCCGCGATCGTGTCGCTCCAGCAGTGCTGCAGCTCCATCGAGGCTCTGCGGTACGCCTGGGGCCTGGCCGGCGCGGACGCGCGCAACGTCGTACTGGTGGCGCTGGACTTCACACCGGACGACCGCGACCGGGTGAAGTCCTTCGCGGTCTTCGGTGACGCCGTGGCCGGCTGCCTCATCAGCCGTGACCACGCCGGCCTCACGCTCGCGGGGACCGGTGTCGCCGCCGACTTCTTGGGCATGGTCGGCCAGGACACGTTCGCGACCCGGCAGTCGGTGGCGCGGGCCGCGCTCGGCCAGGCGTTCGGCCAGGCCGGACGCGCGCCGGACGACGTCGCGAAGATCTTCACTTCGAGCCTGTTCGCACCCATCGCGACCTTCAACGCGATGGCCGCCGGACAGGCCCGCGGGAAGCTCTACTTCCAGGAGCCGATGACCCGGTACGGTCATTGCGGCAACGCCGACTGGCTGATCAATCTGATGGATTACCACCACAAGACCGGCCTGGAGCCAGGAGCTCTCTACCTCGCGCAGGCCTCCGCGCCGGGCTTCTTCGCGTGCGCACTACTGGAGGCAAGTACATGAAGATCGTGCTCGACGATCTCCGCGGCCCGGAGATCGCCGCGTTCCTGGAGGACCACCTGCGGGAGATGCACGCCATCACCCCCTCCGAGAGCGTGTACGCACTCGACCTCGACAGGCTCCGGGTCCCGGAGGTCACGTTCTGGTCGGTGTACGACGGCGACCGGCTCGTCGGCTGCGGCGCGATCAAGCGCATCGACGGCACGCACGCCGAGATCAAGTCCATGCGCACCGCCCCCGAGCGCCGGCGCGACGGCGTCGCGAGCCTGCTCCTCACCCACATGCTGGCGGAGGCCAAGGCGATGGGCATCGAACGGCTCAGCCTGGAGACCGGCGCGACCGAGCACTTCGAGCAGGCCAGGAAGCTGTACGAGAAGTTCGGCTTCGAAGCCTGCGGCCCGTTCGAAGGCTACGGCCCCGACCCGCACAGCTACTTCATGACCCGGACGATCTGACGACATGAAGGATCTCGTCCACGACTACGACCAGCAGTTGTACGACCGGTCGTTCCTCAACTGCTACCAGCGGCAGGCCATGGTCATGCTCGCCGAGCGTGTCCCCGACCTGCCGCTGACCTTCTACAACTGCCTGGTCGCCGGAGACGACATCGCCGACCAGGTCATCCGCCTCGGCCGGCCGAAGTACGACTTCCAGAGCGACCTCCTCGACCCCGCCGCGCTCGCACGCGTCGGGATCACCCGCGAGTACGTGCCGTTCGACACCTACGCGCAGGCACGCGAGCTGATCTTCGACACCGTCGAGCGCACCGGTTACGTGATCCTGTTCATCGACGTCTACTACCTCCCGCACACCCCCGAGTACCGCACCGAGCACGTCGTCCACACCATCACCCTCACCTCCCGCGCCGACGGCCTCTGGTCGATCCTCGACGACAACCAGGCCAGTGTGCTGTGCCGGTACGCCTATCCCGAGGACGTCGTCGCCGCGGCGTACGACAACGGCAAACTGCGGCACGTCAGCTGGTTCCCCGCCGGCCCGTACGACGCCGCCGCCGCGGCGGCCGGGTCGTCGGCGGCGTTCACCGAGGTCCTGCGGACCTACGACGACACCTACGCGCTGCTCGACGGGGTCGCGGACCTGCTGGCGACACCGTGGCTCACCCCGGCGCGCACCATCGCCCTGCTGTACGACGCCTTCTCGGTGTACGAGGGGTCACGGGCCTGCCTGCGGGAGTTCGCGAAGCGGCAACCGGCGTACGCGGACGCCGATCCGGCGCTCGCCGACCTCGTCGGCCGGTGCAGGGACATCAGGAACCAGCTGATGATCGGCAAGGCGATCGGCCGGGTGGACGCCTCCCGCGTGGCCGCCGCGTGCGCGGAGCTCCGCGCGGCCGAGGAGGACATGCTGAAGCGGCTGCGGGGACTGGGGGGACTCTGATGCCGATCGATCCACGCCTGATCGTGACCGGCTACGGCCCGGACGACAAAGCGGTCGTCGTCCGCGACACGCTCGTCCCGCCGGTCACGGCACGCGCGCTCCTCGGCCAGGAGATGTACCTGATGTGGGGCAGCCCCGACGGCGGCGCGACCGTCGGCCCGAAGGCCACCGGCCCGATCTCGCTGCCGTTCTTCGCCGGGATCGGCGGCACGCGGCTCCTGCTCGTGCGCTTCCCGCCCGCGTCCGCGCTCACCGGACCACCGTCCCCCGATGACCAGGCCGAGATCGACGCGGAGGTCCGGGAACGCCTCCCCGGCCTGATCGACGCCTTCGAACCCGGCGACGGCTCGGGGATGCACACCACCGACACCCTCGACTACGGCATCTGCCTCGAAGGCGAGCTGTGGCTCGAACTCGACTCCGGTGAGGAGGTGCGGCTCACCCCCGGCGCCTGCGTCGTCCAGCAGGGGACCCCGCACGCCTGGCACAACCGCTCCGAGACCCCGGCACTGATGGCGTTCGTCGGCATCGGCGCGAAGCGGCCGGCATGACGAGGCTGGTCGTCGTCGGGACAGGGCCCCGCCTGTACCGCGAGTTCATGCTGCGCGGCATCGGTGAGCGCCACGACGTCCACATCGTCATCGGCAGAGCGGCCGAATGGGAGACGCCGTACGTCACCGGCGTCAGCGTCGTCCCCGGCATGACGCCGGACGGCATCGCGGCCGCCGTCGAAGAGGTCGTCGCGCAAGGCGGCGTCGACGGCATCATGACGTGGGCCGAGGACCACGTCGTCGACACCGCCCTCGCCGCGGCCGCCGCGGGCCTGCCAGGCCCCGGTCCCGGCGCCGCGCGCGCCTGCCGCGACAAACACCTCACCCGCTCGGCCCTCGCCGCACGCGGCGTCCCCCAGCCCCGATCCGTCCTGGTGGCCGACCTCGCCGAGGCGTGCGCCGTGGCCGGCGAGTTCGGCTACCCCGTCGTCATCAAGCCGAGAGGCGGCGTCGCGAGCCAGGCCGTCGCGCTCATCCACGACGCCGGGGAGCTGGCCGGCCACTTCCCCTCCGCGCACCGCCTCCCGGCCGCCGACCTGCGATCCTCAGGCCGCTCCGTCCTGATCGAGGAGTACCTCACCGGCCAGGAGATCGCCGTCGACTCGGTCGTGCGGAACGGCCGGGTCATGCCGATCCTCGTCTCGCACAAGGAGATGGGCTACGCGCCGTACTTCGAGGAGACCGGCCACTGGACGCACGCCGCCGACCCGCTGCTGGCCGACCCCGCGATCACCACGTTCCTCACCCAGGTCCACACCGCCATCGGCTACTCGACCGGCGCCACGCACACCGAACTCAAACTCACCGACAAGGGCCCGAAACTCATCGAGATCAACGGTCGGCTGGGCGGCGACCTCATCTCCTACCTGTGCGGCAACGCCTCCGGTGTGGCCCCCGGCCTGGCCCTGGCCGACGTGTCCTGCGGCGCCGTCCCCGACCTGACACCGGTGCGCACGTCATGCGCCGGAATCAGGTTCGCCTACCCCCCATGGCCCGAGACCCGCGTAGCGGAGATCGCCTTCGACGAGTCGGCCCTTCCTGCGGAGACGGACCTCGCCGTTCCCCTCGTCAGCCCAGGCGACGTCGTCCAACTGCCGAACAAGGACCAGATGGAAGCCCGCGTGGCCTTCGCCACCGCCACCGCGTCCACCCGCGAGGAGGTCTCCGCCGCACTGGACCGGTCCCTGGCGGCACTGCGCTGCACGTGGAGCCCCGCATGACCATGCCGCGCACGTGGAGCCCCGCATGATCGACCCGCGTACGCGGAGTCCCCCTTGATCAACCCACGCACGTAGAGCCCCCCTTGATCAATCCGCGCATGTGGAGTCCCCATGACCAACCCGCCGCAGACACCCGCCGCCGAAGCCCCCGCGGGGGTGATCCGCACGCTGCGCGAACTGCCGCGGTCGGCCATCGTCCTGCTGTTCGGCATCGCCCTGAACCGCACGGGAAGCTTCGTCGCGCTCTTCCTGATCCTGTACCTCACCGGCCTCGGCTACAGCCCCGCGCAGGCCGGCTTCGTCGTCACCGGTTTCGGCGTGGGCTCGATCGTGGGAACGTTCGCCGGCGGCAGTGCCACCGGAAAGTACGGCGCACGAACCGTGATCATCTGGTCGATGCTGTTGTGCAGCCTCGCCGTCGCGTCCCTGACCGTCGTGACGGCGCTCGTCCCGCTGCTGGCCGTCAGCTTCGCCGCGGGCGCCTTCGGCCAGATGTACCGCCCCGCCGCCATGACCATGCTCGCCGACCTGACCCCACCGCAACGCCTCGTCACGACCTCGGCCGCCAGCCGTTTCGGCCTCAACCTCGGCGCCGCCATCGGCCCCCTGCTGGGCGTATGGCTGGCAGCCGCCTTCTCCTACCAGGTCGTCTTCCTCGTCAACGCACTGGTGGACCTGCTCTTCGCCCTGGTCGTCCTGCTGGTCATCCCGGCCGCGACCGCTGACCGCGCGAGCGACCACCCCACCACCGGGAGCCGAGCCGCCGAGGCCCCGGCCCCCAAGGACACCGCGCGTTACAAGGATCTGCTGGGGGACCGACGCTACCTGCTGTTCCTCGCCGGCATGTTCATCACGGCCGTCGCCGAGGCCCAGTACCACTCGACGCTACCGCTCGAAGTGCAGCAACGCGGCTACCCGACCGCTCTCTACGGCGCACTGGTGGCGATCAACGGTGCGCTGGTCATCCTCGTGGAACTGCCCCTGACCCCCTTCATCCAGCGCTTCCCCATGCGGACCACCGTCGCCACCGGCTGCCTCCTCCTGGGCGTGGGCCTGAGCCTGTTCGGCCTTCCCTTCGGTGCATGGATCTTCATCCTCGGAGCCGTCGTCTGGACCCTTGGAGAGATCATCAGCGCTCCCAGCATCGGCGCCTACCCGGCTCTGGCCGCTCCCACCCCCATTCTCCGCAGCCGCTACATAGGCGCACTGTCCACCTGCCAAGCAGCGGGCTGGGCCCTTGGCCCGACCATCGGCACGGCCCTGTTCGAGTACGTGGGCGGCGCCGTCTGGGTGATGTGCGCGGCCCTCGGCGTCCTCGCCTACCTCGGCATGCGCGCGGGCGTCCGCGAACCCGTCCTGCCTTAGCGTCCAGTGCGGTGTCCACAGAGATGTACACCATCTGCGGGGGCGGCCATGGCATTGGCCCGCCTCGCCGGGCGCCGGTGGCGCCGGGCGAGACGGGACGCGAGGTGGGATCAGGTGCGGGTCCAGCGCTGGTTGGAGCCGCCGTTGCAGGACCAGATGACGAGTTTGGTGCCGTTGGCGGTGCCGTTGTTGTACACGTCGAGGCACTTGTTCGCGCCGACGGCGGTGATGGTGCCGTCGGAGTTGAGCCGCCACTTCTGGTTGTTCTGCCCGTTGCAGTCCCAGATGATCACGTTGGCGCCGTCGGCGGTGCCGCCGCCGTTCACGTCGAGGCACTTGCTTCCGTACACCCGCAACTCACTGGAACTGGTAGAGGACCACTGCTGGTTGGTCTGACCGTTGCAGTCCCAGATCTGTGCCTGCGAGCCATTGGCCTGCGAGGCGCCGGCCACGTCAATACACCGGCCCGATTGCGCGCTCTTGATCGCACCACCACTACCCCCCGAAGGCGGCGGAGAGGAGGTGCCGCCGTTCAGGGCGTCGAGGACGGAGGTGTAGGCCTGCTTTTTGTTGAAGTTGCCGTCGAAGAGCAGGGGGGTGTCGCCGGAGCGCCAGGAGTATTTGTCGGTGATGCCCCACACGGTGATGCCGGTGCAGCGGGAGACGGCCATGCACGCCTGGGTCACCCGGCGGTAGGCGTCGGCCTGGGTGGAGCCGGAACCGCCGATGTCCAGCTCGGTGATGTTGACGTCCACCCCCAGCGCGGCGAACTGGGCGATGTTGCTCTGGTAGTTGGACGGCGGGTTGCCGAAGTGCGACTGCAGGCCCACGCAGTCGATCGGCACGCCTCGGGCCTTGAAGTCCTTGACCATGTTGTAGACGCCGCGGGTCTTGTTGGCGTTGGCGTCGTCGATGTTGTAGTCGTTGTAGCACAGCTTGGCCGACGGATCGGCCGCCCGCGCCGCGCGGAAGGCCTCCTCGATGAACCCGTTGCCCAGCTTCTGGGTCCACACCGAACTGCGCAGCGCCCCCACCGAACCTCCGTCGGCGAAGGCCTCGTTCACCACGTCCCAATAGGTGATCTGGCCCTTGTAGTGCCCCATCACACCGTTGATGTGATTGACCATCGCCGTGCGAAGGTCACTGGCGGAAAGGCCGGAAACCCAGCTGGGCAGCTGGGCGTGCCAGACCAGTGTGTGGCCGCGGATCTTCATGCCCTTGCTCTGGGCGTGGCTGACGATCTGGTCGGCGCCGGTGAAGCGGAAGGAGTTGCGCGAGGGCTCGGTGGCGTCCCACTTCATTTCGTTTTCGGGGGTGACGCCGGAGAACTCGCGGTCCCAGGTGGCCACGTAGGTGGAGTCGTTCAGATGACTCGCCGAGATCGCCGCGCCGAAGTACCGGCCGCTTTGGGCCGCCGCGGCGCCCAGCGTGCTCGCCGCCGCGCCCGCCGGAGTGCTGGCCGCCAACGCCGAGACCACCCCGAGCACACCGACGACACCGGCCACCGCCAACCGGCGAGTGCCGCGCGTTGTGCGCCGTGGTCTGGATACGCGCTGGGGTCGATCTGGGGAAATACCGTTCTCGCCCACGTCTGAGCCTCCACTGCCGAGTCGGTTGAAGAGGGGACGCGAAGCCGGGCCGGGCACGGGCGGCGGATCGTCGCCGAACCGTGGCAGACCGGCGTCAGAGACGTCGCGTCACCAATTGGCGGCCCTGTCACCACCACCGACCTCGACAGGAGGAAGCCGCCTTGCGGACTCAGTGTGGAAACCTCTCTGTAACATGTCAAGACCATCGACGAATCGGTTCGATTCGGCTCGACGGCGGCGAGGCTTCCGCAGCGACCTGACGCGCATCGGTGCCCACGTCACCAGGAAGGGCGCCGTGGGCCATGCCGCACCAGCACCGGATGAAAGTTGCATCGTGCCGAGCTCCGGACACCATGCGATCGGATGCCGGTGGCGGTGGAAAACCGGTCGTCGCCGGCGAACGCGCGGCGAGCGGCGAGTCCGGGGCTCTTGACGAAAGCGCACTTGATCGTATTGGCTCCGCTGCACCACCACCTCAAGTACACCAGGCGAAGAGGAGGAATGCCAGGACAGGATGTTAGCGCTAACAACCCGACGGCGACGCACCTCCGGCACGCCTTTGCCGTGGCATCTGAGGCGCCACGGCAAGGCGCCGGACGATCCGCGCCGGAGGCCGTGAAGGGCATGCCCGGCAGGCGCGGAGGAGGGACACCGGCGGGGTGTTCCCGAAGGACGCCTCTCAGCTCGCCGGTGGAGCGGACGAGGGCTCGGGTGTGAACCCGAGTTCCTGGGAGATCAGTGCCGAGGTCTCCAGCAGGAGCGGAAGCTTCTCCTTCAGCTGGTCCAGGTTCGCGATCACCTCGATGGCGGTCAGGGAGACCGCCGCGATGACCTGTCCACGCGAATCCCTGATCGGTGCGGCGACGCACATGACGTAGGCGTCGTGCTCGCCGTCGTCGATGGCCCAGCCGCGCTCGGCGACGCGGGCGAGTTCGGCGTCGAGGGATTCGCGGTCGGCGAAGGTCGTGCCGGTGTACCGCTCGAAGGTGACGTGAGAGAGCAGGCGGTCGCGTTCCGCCTGGGAGAGGTGGGCGAGGATCACCTTGCCCACGGCGCTCGCGTAGATCGAGACGGCCCGGCCGACCCGTGACGGCAGCTTCACCGCGTCGAACGCGGGGCTGTCCACCTTGTCGACGTAGACGATCTCGTCGCCGGTCAACTGCGCCAGGTGCACGGTATGGCCCGTCCGCCGCTGAAGCACGCGCAGGTGCGCGGAGGCGAACTGACGGAGGTCCATCGAGCCGAGCGCGAGTTCCGACAGCTCGATGAGCCCGCTGCCGAACACGTACGTCCCCGCCCCCGTCTTGCGCACGAAGCGCGCGGCCTCCAGCGTCTGGAGGATCCGCAGGGCCGTGGATTTGTGGACGCCGAGCACGTCCGAGGCCTCCGACAGTGTCAGCGGATGTTCCGCCGCCAAGCGGATGAGGTTGATCGCACGCTGGATCGATTGCGCCACTTACCATCCTCCTTGCGTTGCGTAGTTTGCAATGTAGCTCATGAGATGTGCAACCGCCACTTGACTTCGTTGCACATGTCGCTACGATCGTTGCAATTCCGACCACGGTTTCGGGGAAGTATCCAGTTATTACTGTGGAGTAACAAATGAGGCTGCATCGCGTTCGCCGCGGCATCGCCGCGGCGGCCGGCGTCACATCTATGGCCGTCGCCCTCGTGACCGGCTGCGGCTCCGACGGTGGATCCGGGGGCGGCGTGGCCAAGCTGACGTTCGCCGCCTCGACCCTCGGCGATCCGGGCCGCGGACCGCTGCTCACCAAGTGGCTCGAGGAGTTCAACAAGAGCCAGAGCAAGGTGCAGGTCTCCGCCGCGGCGGTGCCGTATCCGACCTTCGGGCAGACCATCCTGACCCAGATGGGCAGCGGAAAAGGGCCCGATCTGATCCGCTTCGACATGCCGGAGTTCGAGTCCGCCTCGGACGCCGGCCTCATCGCACCGCTCAACGACCTGATCGACGTCGGCAAGTACGACCTGCTCAAGCAGCCGGACCAGTTCATGGTCCACGACGGCCAGCGTCACGGGATCATCTTCGAGGCGTCGAACTACGCGATGTTCTACAACGCCGACCTGATCCCGAAGCCCCCGACGAGCTACGAGCAGTTCGTCGACACGGCGAAGTCGCTGACCAAGGGCGACACCTACGGCCTGGCGTTCCGCCAGACGGAGGCCGAGGAAGCCGGTGTGTGGCAGGACATCTTCAACTACGTCTACGGCTTCGGCGGCGCGTGGTCGGACGGCCAGAAGCTGACGATCAACTCGCCCGCGAACCTCAAGGGCCTGCAGGCGTTCAAGGACCTGTACGACGCCAAAGTGATCCCGCGTGGCGCGGACGCGGCGACGTTCCGCCGCATGTTCGCCGAGGGCAAGGTCGGCATGGAGCTCAACAACGGCGGCTATGTGACGGCGACCCGCGGTCAGAACGCCGACCTGAACTTCAACGTCGCACCCATCCCGTTCCCCGTCCGCAAGCAGGGCGCGATCCTCGCGCCGATCGTCATCAACGAGGCGAGCCCCGCGAAGGAGGCCGCGGCCACCTTCATCAAGTGGGCGCTCGAGCCGAACAACCAGGTCAAGCTGCAGGAGATCCTCGGCGCCAGCAGTGTGGCGACGGTCACCAAGCGAAGCCCTGAACAGCTCCAGAAGACGCCGTTCCTGACCGTCTTCGACGACCTCACCGACTCGAGCCTGCCGCAGATCGTCCAGGGGTTCGAGGCGAAGACGCCGGACATCCGCAAGATCGTCGTGCAGAACGTCGTCGCGGCCCTCCAGGGCACGGTCGACCTCAAGACCGCACTGGACCGCGCCCAGCAGCAGGCGTCCCAACTGGTTGGCTGACCGGACGACGCCGCCGGCGAGACTCTCCCGCCGGCGGCGTCCTACTTTCGAAGGACCGAACTCGATGACCGTGCTGGAACGGCAGCAGATCACAGGACCTCGATCCGGGGCCCGGCGTCGAGGCAGCCCGCTGGGGAGCAGGTGGACGCCCTACTTCTTCCTGGCCCCCGCAGCCCTCTTCATCCTGGTGTTCCAGGTCGTCCCGCTGGCGCAGGAAGTCTTTCTGAGCTTCACGCGAACCTCGCTGCTGAACCCCACACGCAGCACCTGGGTGGGACTGGACAACTTCACCCGCATCTTCGGCGACGCGGACTTCCGCCGTACCCTGCTCATCACCCTCGTCTACGTCGTCGTGTGCGTCGTCGTCGCCGTCGGAACCGGGCTCGCGGTCGCCCTGCTCCTCAACAAGGGCTTCCGCGGCCGAGGGCTGGCGCGCGCACTGGTGACCATTCCGTGGGCGGCGCCCGGTATCGCCGTCGCGCTCATCGCGATATGGATGCTCAACCCGGACTACGGGATCGTGAACCGATTCCTGGACGCGGTCGGCCTCGGCGTCCCGGGCGGCGCCATCCTCGACAGCCCGCGATACGCCCTCCCGGCGGTCCTCGCGACGACCATCTGGCAACTGTTCCCCTTCACCTCGGTGGTGCTGCTGTCCGCGCTGCAGTCCGTCCCCCCGCACCTCACCGAGGCCGCGACGATGGACGGTGCGGGGAGGTGGTGGACCTTCCGCGCCGTCACCTGGCAGGCCATCAAGCCGACCGTCGGCTTGCTCGCCCTCCTCATGACCATCTGGTCGCTGCGGCGATTCGAGCTCATCTGGCTCATGACGAAGGGGGGACCGGTCGGGGCGACCAGGACGCTGGTCATCGACCTCTACTCCCAGGCCTTCGACTCCAAGCAACTCGGCTCGGCGGCGGCGATCGGCATGGTCGGCGTCGTCATCTCGCTCATCGTCATCGCAGGCAGCCGGTTCGTCGCCCGTGCCGCCGAGAGGGAGGCCCGCTGATGAGACCGCCCCACGTCGGCCTGACCCTGCGGATCATCGCCGTTCTCGTCGTGCTCGGGATCGCCGTCTTCCCGCTGTACTGGATGTTCGTCACCGCACTGTCGGGAAACTCTGAGCTCTTCGCCCACAAGGCCCGGCTCGTCCCCGACTTCTCGCAGTTCGGGGTCTTCATCGACGCGCTGGCCGAAGGCAAGGCGACGACCTGGCTGCGCAACAGCCTGGTGATCGCTGCGGGCACGACGGTCCTCTCGATCGGCCTCGGCATCCCGCTCGGTTACGCGCTCTCGCGGTTCACGTTCCGGGGCAAGGTCCTGGTGACCGTCGCGCTGCTGTTCACGCAGATGCTTCCCGAGGCCCTCATGGTCGTGCCGCTGTTCGCGCTCTTCCGGCGATTCGACCTCCTCGACTCCCTCGGCGGCCTCATCCTGGTCAACTCCGCCTTCGTCCTGCCGATCGTCGCCCTCATCCTCAAGGGCGCGATCGACGGCCTGCCTCGCGAACTGGAGGAGTCCGCGCGGGTCGACGGAGCACGACCGCTCACCGTGCTCACCCGCATCAACGTGCCGCTGATCGCTCCGTCGCTGGCCGCCACCGCGGTCATCGCGTTCTTCCACGCTTGGAACGAGTACGTGTTCGCCGTGACGTTCATCTTCACCCCCGGAATGCAGCCGGCGTCGGTCGGCATCGCGAACTTCATCGGCGAACTCGGCACCCCGATCCAGACCGTCATGGCGGTCGCCTTCATGTTCACGGCGCCCGCCGTCGTCTTCTACCTGTTCGTGCAGAAATATGTGGTGGCCGGCATGACCGCCGGCGCGGTGAAGGGCTGAGCCGGACATGAAGATCACCTCGGTCGACACCGTGGTCGTCGACTTCTACCGCACCAACCTGGTGATCGTCCGCGTCTCGACGGACGAGGGAATCGTCGGACTGGGCGAAGCGACCCTGGAGGGCAAGGAACGCGCCGTCCAGGGCGCCATCGCCGAAGTGGCCGAAGCCGTGACCGGGATGGACCCCACCCGCATATCCGGCATCCTGTACGAGCTGGCGAGGGACTGGTACTGGCGAGGCGGCCCGGTCATCATGACCGCGCTGAGCTCGCTGGAGATGGCGCTGTGGGACATCTCGGCCCGAGAGCTCGGCGTCCCGGTCTCCCGGCTGCTCGGCGGCGCCACCCGCGACCGGGTGCGCGCCTATGCCAACGGCTGGTTCTCCGGAGCCGTCACGCCCGAGGACTACGCGGCCGCCGCGAGGAGGACCGTCGAGGCCGGTTTTCGCGGTCTCAAGTGGGATCCCTTCGAGAACCACGACCTCACGATCACCTCCCGGCAACTGGACCGCGTGCTCGCACAGATCGACGCCGTCCGCTCCGCGGTCGGACGCGACGTGGAGCTGTTCATCGAGGGTCACGGCCGCTTCGACGTCAACCACGCCGTCAAGGTCGCGCGGCAGATCGCGCAGTTCGAACCGGTGTGGTTCGAGGAACCCTGCCCCCCGGACAACCTCGACGCCCTCGTCGAGGTCCGCCGGGCGTCGCCGGTGCCCATCGCCGCGGGGGAGCGATGGTTCGGACGGCAGGGGTTCGCGCCGGCGCTCGCCCGCCAGGCGGTCGACTTCGTCCAGCCCGATGTGACGCACGCCGGCGGCATCGCCGAACTGGCCTTCATCTCGACGCTCGCCGCGACCGGCTACGTCGGGTTCGCGCCGCACAATCCCAGCGGACCGCTGAGCACCGCGGCGACGCTGCAACTCGGGGCCGCCTTGCCCAACTTCCGCTACCTGGAGATCATGGCGACCGACGTCCCATGGCGTCCGGAGATCACCAATGAGAGACTCGTACTGACGCAGGAGGGTGACATCCTCATCCCGACCGGGCCCGGTCTCGGCATCGAGCTCGATCTCGAGGCGATCGCACGGCATCCCTTCACCCCCCACCCCTTGCGGATGTTCCAAGACGCCGTCTTCGACATCCGGCCCGCGGACGAGCGGTCCTTCTTCAACCTGGGAGACGGCAAATGATCTGGTCATCGCCCGATGAGCTCGCCGCCGAGGCCGCCTGGTTCGGGACGGCCGCGGACGCGCTGCCGGACGATGCCGCGGACGGTGTCCTGATCGGCCGGATCTGGGATCCTCTCGTCGAAGGGCCCTCACCCGTGGTGGTCCGCGACGGAGAGGTCATCGACATCAGCGCGGACTTCCCGACGGTCCGCGACATCTGCGAGCTGCCGGACCCCGCCGCCGTGGTCTCCGCGCTCGATGGCCGGCATGTCGGCGGCTTCGGGGACGTGCTCGCCAACACCGGGGCCGCGGACCGGGACCACACCCGGCCCTGGCTCCTCGCACCGGTCGACCTCCAGGCGCTCAAGGCCGCCGGGGTGACCTTCCCCGTCTCGATGATCGAACGCGTCATCGAGGAGCGGGCCGGCGGCGACATGGCACTCGCGGCGGACATCCGCCGGCGGATGCTCGCCGGCGTCGGCGCCGATCTTCACGACCTGACGCCAGGTTCGGAGGAGGCGGCGCGGCTGAAGACCCTGCTCGTCGCCGAGGGCATCTGGAGCCAGTACCTGGAGGTCGGGATCGGCCCGGACGCCGAGATCTTCACCAAGGGGCAGGTCCTGTCCGCCATGGGAACCGCGGTGCCCGTCGGGGTGCTCGCAGCCTCGACCTGGAACAACCCCGAGCCCGAGGTGTCGCTCATCGTCCAGTCGAGTGGCCGGATCGTGGGGGCGGCGCTCGCCAACGACGTCAACCTCCGGGATGTCGAGGGCCGATCCGCGCTCCTGCTGCCGATGGCGAAGGACAACAACGCCTCGTGCGCGCTCGGCCCCCTGATCCGGCTCTTCGACGAGCGGTTCGACCTGGAACAGGTACGCGGCCTGGTGGTGCGGCTGGAGATCGAAGGCGAGGACGGCTTCCGCCTCGAGGCGGTCTCGGAGATGGCGCGAATGTCACGCGATCCGGAAGCGCTGGTGCGGCAACTGATCGGTCCGCACCATCAGTATCCCGACGGCGCGGTCCTGATGCTCGGCACGATGTTCGCGCCCATCCAGGACCGCGACCACCCGGGCGAGGGGTTCACGCACAAGACCGGCGACGTGGTGCGGATCGGTTCCCCCGCCCTCGGCACCCTGGTCAACCGCGTCCAGCACGCCGAGGACTGCGCACCTTGGGACTTCGGAGTCCGCGACCTCATGACGAACCTCGTGAAGAGAGGACTGTTGTGAGCCCCGGTCTGACGACGTCGCACAGTTCTCACAGCTCTCGCAGTTCGGCTGCTCGGCGCAGGTCCTTGGGGCGGCCTATGGCGCGGCGCATCCGGATCAGGTCCTCTCGGCAGACGTAGTGGACTTCCAGGCCGCCCGGGTCGACCGCGGTGACCGCGTGGTCGAGGAACTCTCTGGGGCGAAGGTCGCCCCAGGGGAGCGCCGGGGTGCAGCAGTCCCCGCCGGCCGCGGGTGAGGTGAACTGCACTTTGGGGCGGAGAAGGGAATCCGGGTGAGTAGGCAGGGGGTCGCCTGCTTCGTCGGAGAGCCGGGCGTCGACGGAGGTCAAGGCGGCCGCCAGGGCTGGGGCGTGAGCGGGGGCGCCATCCCAGAGCAGGTCCAGATCGCCGGTCGGTTCGGTGGACCCATGCATGATGCCGGCGACCTGCCCGATCACGACGGCTCGGACGCCGTGGTGATGGAGGGCTTCCAGCAGGGGGAACGGGTCGAACCCGAGGGCTCCGTCCGTGCCGATCGTGCCGATGTCGTCGTCGGCGTCCTGGTGCCCCAGGCCGGTGCTCGCCCGGTGCAGAGCCAGTTCACGGGTGCGTCGGGCGGCGGCGCGCAGTCGTTCCAGCGGTTCGTCGATCATCTGGCCCATGCAACACCCGGCCGCACTCACGGCGCACGCGAATATTTTCGAAGGTCTCCGGCGAAGCGGAAATGTCACGTCGGGTCCAGGCGGAGTCGCCTGGACCCGACGTTCGTCATCGGCTAGTGGGTGGTCATGCCCTGGTCCATCTCTGGGTGGCCTGGCCGTTGCAGGTGGCGATGGTCACGCCGGAGGTGTTGCCGGTGCCGGCGGCGTTGAGGCAGAGGTTGTTGGCGCCGTTGGTGATGGTGCCGCTGGAGGTGAAGGTCCACTGCTGGTTGCTGTTGGTGTGGCAGTCCCACAGCTGGACGCGGGTGCCGGAGCCGGCGTTGGTCGGAGAGTCCACACACTTGCCGAGGATCTCCAGCCGGCCGGAGTTGTAGGTGAAGCGCTGGTTGGCGTTGGTGTGGCAGTCGTAGACCTGGAGCTGGGTGCCGTTGGCGGTGGCGCTGTTGGGGGAGTCGACGCAGCGGCCGGCGCCCTCGTTGCGCAGACGGAAGTCCGTCGTGGGGGACGGGGTGACGGTCGGCGTCGGGGTGACGGTCGGGGTGACGGTCGGCGTGGGGGTGGGAGTGGGATTGGGGTTGCCGGTGCTGGTGAACTGGGAGATGAACTTCCACACCTCGCCCTTGGTCCAGGTCTGGGCGCCGTCCGCGGTGTAGGTCCCGTCCACCGGGGCGGGCGTGTGGCCGTTGTCGAAGGCGGCCCAGACGACCGGGTATCCGGCGCGGCATCCGGAGTAGGCGGTGATGATGTGCGACCGGCTGCCGGAACCCGGCTCGGGCGGGTTCTGCGCGGTGCAGCCGTTGAGCTGCACGAACTTGTCGCGCAGCGCCCGTCCCTGGGAGATGTTGAGCACGTTGTCGGTGATGCCGTGCAGTCCCATGTAGGCGATGGGCTGGGTGCCGCCGCTGCATCCGCTGAGCTGCGCGCCGGAGTACACCACGACCGCGCGGAAGACCGTCGCGCGGCTGCACGCGAGGGAGAAGCTCATGGCGCCGCCGTAGCTCCACCCCATGGCGAAACGCAGCGAGGTGTCGACGCACAGGTCCGACTCGACCTGCCGCATGATGTCGTCGATGAAGGTGACGTCCTCGCCGCCGTTGTTGGCCCACCCGTTGTTGAAGCCCTGCGGCGCGACGAAGATCGCGGTGTTGTTGGACAGCTGCCGCTGCCCGTAGTAGGACCAGGAGGCCCCGGCGCTTTCGCCCGAGTCGACGGCGTTCATGGTGCCGTTCAGCCAGTGGAGGCCGAAGATCAGGCGGTAGGGGGTGTTGTTGTTGTAGTTCGAAGGAATCCGCAGAATGTACTGGCGGTTCTTGCCGCTGGTCGTGATGCTCCGCGTCCCGCTGGTCAGCGTCGGGGTCTTACCGCATCCCGCGGTGCCCGCGAGCGCGGCGGCGGCGGACGCCGAGTTTCCTGTGCTGCTGCCGCTGCTCATCGCCGCGTGCCCTGTCGCGAGGACGACGGCCGCCGCGAGCGCCACGGCCCCGAGGATTGACCTATGCTTCAACATTTGCGATTCCCTCTGGCCGTGCGGACCGGGCCGATGTCGATAACATTTCTGCGTTCCTTTCCATCAGCGGCATCGAATGCCGGGTGCTGTGAAACGGGAACCGGGATATCAGCGCCAAGGTTCGGCGGCGGGTTATCAGTGCGCCGCACACGTGCTGAAAAGGTGTGGTGCGAGGGAGCAAATACGACCTGATCACGGATGTCAAGTAGCTTGACTTCCGGTGCGGGGCGCCGGTCCCGCGGGGTGCTCCTCCACACGTGCTGACCAGGGATTGTTCGCGCCTGTGCCTGGCGCACAGGATGAAACTTTCGTAGTGAACAGGCCGATCACGTGCCGGGTGGAGGGCGGATGGCCTCCCGAAATGATCATGGGATGCCGTCGTCAAGTGCTATTGGGCCCCCTTCCAGAAGTTTTTGCGGAATTCCGATACTTTCGGCCGTGATCGGGCAATACAGCGGCCGCGTGTGTTGAGGACCGCCGGACTCGCGCCCCGGACGGCGGGCGGCTCTCGGACCTCGCCATCGACCACGGTCGGCCGAGCGACTCGCGGACCAACCGTTCGTCAAGGTTCGCCGCTCTCGCCGCCTCGACCGGTGGCCCGCGTGACGGTGAGCGGACGTGGGTGCTCGTAAGGGGGTATCTCCGAAGAGGTCGTCCGAGCAGGCCGGCGGTCCGGCGGAGGGGAGGGGAGCGGTGCGGTTCCAGTCGCTCATCCAGACCCTCGGCGGAAGCCGCACCATCGGCCAGGGCAGGGCCTACTTGACCGCGCGCAGCGCGTTGACGACGCCGTGGCCGTAGAAGCCGTTGACGTGCTCGTCGCCGGAGCAGGTCGCGTCCGCGACTCCGTCGCCGTTGCCGTCGTAGGGGCCGCTCGGGCACCCCGGGTTGTCGGCGTGCGCTTTCAGCAGGGCCTGGAGCTGGGCCGGGGGTGGCGTGCGGGTGCGCCGACTTCAGCAGCGCGGCCACGGCGGCCACGTGCGGGGACGCCATCGAGGTGCCCTGAAGGTAGCCGTACCGGCCGTTCGGCAAGGTGGACAGGATGCGGCCGTCCTTCCCCGGGGTGTCCGGGATCTGGTACTTGTCGCCGCCCGGGCTTCTGTCGTCCACGATCGCGTCCGCGCCGAGGTCGGCGCCGGCGTTGCCGGCCGCGGCCACATTGAGCGTGCCCTTGCGCCGCGCGTAGAGCTGGGCCCTGTTGACCGCGTCGACGATGGCACGCTGGTCGGGGTCGTCCATGCAGTTGTACAGCCACGGGTCGTCGCCGGCTTTCCGTCCGACGACGGGGTCAGCGCGGCTGACGCCACGGGCGGCCCTCGTCGCCCGGCAGGCGGGTGGTCCCGAAGCGCTCGTCGAGGGCGAGCAGTTGCCCTGGCGACGGGTCCGCTCCGAGGCGTCCCATCTCCAGGAAGAGCTCCTCGTTGCCGGAGGGGGCGCTGACGAAGAGCAGCTTGCCGCCGGTCGGCGTCACGAACGTGTGGTACGAGCCGCGGGGCACGACCACGGTGGTGCCCGGGCCGCCCTCGAACTCGGCGTCGCCGACGCGGAACGCGTACTCGCCCTCCAGCACGTAGGCGATCTTCATGAAGTCGTGGTGGGCGTGCGGCGGATTCTCCTCGATGACGTCATGGTGGAACACGAAGGCGCCCAACTCGCCTCCCACCTCGGCGCCGCGCACCAGGATCTCCGGCCGGTGCGGACCACCCAGCTCGACCAGGTTCCCCCCGCCGGGTGGCACGGCCCATCCGTCCGCGCCCCACCCGTTGTCGAACCGGCTCATAAGCTGACCTTTCTCCTCAGGACACGTAGCGGCCATTACAGCGCGGTCCACTGGAGAAAAAGTGACGAGTCTGTGCGGAGGTTCTCGTCAGGCGCGATGGTCAGTGGTCGACCGGCCGTTCGCCGAGTTCCTGGCCGCCGTGGACGACGCGCCGGCCGTCCACTGAGTCCGGCGTGAAAGGTTCATCCGGGGCCGGCCGGCGGTGAGATGGGCCGGGGCGGGTGATCAAGTCGCTACCGTGGGCGATTACCCATCGTGGGGTCCAAGCCGGTGCCTCCACGGCGGGGGGTGACTTCCTCGGTGTCGCGGGCCGTTGCCTTACGGCCGGTGCGGTGCGACGTTGTGCGCATGCGGCGTGGTTTATCAGAGCGGTTGGGTGTGGCAGGTGTCGTGGCCGCGCTCGCGGTCGTAGCGGGCACGGGGTGGCTGGGCGGCTTCCCCACGGCCAGGGCCACGGCCGCCGTGCCGTCCGCCGTGCCCTCCGGCGGGCCCTCCGTCAGTCCGACGCCGTTCCCCACCGGCCCGGAACTGCTGTACGTCGCCAACACCCGCGGACCGGTGACGGCCTACCCCACCGGGAGCTCGGGCGCGGTGTCGCCGGTGCGGCAACTGGCCGACCCGGGCGACCCCAACACCTACTGGGGGCCGTGGGGAATCGCCTTCGACACCCGGGGGAACGCCTACGCGCAGAGCTTCCTGTCGGACGCGACCACCCTCGTCTACCCGCCGGGGGCCACGACGCCGGGCCGGATCTTCCGCGTCGCCGGTCCGGACTCCCGGGCGGTGGCGGTGGACGCCGCGGGGTTCGCGTACGTGGCGACCGGCCAGGCCGAGGCCATGATCGCGGTGGCCGCGCCGAATGCGAGCGGCACCCCCGCGAACCTCTACACGGTGCCCGCGGTACGCCAGATCCCGACCGACGAGTCGTTCCACCCCTGGCCGGGCGTCCTGACCACCGACCCGTCCGGATATGTCATCGCCGCGGTGGTGCGCGCGAACGGCAACGCGGTGGAGTACTTCACCAGCGGCTCGATCGGCGGCTCCACACCGGCACGGGTCATCGCCGGGCCGCACACCGGCCTGGGCAGCTGTTCCAGCACCTGCGACCAGGTCGCCGTCTCCTACTCACCCTTCACCGGCCGGCTCTACGTCGCCGTCAGCCAGGGCCAGCAGACCCACATCAACGTGTACGCCGGCACCGCGAGCGGGGACGCCGCCCCGGTGCGCGTGATCTCCGGCCCGGCGACCGGCCTGGCCGGGAAGGTGATCACCGGCATCGTCGGCAGCCAGGTCGACGGCACCATCTACGTGCTCACCAAAGCCGCCGCGTTCGACAGCCCCGGCACCGTCCTCGCCTTCGACCGGCTGGCCAACGGCAACACCCCGCCGCGGCGCGCCTTCACCGACGCCGGCACCGGCCTGCGCGACGGAATGGGCATCGCGGTGTCCTCCGTCCGCTGACGCCGCCCTCAGGGCCGGACGCGGCGTTCACCGTGGGACGACCCAGTCCGGGGCCCAGGTGCCGGCGGCGTCGTGGCCGGCCGCCGTGGCGGCGAGGTGGGCGCGGAGCGTGGCCAGCGCGGGGTGCGGGTTGTCGCGGTGCCACAGGAGCGAATGCGGGTAGACGGGCGTCGGGCCGGTCACCGGGATGCGGCGCAGGCCGTAGTCGGCGGGCCAGACCAGGCGCGTCCGCTCGCCCATGAAGGTGGCCAGGGCCGGGGTGTCGGCGATGGTGTCCAGGAGCGCGTCGGAGCCGAAATTGGGGCCGGTCGCCTCGATGGTGAGGCCGAACTCGGCGACCAGGTCGTCGTAGTAGGCGGTCCACTCGGTTCCGGGGACCAGGCCGGGCATCCAGATGCGGTGCCCGGCGAGCTGCGCGACGGTCACCGACCGCGCGCCCGCCAGCGCGTGGGCGGGGCCGGTGAGGAGCTGGAGCCGCTCGTCCAGCACCCGGACCGACGCGAAGTCCTCGGGAAGAGGCCGGCCGGGCACGGCGACGGCGCGGAAGGACGCGTCGATCGCACCGGACCGGATGGCGGCGACGGCCGTCTCGATCTCGAGCAGCATCACCACGTCGAGTTCGATCTCGGGGTGCGCGCGGTGGAAGTCTCGCATCAGGCCCGACGCCGCGCCGCGCGAGGCGATCACGTCGACGCGCAGGGGACGGCTGCCGGGGCGCACGGACCCGACCGCGCGCTCGGCGACGCGCAACAGCTCGCGCGCGTGGGGCAGGAACGCCTGCCCGTCGATGGTGAGCTCGGCGCCGCGCGCGGTCCGGGTGAACAACCGCACGCCGAGGTCGCGCTCCAGCGCGGCGATGCGCTTGGAGACGGCCTGCTGGGTGACCGCCAGCTCGGCGGCGGCCTCCTGGAACCGTCCCGCGTCCGCGGCGGCGACGAAGGTCCGGACGGTGTCGAGGTCCATCCGGGTACCCTATGGCCACAACCCGTGGTTGTGTCCAGGCGGCGCATCGGGCGCGTGAAGTCCTGATATGCCGCGTGCTCCATGCTTGCGATCGCGAATCGGTTGTGCGGGCGAAAGGCATGGTGGGACCGTCGTGCTCGGGGAGCCTCATCCGGCCGGTCGTGATGCGATACTGCGGGGGTGTCCGCCGACAGCGCCCGCACCGCGATCCGCGTGGTCCTCGTCGACGACGAGCCCATGGTGCTGGCGCACCTGCGGACCGTGCTGAGCTCGGCCGGCGACATCGAGGTCGTCGGCGTGGCGCAGGACGGGGCCGAGGCGATCGAGGCCGCCGTGCGCTTCCGGCCCGACGTGATGCTGATGGACCTGCGGATGCCCGAGGTGGACGGGCTGACCGCCATCGAGAAGATCGCCGCGATGCCGGCCGCTCCGGCGCTGGTGGCGCTCACGACGTTCGACACCGACGCTCATGTGATGAAGGCCCTGAGCGCGGGCGCGTCGGGGTTCCTGCTGAAGACGACGCCGCCGGAGGACCTGATCGGCCTGGTCCGCGTCGCGGCCGAGGGGCACACCGTGATGTCCAGGGAGGCCACGCGCCGCGTGGTCGCCGCCTCGGCCGGCCGGCACCAGCGCGTCCAGCAGGCCAGGACCCGGTTGGACGAGCTCACCGAGCGCGAGATCGACCTGCTGGTCTGCCTCGGCGAAGGGATGTCGAACGCCGCGATCGCGGCCAGGCTCCACCTGTCCGAGGCGACGGTGAAGAGCTATGTCTCCCGCATGCTGACGAAGCTGGGCTGCGCGAACCGTACGCAGGCCGGCCTGCTGGCCCACGAGGCCGGGCTCACCGGCTGAGACCCGCCGGCCACCCGGGTACGCCGGTGGTGACGCCACCGGCGCGTGCGCGACGGCCCGGCTCAGCCCGTCGCCGCCGCCGGTGGACGGCGGGCCAGCACGAGCAGGAGCCAGGCGGTGAGCAGGCCGAGGACGACCAGACCCGCCCTGTCCAGGGCCGTGTCGGCCACGCCCACGACCCCGAAGACCGTGTGCGCGATCAGCGCGCCGCCCGCCAGGGCCAGGCACCGCCGATCGTCCCATCGCGACGAGGCCGACCATCGGTGGACGAGCAGTCCTGTGCCCACGGCGGCGACGGCGGCGGCCGCCATCGGGAGCAGAACCCACAGGCCATGGGTGAAGGCCGGCTGTGCGGCCCCCCAGAAGGGGAACAGCAGGCCCATGAAGGCGAGGGCGGCGAGGAAGCCGCCCCCCGCCAGCGCCCGGGCGGAGGGCACCCGCGCGTCGGTGCGTGGACGCGCGGCGCGCCTCGGCAGCACACCGAGGGCGATCACGGCGAGAACGGCGACGGCCGCCAGGCACCCCAGCAGCACACCGGGCGGCGCCATGTACCCCGGATCCTGGTTCGGGGGCACGCTGACCCTCAGCAGGGCCACCCCGGCCAGGGCGCACAGGCCGGTGACGACCAGCCCGGTCCGGCCGAGGTAGGGCACGTGGCGGTGGCGCGGGAAGAGCAGATCGGTCAGCAGGATCGGGACGGTCACGCTGAACACCACGTGGTAGGGCAGGTTGGCCTCCAGATAGGCGCTGTTGAGGCCGAGCACCCGGGGGGCCCAGCCGGCCGCGCCGTACAGGTGAGGGCTGGACAGGGCCTGCAGGGCGATGCCGTCCTCGACCAGCTCATAGGCCACCCCGAGCAGGATGACGCTGAGCCACCCGCCGCGGAAGCGGCGTACCAGCTCGCGGATGAGCAGGACCCCAGCGCCGTAGATCGGCAGCCACAGCAACAGCAGCCATGCCATCCGCACCGGCGTGGAGCCCAGGGCGAGTTCGGCGACCAACGGCCCGAGGACCACCAGGGTGAGCGCGGCGAGCCGGTTGCGCTCGCCGCGAGGCCGGTTCTTCATGGGTGTTCACTCCACATCGTGCGTCCGTGTCTCGCCGCCGGGAGGCCGCGAAGGGGATGGGCGGGCGTCGCCCCTGTCGTCCCGGCGGGTCCGTCCACCGGCCCGCCCACCTCCCTGCTCGGCCAGCGGCCCTCGGGAACGCGCCGGCGGATACCGGACCCAGCGGTTCCGTCCTCCATGCAACCCGGGTACGCGGGGCGGGGGCTACGGCACAAGGTGGGCTCCGGCGACAACGAAAGTTGCCGGTCGCGGTCGCCGATGCGCCGGCCATCCACGATCACCGGCTCGGGCGCCGTAGCAGCCGCCGGGATCGCCGTACCACGACCCGCCGACCCGGCGCCGATCATCTCCGGCACGTGGCCAGGGTGGAGAGCCACGCCAGCCGGGGTCATTCACGTATCAGCGGCGTCAGCGGCGAGGCATCGGGGTCAGCCGTGGGCGGTGGCGGGCCTGCCATCGGTCTGCGAGGCCGGGACGTACGCCGGCAGCTCCGCGGCGACCAGGAAGCCGCCGTCGCCGGTGGGGCCCGCGCGCAGAGTGCCGCCGACCACGTCGACCCGGTGCCCCAGGGCGGCCAGGCCGAGCCCGGACCCGCTGCCGGCCAGCACCTCGTCGGCCGGACGCGCGGCGGCGCCGTTGACCACGCGGACGGTGACGCCGTCCGGCCGATAGCGCAGCCGGACCCGAACGTGGGCGCCCGGCGCGTGCTTGCGGGTGTTGGTCAGCGCCTCCCGCACGATGCGGTGCACCGTGCGCGCGATCGTGGGCGACATCAGCGACCGCTCGCCCTCGACGTCCAGCTCGACCGGGAAGCCGGCGGCCGCCGACTCCTCGGCCCGGGCCGCCGGGTCGGGCACCGGGGGCGCGTGCCGCCGCGCGCCGGCGGGGCGGCGGCTCGGCCCCGGCGGGTGGGCGAGGGTCGCGCCCGGTTCGCCGTCCGCCCGGCGGACGCGGGTCGCGCCCGGTTCGCCGTCCGCCCGGCGGACGCGGGTGTCGTCCGGCTCGCCGTTGAGCACGCCGATGAGGTCGCGCAGCTCGTCGAGGGCCATCGCGCCGGCCGCCCTGATCTCCTCGGCGGCCTCGCGTACGGCGGGGTCGGAGGAGGTCACGCCCAAGGACCCGGCGTGCAGCACCATGAGGCTCACGCCGTGGCTGAGCACATCGTGCATCTCCGCGGCGAGCCGGCGGCGCTCCTCGGATCGTGCCTGCGCGGCCAGCAGGTGCTTCTCGCGCTCGGCGCGCTCGGCGCGGTCGCGCAGCGACCGCAGCAACTGCCTGCGCGCGTCGAGGTAGAGCACGACCACGGCCGGGCCCGTCGTGCTGAGCAGCCCGACCGGCGTGACGGTCCAGCTCGGCTCCCACAGCCGGCTGCCGGCCAGCGCGAACAGCGCGACGAGCGGCAGCGCGACCCGCTGCGGCTGCCGCCTGACCAGGTAGATGACCACCACCGGCGTGGCCCGGGGCAACGCGAGCGGGCTGGCCGGCTCGACGGGCGAGAACAGGCCGGGGGAGAAGGCGTCCGAGAACAGCGTGAGCGCTACGACCACCAGCACCACCCCGCTGACCTGGCGCGGGAACCGGCCGAGGAACACCAGCGAGGCGTCCACCGCCAGCTGCAGCAGCAGATCGGCGCGCGGGCCCGCCCACCCCGTGGTGGGCCGGCTGCTGAGGCAGATCACGACGTCGAGCAGGCCGAAGGCCAGCGCGAAACCCACCAGCGTGGCCGTGTCCCGCCGGCTTCCCCGCCGGTGCGCCGGGGTGCGAGGAGGAGCTGCGGCGAGGTCGGGCACGCGGACCACGTTAGCCTCCCGGGAGGCCGCCGGCCGCTCGTCCCGGCCCCGGAGACGCGAGGTCGTGCTCCACCCCGTCGCCGCCGTCGCCGCCTGTCTTCGTCATGCGCCCGGCGCGCGCCGCGCCGCCCGCGGCTCGCGGAGCATGCCGAGGTCGTCCCCGCCACCCGGTGGCGTCTTCCCCCGCGTTCTGGGCTCCGGGTACGCGAGGTCGTTCTCGGCCGCCAGGCCCACCCGGTGACCGCTCGCCGCTCGGTCCCGCTCTGTGACGGCGAGGTGGACGTCGCGGGGCGCGGGTAGGGGATTCATCGGGTTTGCGGGAAGACAGGGGAGTCGCGCAACGTGGATTTACTTGTCCCGAGCCGGATGCGATTCTACTGTCCAGGGCGTATTCATCGGATCAATGGGAGCTGGTTCATGCCGACAATCACCTCGGTGAACGTGATCGACGTCCGGTTCCCCACCTCGGCCACCCTCGACGGGTCCGATGCGATGAACCCCGACGGCGACTACTCGGCCGCCTACGTCGTCCTCGTGACCGACGACGCCGAGCTGGCGGGCTACGGTCTGACGTTCACCATCGGGCGCGGCAACGACCTGTGCGTGGCGGCGGCCCGGCAGATCGGGGCACGGCTGACCGGCCGCGACGTGGACGAGCTGGCCCGCGACCTCGGCGGCCTCTACCGGGAGATCATGGGCGACAGCCAGCTGCGCTGGCTCGGCCCGGAGAAGGGCGTGGTGCACCTGTCGGCGGCGGCCGTGCTGAACGCCGCCTGGGACCTGGCCGCCCGGCGGGCCGGGAAGCCGCTGTGGCGGCTGGTCGCGGACATGCCCCCCGAAGAGCTGGTCGCGGCCTGCGACCTGCGCTATCTGTCCGACGTGCTCACGGCCGCCGAGGCCGTCGAGATGCTGGCCGCGCTCGCTCCCACGCGCGAGCGGCGCGTCGCCGAGCTCGCCGAGCGGGGATACCCGGCCTACACCAGCTCCCCAGGATGGCTGGGTTACCACGACGACAAGCTGCGCGGCCTGTGCCGTGAGGCCGTCGCCGAGGGCTGGACCCACGTCAAGCTCAAGGTGGGCGCGGACGTCGAGGACGACGTGCGCCGCCTGTCGATCGCCCGGGAGGAGCTCGGCGGCCGCACGCTGCTCATCGACGCCAACCAGGTGTGGGACGTGCCGCAGGCCATCGAGTGGGTGAACCGGCTGGCGTCGTACGAGCCGATGTGGATCGAGGAGCCGACCAGCCCCGACGACATCCTGGGCCACGCCGCCATCCGCAAGGCGGTCGCCCCCGTGGGAGTGGCCACCGGGGAGCACTGCCACAACCGCGTCATGTTCAAGCAGCTCCTCCAGGCCGGGGCGATCGACTTCTGCCAGATCGACTCCTGCCGCCTGGCCTCGGTCAACGAGATCGTCCCTGTGCTGCTGATGGCCGCCAAGTTCGGCGTGCCCGTCTGCCCGCACGCCGGCGGCGTCGGCCTGTGCGAGCTGGTCCAGCACATCTCCGTGATCGACTACGTCTGCGTGAGCGGCCGTCTCGAAGGGCGGGTGCTGGAGTACGTCGACCATCTGCACGAGCACTTCACCGACCCGGTCCGGGTCGAGGGCGGCCGCTACCGGCTGCCCGAGGCCCCCGGCTACAGCGCCCGCATGCACCCCGGCTCCGTCGCCGCCTACCGCTACCCCGACGGGCACCGCTGGGGAGGCTGACGCGGGCGTCGCCGGGACCGCGGTCGACCCGGCCGAGCACCTGACCATCGACGCCGGGGCGCGCGGCGGACGGGCACCGCCGTCACCGCCTCAGGCGTCCGGGCCAGAGCCGGCGGGGGCCGGGCGGACCATCTGGTCGCCCGGGCCCGGCCACCGCCGTCCCCGGTTCACTCCTGTGTCTTGCCGCCGGTGAGCCGCGAGATCCCCAGCGCGGTGAGGATGATCGCCCCGTTGAGCGCGCCGATCCACTGGGCCGGGACGCCCGCGAGGGTCAGCACGTTCTGGATCATGTAGAGCAGCAGGATGCCGGTGAACGCGCCGAACACCGTCCCCTTGCCGCCGTTGAGGCTGACCCCGCCGATGACGGCGGCGGCGAACACGGTGAAGATCGCCCCGTTTCCCTGACCGGCGGCGACGGAGGCGAGCCGGCCCGCGAGCATCAGGCCGCCGAGCGCCGCGAGCACGCTCGCGGTGATCAGCGTGATCCACAGCACCCGGTCGGTGCGGATTCCCGCGGCCTTGGCCGCGTCGACGTTGCCGCCGATCGCGTACAGCGAGCGGCCGAAGCCGGTGAACCCCAGCAGCACCACGCCGGCCGCGAACAGCAGCAGGCAGACCCAGATGGACGCGGGGATGCCGAGCCACAACGCCGAGCCCAGGTAGGTCATGGACGAGGGGAGGTTGAAGAAGGTCTGCCCGCCCGAGATGCCGGTGAGAAGGCCGCGCAGCACGATCAGCATGCCGAGGGTGACGATGAACCCGTTCAGGCCGAAGCGGACGATGAACAGCGCGTTCACCACCCCCGCCAGCACCCCGACCGCGAGGGTGACCGGGATGGCCCAGGCGCCCGACAGCAGGCCGAGCCCGTGTCCCGTCCCCGCCGCGACCGTCACCCAGGCGGCCACGCCGGGCGCCAGCCCGAACGTCGACTCCAGCGACAGGTCCATCCTGCCGGCGACCAGGACGAGCGTCTGCGCGAGCACCAGCAGCGAGATCTCCGACATGGTCTGCAGGATGTTGATCAGGTTGTCGGCCTGCAGGAAGATCGGGTGGACGACCTGCCCGACGATCGCGATCACGATGATCGCGGGGACCAGGGCCAGGTCGCGCAGCCGCGCCAGGCGCGGCCCGGCGCGCCGCCTTCCCGGTCCGGTGCCCTCCGAGGACGGGGAGCCCGGCGGGCGTCCGGTGCCGGACGGCGCGGTGGTGGTCTCAGGCATCGAGGTCGACTCCTTCCATGGCGGCCACCATCTCGTGGTCGTGCCAGCCGGCGGGCAGTTCCGCGACGGCGCGGCCATGGAACATCACCAGCACCCGGTCGCACAGCCGCAGGTCGTCGAGTTCGTCCGACGCGATCACGATGCCGGTCCCGGTCCCGGCGATCTCCTCGACCTTGCCGAGCAGGAACTCCTTGGAGCGGACGTCGACCCCGGCGGTCGGGGTGATGAGCACGAGCAGGCGGGGGCCGTTCGCCAGCGCGCGGGCCATCACGACCTTCTGCTGGTTCCCCCCGGACAGCCCTGTGACGGGCAGTTCGGGGCCGGGGGTCTTGATCGCCAGATTGTCGATCATCTCGCGGGCCAGCCGGTCCTTGCGCCGGCCGCTGACGAAGCCCGCGGGCCCGAGCCGCTCGGGGATGGTCAGCGTGGTGTTGTCGGCGATCGACATCAGCGGGACCAGGCCCTGGTGATGGCGGTCCCGGGGGACGAACCCCACGCCCATGGTCAGCGACGCCGGGACGCTGCCGGGCCGCGGGCGGCTCCCGGCCACCTCCACCGTCCCCGACCGGGGCGCCCGCAGCCCCACGACGGCCTCGGCGAGCTCGGTCTTCCCGCTGCCGCCCAGCCCGGCCAGCCCGACGATCTCCCCGGCGCGGACCCGCAGGTCCACGTCGTGGTAGAGCTCGCCGTCGCCCAGTCCTTTGGCGTCCAGGACGACCGGCGCTTCCGAGGGCACGGCCGGACGGATCCGCCGCTCCCGCAGGCCCGCGGCCTCGCCGGTCATCGCCCCCACCAGGTCGCCCTGCGGAACCTCGGCCACCGGCGCGGTGAGGATGTGCCGGGCGTCGCGGAACACCGTGACGGTGTCGCAGATCTCATAGATCTCCTGCAGGTGGTGGCTGATGAACAGGAACGTGACGCCCTGCTCGCGCATGGCGCGCATGCGTTCGAACAGCCGGGAGATCGCCGCGCCGTCGAGCTGGGCGGTGGGCTCGTCCAGGATGATGAACCGCGCGCCGAACGACAGCGCCCGGGCGATCTCCACGAACTGCCGCTGCTCCACCCCGAGCTCCCGCGCAGGCCGCCGGACGTCGACGTCCACCGACCACGTCTCCAGCAGCTCCGACGCCTTGCGCCACACGCTTTTCCAGTCGACCAGCCCGAGCCGGTTGCGCTTGTGCCGGTTCAGGTAGAGGTTCTCGGCCACGGTCAGCTCGGGGATGATGGTGGACTTCTGGTAGACGCAGGCGACCCGCTCACGCCAGGCGTCCCGGTCGGCGAGCCGCGGAGCGGGGGCCCCGGCGAAGCGGATCTCCCCCTCGTCCGGCGGCTGCAGCCCGGTCAGGATGGAGACCAGGGTCGACTTGCCCGCGCCGTTGCGTCCGACCAGAGCGTGCGTCCGTCCCGGCATGATCGTGATGTGCGCGCCGTCCAGCGCGACGGTCTCGCCATATCTCTTGGTGACGCGCTCCGCCTCGGCGACCGGCCCGTCGGCGGGGGCCGGCTCGCCGTCGCGTGCGGGCGCGGGTTTCGCGGTCGCTCCCGCGTGGTCGCCCATGACCCTTGCCCTCTCAGTTCAGGTTGTTGCCCCATAGCGACTTGTCGTCGTGCTTGACGCTGGGGACGCCTCCGTAGGTGCCGCCGTCGGCGGTGACCAGGGGCGCGGACAGCTGGTCTTCGAGCAGCCCCGCGCGGACCTGCACGATCGTGCTGTCGTGGTCGGTCTTGCCCGGCTGGAAGGTCTTGCCGTCGATCGCGGCCTTGGCGTACGACAGGGCCCACTTGGCGTACAGGTCGGCCGGCTGGGAGACGGTCGCGTCGATGTCGCCGGAGGCGATGTCCTTGAGCTCCTGGGGAATGCCGTCGTTGGAGACGACGAAGACGTGCTTGGGGTCCTCCGGCTTGACCAGCAGGCCGCGCTGCTTGAGCACCTGCAGGGTGCCGGCCAGGGCGAAGCTCGACTGCATGTAGACGCCCTTGACGTCGGGGTTGGCGGTGAGGACCGTGGAGAGCTTCTGCGCGGCCACCGCGCCGTCCCAGTTCGCGGCCTCGCCGAACACCTTGATCTGCGGGTAGTTCTGCTTCATGCACTCGTTGAAGGCCTCGGTGCGGTCTCGGCCGTTGATGGACGCCAGGTCGCCCTGGAGCATGACCACCTTGCCGTTGCCCTTGAGCTTCTCGCCCAGGAACCGGCAGGCCTTCTCGCCGTAGGCGCGGTTGTCGGCGCGCACGACCATGAAGGCGTTCCCCTGGTCGGGCCGGGTGTCCACGAGAACGGCGGGGATCTTCTTGGTCTCGAGCTGCTGCAGCGTGGGCGCCACCGCGGCGGTGTCCTGGGGGGCCATGACGATGCCGCGCACGCCCTGGCCGACCAGGCTCTGGACATTGGCGGTGAGCGTGGAGATGTCGTTCTGGGAGTTGGTGGTCTTCAGATCGGCTCCGAGCTCGCCGCCGAACCGGGGCACGTACCTGATGTAGGAGTTCCAGAAGTCGGTGTCCGACCGCGGGTAGTCGACGCCGATGAGCGGTTTCGCCGGCGCGCCCTTCTCACCGCCGCCGCCACCGCCGGTGCCACCGCCGCCGCATGCCGCGGCGAGGCACCCCGACATAGCGAGGGCCGCGGCCAGCGCGAACCTTCTGTGTTTCATCGTCTCTCCTCAAGGATCACCACGATGGGGGATCGCCGTGGCGGGCCGCGCCGCGGGCTCGGGCGGGGTCCGCGCCGCGGGACGCGGGACTCCGGCGAGGAGCCGCACAAGCGCTCATCATCGACAAGAACATGGGATGTCTTTCTATGGCCAAACCTGGCCGGTGTCCAGACCTCATGGGACGGATTCGCCGGGACCCCGCGAGGGCCGGAGATGGCGTCCTCTCGGGCGGACGGCCGGACGCGTCCGATGATCGATGAGTCGTGCCGAATCAGCCGATTCATCACATGTCTGTGGCCCTCGATGGCGTTCTCGGACGGGGGTGGGGTGGCTCTCCTCCGTCCTGAGGTACGAAGATTCGTCTATGTCGTTGACCGAGCAGGCGATCGAACGCATCAGGCAACTCATCAAGGACGGGACCCTCCACCCCGGCGCGCGGCTGCCTCCAGAGCAGGATCTGGCCGCCGAGCTGGGCCTTTCCCGCAACCTGCTCAGAGAGGCCGTCCGCTCCCTGGTCACGACCCGCGTGCTGGAGGTGCGCAGGGGAGACGGCACCTTCGTCACGAGCCTGAAGCCGGAGCTGCTGCTCGAAGGGGTCGGCCTCGCCGTCGAGATGATGCGGGGCGACGACCTGCTGGAGATCACCGAGGTGCGGCGCCTGTTCGAGCCGGTGGCCACGGGCGTGGCCGCGCTGCGCATCACCGCGGACCAGCTCGCGGAGGTCGCACGCCATCTCGATGCCATGATCGCCGCGCACGATGACGTGGAGATGCTCAACCACCACGACGACGCCTTCCACCGGGCGGTGTTCGAGGCGACGGGCAACAGGTCCCTGTGCGCACTGCTCGCCGGCATCGCCGGCCGGACGTTGCGTGCCCGTGTCTGGCGGGGCCTGGTGGAGGGGAACGCGGCCGACCGCACCATCGCCGAGCACGCCGCCATCTACCGCGCGCTCGCCGACGGCGACGCGCCCCTGGCCCAGGCGGCCGCGCTCATGCATGTGAACACCACCGAGACCTGGTTGCGGGAGAACCTCGGCCCGTCGCTGCCGGAGCCCGCCCTCGCGCCACTGCGGCGATCATCCTGAGGGCCGGCCGTCCCGGAGACCGGCGCGCCGTCGCACGCTGAAAGTTACAGTCGCCCAGGCCCTCGGCGTTCATCTGCGGGCGGTGTCAGACATGGGTTGTCTGCGGACGGAAGACCGTGGCGGGGGAGACTCGCGTCCGCGGCATGCGCACCCGTCAGCGGCATCGCGGGTGCCCGCTCCGGAACCGGCGTTCATCCGTGCGACCTCGTGATCCCGCGATGTTCCGTGCCAGGCCCCGTCCCGGCCGGCGTCTCCGAAATCGGCGAGGGGCTAGACAGATGCCCCTATGAGGTCTACAAAGACATCCAATGTCTCAGGTGTGACACTCCAGTCATCTCGGCGAAACAACGCACGTGACCCAGTAGAGCTCCTTGGTCCTGAGAGGTCCCCGCTCATGTCCTCGTCTTCGTCCTCGTACCAGTTCAGTCGTCGCGCGCTCCTCGCCGGGGCCGGGGGTGTCGCGGCCTCGGGCCTGCTGGGGTTCCGCCCGGCGTTCGCGACCGACGGCCCGCAGAGCTACACCGCGTCGTGGTCCTCGGTCGACCAGCACCCGCCGGCCCCGGAGTGGTTCCAGGACGCCAAGTTCGGCATCTACTACCACTGGGGCGTGTTCAGCGTCCCCGCCTTCGCCAACGAGTGGTACCCGCGCAACATGTACAACAACGGGTCGAACGAGAACAACCACCACAAGAGCGTCTACGGCGATCCCTCCGCGTGGCCGTACCACAACTTCATCAACGGCGCCCGGGACAAGGCCGGGAACTTCGTGCAGTTCGCGCCCAAGCTGAAGTCCGCGGGCGGCAGCTTCGACCCCAACGAGTGGGCGCAGTTGTTCGCCGACGCCGGGGCCAGGTTCGCCGGGCCGGTGGCCGAGCACCACGACGGCTACTCCATGTGGAACAGCCAGGTCAACGAGTGGAACTCCGTGGCCACCGGGCCCCGGCTGGACCTGCTGCGCCTGCACGCCGACGCCATCCGCGCCAAGGGCATCAAGCTGATCGTGTCGCTGCACCACGCCTACAACTTCACCGGCTTCTACCAGTGGGTGCCGACACAGTCGACCAACTCGCTGAAGAAGCTGTACGGCCAGCTCGGCGCGTCCACCCACCAGCAACTGTGGTACGACAAGCTGCGCGAGGTGATCGACGGCTACCAGCCCGACGTCATCTGGCAGGACTTCAACCTGACCCAGCTCCCCGAGTCCCGGCGGCTGGACTTCCTATCGTACTACTACAACCGCGCGGTCTCCTGGAACAAGGACGTCGTCGCCACCTACAAGGACGGGTTCAACAACCGGGGCGAGGTGTTCGACTACGAGCGCGGCGGCCCGGCCGGCATCCAGACCCCCTACTGGCTGACCGACGACAGCATCTCCAGTTCCAGCTGGTGCTACACCGTCGGCATCGGCTACTACTCGCTGAACGCCATGCTCCACTCGCTGATCGACCGGGTCAGCAAGAACGGGAACATGCTGCTCAACATCGCGCCGATGGCCGACGGCACCATCCCCTCCGGGCAGCGGTCGGTCCTGCTCGGCATCGGCGACTACCTCAAGCGCTTCGGCGAGTCCATCTACGCCACCCGGGCCTGGTCGGTCTACGGCGAGGGGCCGACGCAGATGGGCGGCGGGTCCTTCACCACGCCGCGGGCCGGCACCAACACCGACATCCGCTTCACCCGCAGCAAGGACAACACCGTGCTGTACGCCACGGTGCTGGGCTGGCCGGGCGGCACGCTGAACATCGGCACGCTGGGCTCCAACCGGATCAACCTGAGCACCCTGGCGTCGGTGCAGCTGCTGGGCTCCACGGCCGGCCAGTACACCAACCTGCCCACGCGCACCCAGGACGGTTCGGGCCTGCACATCACGATGCCCTCCTCCAGCGCCCCGTTCAGCGCCCCCGCCTACGTGGTCAAGCTGACCTTCAACGGCTCCATCCCCGCGCCGGGCTCGGGCCCCACCCCGACCGGCTGGGTGCGGATCAACAACGTGAGCACCAACCTCGCCCTGGACAGCGGCGGCAGCGTCGCCTCCGGCTCGGCGCTCAAGCAGTGGAACTACGACGGCAGCAACAACCTGCAGTGGCAGCTCGTCGACCTCGGCAGCGGCTGGTACCGCATCGTCAACCGCACCAACGGCATGGTCGCCGACAGCTGGGGCAACACCGCCAACGGCGCGAACTGCCTGCAGTCGGCCTGGAACGGCGGCAACAACCAGCAGTGGCGGCTCAACAACGTCGGCAACGGCCGCTACCAGATCATCAACCGGGGCACCGGCACCGCGCTGGACGGCGCGGGCCTCACCACGGCCGGCTCGGCCGTGCAGATGTGGGCCCCGAACTCCAGCACCAACAACCAGTGGACCATCACCGCGCTCTGAGCGGTACCACCACCACTCTCACCCGCCGCGGCGGTCGCGCCGAGACGCGGCCGCCGCGGCCATGCGCGCCCTCCTCACCACCTCACCCCGCGTGCCTGCGGGCGGCGCTCAGCCGGCGGAGTGCGCGCCAGAAGGCGGCGCGACGGAATCGCGGGAGCGGACCGGCATCGGCACACGGTGCACCTCGGCCGCCGCGCCGGGCTCGGCGGGGTCGCGGTCCATCTCGGTGAACAGCACGTCGACGGCCTTGCGGCCCAGCTCATAGTGGGGCAGCGCGACGGTGGTCAGGCCGGGCCGCATCCACGAGGCGATGGGGTGGTCGTCGAAGGAGACGACGGAGACGTCCGCGGGCACCTTGAGCCCGAAGTCGTCGAGCGCCTGGTAGGCGCCCATGGCGATGCGGTCGTTGAAGCAGATCAGCGCGCGCGGCCTGACCGTCTCCAGCAGGTCGCGCGTCGCGGCGAGGCCGTACTCCGGCTGCCAGTCGAAACACGTGCGCGCGCCCGCCACCTTCACCCCCGCCTCGCCGAGGGCCTCGCGGATGCCGACGAGCCGTTCCAGCGCCGCGACGCTCTCGGAGGGCACGTTGCGCAGCCCCGGACCGACGCCGATCAAATAGATGCCGTCGCGGTGGCCGGCGTCCAGCAGGACGCGGGCGGCGAGACGACCGGCCTCGACCTCGTGGGGGAGGACGGCGGGCAGGACGGCCGGCCCCTTGGGCACCGCGTTGAGCAGCACGACGGGTGAGGCCGTGATGCCTTTGGGCACCTTGATGGTCCTGGTGAACATCGAGGCCAGGATGAGCCCGTCCACCTGACGGTCGTGCATGGCCTGCAGGAGCAGGCGTTCGAGCTCGGCGTCGCCTTCGGTCTCACCGGGCGCGACCATCGACACCCCGTCGAACCTGCAGGCCGCCCAGCACCTGGAGCGATGGGTCAAGGCAGGATACTTCCAGAAGGACGTCAACGCGGTCGACTACGCCACGATGATGAGCCGCTTCATCGGTGGCAAGGGCCTGTTCATGTTCAACGGAGACTGGGAGTCGGGCAACCTCGACAAGAAGATGGCGGGCAACGCCGGCTTCACCCTGATGCCGCCCGCGCAGCAGGGTGGCAAGCGCGCCGCGATGTCGGCCCCCCTGACCTTCGGCATCGCCGCCCGCGCCAAGAACGCCGACTGCGCCGCCTTCTTCCTCAACTGGGTGGCCACCGACAAGCGGGCCCGCGAGATCGGCGTCGAGGTCGGGGGGTCGCACCCGATGGGACCGGCCGACGCGTACATGCCGGAGGTGCCCGCCGACAAGGTCACCGCGAGCACGCTGTCCGCCGGCGCCGACATCGCCAAGGACAACGGCGCGATGGACTTCATCGCCAACGCCACCGGCGCCATCTACGCCAAGAGCTGGACGCCGCAGTTGCAGAAGCTGGTGGCCGGGCAGCAGACGCCGCAGGAGCTGCTGAAGAGCGTCCAGGCCGACTACACCGGCCAGCTCGAAGGGAACTGAGACAGGTGGTGCCCCGCCCCGCCGGCGCCCGATCGGCGTCCCGGCGGCCGGTCACGGCCAAGCTGCGCGGCTCGCGCGGCTTGGCCGGCTGGCTGTTCGTCGCCCCGGCGCTCGCCTTCTACGCGGTGTTCGTCCTGCGCCCGATCGCCGTGACGTTCCAGTACTCGCTGTACGACTGGGACGGCATCGGCGCCTCCACCTGGGTGGGGCCGGCCAACTACGGCAAGGTCTTCACCGACCCCGACCTGTTCGAGTCGCTGGTCAACGCCGTCAAGCTGATCGTGTTCTTCAGCGCGATCCCGGTCGTGCTGGGGCTGGCGATCGCCGCGACGATCAGGCGCATCGCCGCGACCAGGCTCGCCCTGGTGGCGCGCACCGTGATCTTCCTGCCGCAGGTCATCCCGCTGGTGGCCGCCGGCATCGCGTGGAGCTGGCTGCTGGCCTCCACCGGAGTGGTCAACCAGTTGCTCACGCTGGTCGGCCTGGGCGGGGTGACCCGGGCCTGGCTGGGCGACTTCGGCACCGCCCTGCCGGCGGTCGGCATGATCGGCGCGTGGGTGCTGCTGGGCCTGTGCACGCTGCTGCTCCTGGCGGGCATGAGCAAGATCGACCCGGCGCTGTACGAGGCCGCCCGGCTCGACGGCGCCGGGCCCTGGCGGGAGTTCATCTCGATCACCGTCCCCAGCCTGCGCCAGGAGATCGCGGTCTGCGTCACCGTGACCGTGATCGCGGCGCTGGCGAGCTTCGACATCATCTACATCTCCACCCAGGGCGGCCCCGGCAACACGACCATGGTGCCCGGTCTGCAGATCTTCTACCTGGCCTTCTCCGAACGCGAGGTGGGCATGGCCTCGGCCCTCGCCGTGGTGCTCATGGTCCTGGTGATGGCCTGCGCCCTCCCCATCCAGTGGTTCGCGAAGGACGGCAACCGATGATCACCGCACGGGGGGAGGCCTGGACCGGCCGGCTGCTGCTCGTCCTGATGATGGCGGTCACGCTCCTGCCGTTCCTCAGCCTGTTCGTCACCGCCCTGCACCCCTCGGGCACCTACCCGGCCGGGCTGGCCTGGCCGGAGCACCCGCAGTAGGGCAACTTCCCGCGGGCCTTCCAGGCGGCGAACATGCTGGAGTTGCTGAAGTCGAGCGTCCTCATCGTGCTGGGCGTGGTCCCGCTGTCGATCCTGCTGGGCACGATGGCCGGCTTCGCCATCGGACACCTGCGGGTGATCGGCGGACGGGTGGTCTTCCTGCTGTTCGTGCTCGGCCTGACCCTGCCGTTCGAGGGCATCATCACGCCGCTGTACTACCAGATCCGCGACATGGGGCTGCTGAACACCCGGTGGGCGATCATCCTGCCGCTCATCGGCCTGTTCATGCCGTTCAGCGTCTTCTGGATGCGCGCCCACTTCGTCAACATGCCCGGGGAGCTGTCCGAGAGCGCGCGGATGGACGGCGCCAACCTGTGGCAGCTGTTCCGCCGCATCCACCTCCCGCTGGCCATGCCGGCGATCTCCTCGCTGGGCATCCTGCTGTTCCTGTGGACCTGGAACCAGTTCCTGCTGGCCATCGTCCTGGTCGACGACCCCGCCAAGCGCACGATGTCCGGCGCGCTGGGCGCCTTCCAGGGCCAGTGGGGCACCGACATCCCGCTGCTGTGCGCCGGGTCGCTGCTGATCCTGGCCCCCACGCTCGCGATCTTCCTGATCTTCCAGCGCCACTTCGTCAAGGCCCTGCTCCAGGGCTCGCTGAAGGGATGACGGCGATGAGCGCACCGCCGCCGCTCTTCGGCGGGATCGAGGCGGGCGGCACGAAGTGGGTGTGCGCGGTCGCCGACGCCGGCGGGGAGATCCTCGCGACGCACGTGCTGGCGACCACCACGCCGGAGGAGACCATCACCGGCGCCGTGCGGTTCTTCCAGGAGCACCCGGCGCTCGCCGCGATCGGCGTGGGCACCTTCGGCCCGGTCGACCTGCGGCCGGGCTCACCGACGTACGGCCACATCACGGTCACGCCCAAGCCCGGCTGGACCCACACCGACGTCGTCTCCCCGTTGCGCGCCGCGCTGCGCGTTCCCGTCGGCCTGGACACCGACGTGAACTCCGCCGCGCTGGGGGAGTGGCGGCGCGGCGCCGGGCGCGGGCTGGGGACGCTCGCCTACATGACCGTGGGCACGGGCATCGGCGTGGGAGCCGTGCTGAACGGCCGGCCGGCGCACGGTCTCCTGCACCCGGAGTTCGGCCACATCCGCATCCCGCACGACCGCACCGAAGACCCGTTCGCGGGCAGTTGCCCCTTTCACGGCGACTGCCTGGAAGGGCTCGCCTCAGGGGAGGCGATGCGCCGGCGCTGGGGACGGCGTGCCGAAGAGCTGGACGACCCGGCGGCGTGGGAGCTCGAGGCCGAGTACCTCGCCCACGCCGTCACCACCCTCACCTACGCGCTGTCTCCCGAGCGGATCGTCATCGGCGGCGGCGTCGCGAAGCGTCCGGGGCTGCTGCCCCGGATCCGGGCGCGCGCGTTCGACCTGGCCGCCGGCTATCCGGCGATACCGGCGCTGACCGACCGGTCCGCCATGGAGGAGTACGTGGCCGGCCCTTCGCTCGGCGACCACTCCGGAATCGCCGGCGCCGTCGAGCTCGCCATGAGCGGCCTCGCCTGACCGGCGGGCCCGCCGGTCAGGCGAGATCACATCCATCACTCTCAGAGAAGAGGTTCACCATGCTCCGCCAAGGACGGTCACGGGCCGCACGGGGAACGGCGGACGGACCCGGCGCGCTCCACGGACGCATCGGTGGTCACCGCCGCCGGCAGAGGGCCGCGTGAGCGACGGCCGGCCGGCGCGCTGGACCCGCCGGCATCTCGACCTGCTCGCCGAGACCGGCGCGGTCACCGTGCCCGTCATCGATCCGCCGTCCCTGCCGCGCATCCTGCCGGGCCACTATCTGTGGGACCTGTGGCCGATCCAGGAGGAGGACGGTTCGACGAGCGTGATCGGCGGGCGTGAGCTGTGGATGGCCCTGTCGGCTCCCGCTCTCGGCCATCCGGAGGAGCGCCACGACCAGGCGCGCATCCGCCTGCTCGCCAGGTACGGCGAGGAGTGGACCGACCTCGGGAACGCCTTCGCCGACGGCGCCTCGCCCGGCAGCCGCGAATGGTCGGGGTCGGCGGTCCGCCGGCCCGACGGCACCGTCTCGGTGTTCTACACGGCCGCCGGACGGCGAGGCGAGGCACGCCCGACCTTCGCGCAGAGCGTCATCGAGACCCGTCCCGCCCTGATCGCCGACGGCGGCCGGATCGCGCTCGGACGGGACGCCGACCACCGCGAGGTGCTGCGCTCCGACGGCCGGATGTACCTGCCGGCCGACGAGTCCGAGGGGGCGCCGGGCCGCATCAGGGCCTTCCGCGATCCCGGCTGGTTCCGCGACCCGGCCGACGGGCGCGACCACCTGCTCGTCGCCGCGTCCACCGCCTGGGAGGACGGCTTCACCGGCGCGATCGCCCTGGCCGGGCGGCGGGCCGGCGCCTGGGTCCTGCAGCCGCCCCTGCTCGTCGCCGAAGGCGTCAACCACGAGCTCGAACGACCGCACGTCATCGTGCACGACTCGCGCTACTACCTGGTCTTCTCCACCCAGCGCCACGGCTTCCACCCGGCCGGCGGCGCGCCCACCGGGTTGTACGGCTTCGCCGCGCCCAGCCTGACCGGACCGTACGAGCCGCTCAACGGGTCCGGGCTCGTGCTCGGCAATCCCTCCGCCCGGCCCGACCAGACCTACGCCTGGCTGGTGCTGTCCGACCTCCAGGTGGTCGGCTTCGCCAACTACGGGTCCGAGCCGGGCATGGACCTCCGGTTCGCGGAGGCCGAGCGGGCACGGGCCGCTTTCGGCGGCACCATCGCTCCGGCGCTGAGGCTCACCGTGGACGGGTTGACGACCACCGTCGTGCCGTCCGCCCGCTGACCGGACGCATGGACGGCCTCGTGGCCGCGTCGCCCCCCCAGGGACGCGGCCACGAGGGCCGCGTCTCGGGGGGCCGGGCCCGGCCGTCGCTCGAATCGATTCGATGTGCGGTACGGCAGACGTCTCGGGTCGATCGCCGGCGGAACACCCGCGACATCCGCCGGTGACGCGGCGGCCATCCGGCGGCGAGGCACGGGCGCGGCGCCGTGCAACAGGACGGCATACATTGGGTCTCTCCCATTGACTCCTCTTGTGGGCGCGCTTATGTTCATCGAACCGGTTCGGCGAACCGGTTCGACCGGCCATCGAAAATAGCCGCTCAACGCCTGTCAGCGGAGGTCATAATCATGGGGTCAGCAGCAACGAGCCGCCACGCGGCCGGCCTGGGTCTCACGGTCCTGCTGGTCGCCGGCGGTACGGTCGCGTGCTCGTCGTCGTCCGGTGGCGGCGACGCGGCCAGCGCGAGCCCGGCCGCCGGCGGCGGCACCTACACCATCTGGGATCCCTACCCCCAGTACGACAAGAGCTCCGAGTGGGTGAAGCTGCTCGAGACGTGCGGCACCCAGGCCGGGGTGAAGATCGAGCGCACCGGCTACGACACCAGTGACCTGACCAACAAGGCCCTGCTGGCCGCCCAGCAGGGCAACGCGCCGGACGTGCTGATCGTGGACAACCCGGTGGTCTCCACGATGGCCGAGGCCGGGGTCCTGACGACCACGGAGGAGAACAAGCTCGACACCTCCGCCATCGCGCCGAACCTGCTGGCCGCGGGGCAGAGCGGCGGCAAGACCTACGGCGTCCCGATCGGCGCCAACACCCTCGCCCTGTACTACAACAAGGCGGTGCTCAAGAAGGCCGGGGTGGACGTCGCCTCGGTCAAGGACTGGGCCTCGCTCACCGCGGCGCTCGCGAAGGTGAAGGCGGCGGGCAAGAAGGGCATCACCTTCTCCGCCATCGGCACCGAGGAGGGCAGCTTCCAGTTCCTGCCCTGGTACTGGGGGTCCGGGGCCCAGCTGACCAAGCTCGACTCCCCCGAGGGGGTCTCGGCGGCGGCGCTGTGGACCGACTGGCTGAAGAAGGGGTACGCCCCCAACTCCGTCATCAACAACACCCAGACCACCAGCTGGCAGGAGTTCGCCACCGGCGACTACGCCTTCGCCGAGAACGGCACCTGGCAACTGGCCAACGCCGAGAAGGCCGGCTTCGACTACGGCATCATCCCGATCCCGGCCAAGGCCGGCGGGACCGCGCCTGCGCCGACCGGCGGCGAGTTCGTGAGCATTCCCGTGCAGAAGGACACCGCCCGCTACGCCACCTCCCAGAAGCTCGTGGCGTGCCTGACCGACACCGCCAACTCCCTCACCACGACCACCACCCTGTCCTACGTCGCCCCCACCGAAGCGGTGCAGTCCAAGCAGGTCGAGCAGAACCCGAAGCTCGAGGTCTGGGTGGAGGCCGTCAAGGCCGCGAAGGGCCGCACCAGCGACGACCTGGGCACCAAGTATCCGAAGATCTCCGAGCCGATGTGGGGCGCGGTGCAGGCGGCGCTGAGCGGGTCGAAGAACCCCCAGCAGGCGATGGCGGACGCGCAGACGGCCGCGGCGAGCGCCACCCAGTAAGACATGAGCCGAGTCATAGAGAATCCGGCGCGTGCCGCCCGTGACCCCCTCCCCGCGGCGAGGAGGGGGCCCCGGGCGGCACGCCTGGCGTCAGGGCAGTGGGCGGCGTGGGCGTTCCTCGCCCCGATCGTGGTCTACCTGACGGTCTTCTACGCCTACCCGCTGTTCCGCAACGTCGAGTTGAGCCTGCGCAACTACACCGTGCGCTCCTTCGTGCAGGGCGACGCACCCTTCACCGGCCTGACCAACTACGCCAAGGTCGTCGGCGACCCGGCCTTCGGGCCGACGCTGTGGCACACGGCGGTGTTCACCGTGGTGTCGCTGGCCTTCCAGTTCGCGATCGGGCTGGCCCTGGCGGTGTTCTTCGCCAGGCACTTCCGCCTGTCGGCCACCTTGCGGGCGCTGTTCCTGGTCCCGTGGCTGCTCCCGCTGATCGTGTCGGCCTCCACCTGGTCGTGGATGCTCAACAGCGACTCCGGCGTCGTCAACGCCGTGCTGAGGACGGTCGGCCTCGGACCGGTGAACTGGCTGACCTCCCCCGACTGGTCCCTGTGGTCGGTGACCATCGCCAACATCTGGATCGGCGTCCCGTTCAACCTCGTGGTGCTGTACTCCGGCCTGCAGGCCATCAACCCCACCGTGTACGAGGCCGCCGCGCTGGACGGGGCGAACGGCCGGCAGCGGTTCTGGAGGGTCACCTTCCCGCTGCTGCGCCCGGTGTCCGCGATCACGCTGCTCCTCGGACTGGTGTACACGCTGAAGGTGTTCGACATCATCTGGATCATGACCAAGGGCGGGCCCAGCGGCTCCTCCAGCACCTTCGCCACCTGGTCCTACCGGCTCGGGTTCGGCAACCTGGTGCCCTCCTTCGGTCCCGGGGCGGCCGTGGGCAACCTGCTGATCGTGATGGCCCTCGTCTTCGGGCTGGTCTACATCCGCGCGCAACGCAAGCAGGACCTCACATGAGGCACTGGAGGACCGGTGTCGGTCTGCTGCTCACCGCGGTGATGCTGTTCCCCGTCTACTGGATGATCAATGTGTCCTTCACCCGGGAACAGGACATGCGCAAGAGCCCGCCGAGCTGGCTGCCCATCAACGGCACGCTGGACGGGTACCGCGCGGTGCTGGACCAGCAGCTCCCTTACCTCGGCATCAGCCTGGTCGTCGGGCTCGGCACCGTCGCCCTGACCCTGCTCGTCGCGGCCCCGGCGGGCTACTCGCTGGCCAAGCTGCGGCCCCGCGGCGGCGGAGCGCTGAGTTTCGTGCTGCTGGTCGCCCAGATGATCCCGGGCATCATCATGGCGATGGGCTTCTACGCCATCTTCCTCAACACCGGCATGCTCAACACCGTCTCTGGGCTGATCGTGGCCGACTCCACCCTCGCGGTGCCGTTCGCGGCCCTGATCCTGACCGCGTTCATGTCCGGCATCCCCGAGGAGCTGCTGCAGGCCGCCCGCGTCGACGGGGCCGGGGTGACGCGCACGTTCTGGTCCATCGTGCTGCCCGTCAGCCGCAACTCCCTCATCACGGTGTCGCTGTTCACCTTCCTGTGGGCGTGGTCGGACTTCATCTTCGCCAGCACCCTGGACCAGGGCGGCGACCACCAGCCCATCACCCTCGGCATCTACCACTACATCGGCAACAACAACCAGGAATGGAACGCCATCATGGCCACCGCCGTGATCGCCTCCATCCCCGCCACGGTGCTGCTCATCATCGCCCAGCGTTACGTCGCCGCCGGTGTCACCGCCGGCGCCGTCAAAGACTGACCTTCGGAGAAGGGATTCTCATTTCATGACCGCCGCCTCGGGCCCGGTGTTCTCCCTGCGGGAAATCCCGTTCAGCTTCAGCGGATCGTGGTTCGCCTTCTCACCGGTGGTGGCCGAGAAGGTCTACGCCGAGGACGTGCACCTGGTCTCGCACCAGACCGGCATGCACCCGATCCTGCGGCTGGTGCCCACGGCCGAGACCGCGCTCGACGCCGCTCCGCACCAGCTCACCTGGAGGGGCGACGACGGCCGGATCGAGCTGGCCTACGAGACCACCGACACCGTCCGGGTGCGCGGCCGCGGCCTCGGGCTCCGCCTGCTGGCCGCCGACCCCGTCCTGACCCCGTTCAGCGGCCCGTACTTCTACCAGGACCCCGCGGACGGCTCCTACGTCTTCACCGTCTACCAGACCGGGCGCCGCTACCGCGTCACCCTGCTGGACGGGCGGGCCGAGTCCGTCGGTGCCCAGGCGCTCGGCACGGCCGAACGCGGCGTCCTGCTCCCGGCGGACGAGCCATGGGAGATCGCCCTGGAGGAGTACGAGACCGCCCGCGCCCCGTTCGCCAGTGACACCTCCTTCGAGCAGGTGGCCAAGACGGCGCGCGCCGAGTTCGACGCCTTCACCGCGGCCGTCGCGCCCTGGCGCAGCGACCGGACGCCCGCCGCCGAGCTGGCCGCCTACGTGCTGTGGTCGGCCACCGTGCGTCCCGCGGGGTTCGTCACCCGTCCCGCGGTGCTGATGTCCAAGCACTGGATGGACAAGGTCTGGAGCTGGGACCACTGCTTCAACGCCATCGCCCTGGCGGGCGGGCTGCCCGATCTCGCGGAGGACCAGTTCCGGCTGCCCTTCGACCACCAGGACGCCTCGGGTGCGCTGCCCGACTCCGTCACCCACTCGGAGATCCTCTACAACTTCGTCAAACCGCCCATCCACGGCTGGGCCCTGCGGCGGCTGCGCCCGTCCTGCGACCTCGAGCCGTCCGAGACCTACCGGCTGCTGGAACGCTGGACCCGCTTCTGGCTGGACGCCCGGCGCGCCCCCGGCCGGGAACTGCCGCACTATCAGCACGGCAACGACAGCGGCTGGGACAACGCCACCACCTTCGACCCCGAACGCGTCATCGAGAGCGGCGACCTGGCCGCCTTCCTGGTGCTCCAGATGCGCGAACTCGCCCGTCTGGCCACGGGACTCGGCGAACCGGACGCGGGCGAGCGCTGGTCCAGCGCCGCGGACCGGATGCGCGAGGCACTGCTCACCGAGCTGTGGGACGGGTCGAGGTTCCTCGCGCGCGGCGCGCACTCCGGCCGGACCTGGTCCAGCTCCAGCCTGCTCGACCTCATGCCGATCGTCCTCGGGGAAGAACTGCCCGAACCGGTGCGTGACGCGCTCGCCGCCCGCATCGAGGACCACCTCACCGCCTTCGGCCCGGCGACCGAGCTGCCCACATCGCCGCACTACCGGGACGACGGCTACTGGCGCGGACCCATCTGGGCGCCCTCGACCGTCCTCATCGAGGACGGCCTGCGGCGGGCCGGCCACGTCGAGCTGGCCGACGAGATCAGCGCACGGTTCCGTACGTTGTGCGAGAAATCCGGCTTCGCGGAGAACTTCGACGCACGGACCGGTGAGGGGCTGCGCGACCGTGCCTACACCTGGACGGCCGGCGCCTACCTCATCCTCGCCGGCGACCACGAACGGCGTCGGGCCTGACCCGCGTCGTCGTCGCCGGGGTGAGCCCTACTCGCACGGTCGGAGCGCCGAAGGGCCAGAACGTGTTGTTAGCGATAACATCTCAGCTCGCCTCCGCTTGGGTGGTGATCGGCGCCGACCGCCCGCGGCGTGGCCCCGCCCGGCGCCGATCCGGCGGCGGCCGGTCGGCGCGCGGCCGGGTCATCCTCGTGCGGACGGGCGGCGCTCCATCGGGAGTTAAGTTTCCGCTCTCGGGGGGTTAAGTTACGGCCGATCCTGAGCGATCGGTACGCCGAAGTCAACGCTGCGGACGGTGGCGGGCCTGTTATCGGCGACGGCGTCAGGCGACGCCACCGCCGGGCCGGGTGACGGCTCGGCGGCGCCGGCGGTGGGCTCGCCGGGCCCCGCGAGGCACGTTCCGCTCCGACGATGCTCGCGATAACGCCTGCTCAGCGGGAGTGGCACTGTTCTGACGCGAGGGTGGCGCGGCGGGGCGAAGACGACGCGCCGAGCCGTCGCCGAGCTCGCTCGCCCGCGTCCGGCCGCCGCATGGGGCTCCGCGATCCCGCCCCGGCCGCGGTGACATCGTTCGGCCGCGCCGACTGAAAGTTTCAGTGGTGTGCGCCCCTCGTGGAAGGCGGTCGCGCGAGCGCCGGGAGATCGCCGTAAGCGCTCGCCGTGCCAGGTCCTGGCCTCCGTGCCGGGCCGCCGCGCTCCGGTGGGAGGGCTCCGCACGGCCGGCTCATGGTCTTGACAGGTTCCGTACCGGTTTCCACACTGGCTCCCCGAGCGGCCTGCTCTCCTCGGACGTCAGGTGGTGTGCGGCGGAACTCGTCACCGTGGAGCCCGCCGGAGAGAGGCCGCTCCACCGTGGCGTCCGCCACGAAGTCCGACGTCACCGACCCCGGTGACGCCATCCCGGTTCTGTTGTCGCTGACACGTCGACATATCCGCACACATCGTTGTTAGCGCTAACAACTCGGGTCGTGACAGCGGAACACCGGTTACAGAGAACGGAAGAGCACCCATGCGACAGAGCACCGCACATCGTGGGAGGTGGACGCTGATCGCCGGCGTCCTGGCCCTCCTGACGGCCATGGTCGGCGTGGCCGGGACCCATCTCGCCTCGGCGGCCGCGGCGGGATGCCGGGTCACCTACACCGTCAGCGCCCAATGGCAGGACGGCTTCGGCGCCAACGTCATCGTCGACAACCTCGGCGACCCGGTCAACGGCTGGAGGCTGACCTGGTCGTTCCCCGCCGGGCAGTCCGTCACGCAGTTGTGGAACGGGTCCTACACCCAGTCGGGATCGTCGGTGACGGTGACCAACGCCTCCTACAACGGCGCCATCCCCACGGGGGGAAGCACCAGTTTCGGGTTCAACGGAAGCTGGAGCGGCTCCAACCCGGTGCCGTCGAGCTTCGCCCTCAACGGCACGACCTGCACCGGCGGCGTCTCTTCCCCCTCGCCCACTCCCACCGTCACCCCGACCGTCACGCCCACGCCCACGCCGACGCCGACGGTCACGCCCACGCCGTCGGGCAAGCAGCCGTGTGACATCTACGCCGATGGTGGCACGCCGTGCGTGGCGGCGCACAGCACCACGCGCGCGCTGTACGCCTCCTACAACGGCCCGCTGTACCAGGTGCGGCGCGCCTCGGACAACACCACGCGGGACGTCGGCGTGCTCAGCCCGGGCGGGGTGGCCAACGCCGCGACCCAGGACACCTTCTGCGCGAACACCACCTGTCTGATCAGCGTCATCTATGACCAGTCGGGTCGCAACAACCGGCTGACCCAGGCGCCTCCCGGTGGGTTCTCCGGTCCGGCGGCGGGCGGGTACGACAACCTGGCGACCGCGACCAAGGCGCCGACCACGGTGGGCGGCCACAAGGCCTACGGCGTCTACGTGGACGCCGGCGTCGGCTACCGCAACAACGCCACCAACGGCATCGCCAAGGGCGACCAGCCCGAGGGCATGTACGCCATCTTCGACGGGACGCACTACAACGGGGGTTGCTGTTTCGACTACGGCAACGCCGAGACCAACAGCCGCGACAACGGCAACGGCACGATGGAGGCCATCTACTTTGGCAACAACAAGGTCTGGGGCACCGGCGCGGGCAACGGTCCCTGGATCATGGCCGACCTGGAGAACGGCCTGTTCTCCGGGGTCAACCAGAAGAACAACGCCGGTGACCCGACCATCAGCCACCGGTACCTGACCGCCATCATCAAGGGCGAGCCCAACCATTGGGCCATCCGCGGCGGCAACGCCCAGTCGGGCGGCCTTGGCACCTTCTACGACGGCAAGCGGCCGAACGTGTCGGGCTACAACCCGATGAAGAAGGAAGGGGCCATCATCCTGGGCATCGGCGGCGACAACAGCCACGGCGCCGTGGGCACCTTCTACGAGGGCGTGATGACCTCCGGCTATCCCTCCGACGCCACCGAGAACGCCGTCCAGGCCAACATCACCGCCGCCGGCTACCGGTAGGCGAGCGGCCGCGGGCCGCACCGGACCGCCGAGCCGCCCCTGGGACATCCAGGGGCGGCTCGCCGTCGTCCGTCCGCCGGCCGGGCAGGGAAGGACTCTCACCCGGCCTTCCCTGCCGGGAACGGTAGACCGGCGGCCCTGTCGCATCGACCGGACGTGCCCTCCCGTCGCCGTCAGGGCCGGCGGCGGGGGGCACGGTCAGGAGACGGTGCTACCCGGTCGTCATGGGCTGGTGCAGCTCAGCCCGGTCGGCGCCGTCGAACCGCTTCCGTTGGCGGTGAATCCGAACGTCGTCGACCCGTTGCCGGGAACGGTGCCGTTGTAGGCGGCGTTCTTGACGGTGATCGCGCCGGAGGTGCCGGTGTTCACGCCGTTCCACATGCTCGAGACGGTCTGCCCGCCGGCCAGCGTCATGCTGACGGTCCAGCCGTTGAGCGCGGAGGTTCCCCCGTTGCCGACGGTCACCTCACCCTGGAAGCCGCCGCCCCAGTCGTTGACCAGCCGGTAGGTCGCCGTGCAACCGCCGGGCACGGGAGTGGGCGTCGGCGTGGGGCTGGGCGTCGGGGTCGGGGTCGGGGTGGGAGTGGGGGTGGGCGTCGGGGTCGGGGTGGGCGTCGGCGAGGTGTCGCCGCTGACCCGGTAGACGACGGTGCCGTGTGAGGGCACGCTGGCCGAGATCGTCCCGGTGCTGGTGGTGGTGGCGTTGGTCCAGGCGTCGCGCAGGGTGAACGAGCTGCCCGACTTGCCGATCGCCGAGGCGGTGGTGCTGATGGTGGTGGTGCTGCCGCCCTGGTTGAACAGGGCGACCGCGACGTCGCCGTTGCTGAGCTTCTTGGCCAGCACGCGGCGGGTGCCGTCGTTGCTGATCTGGGTCGCCTGCAGGCCGAGGGTGTCCTGGTTGATGGCGATGAGGCGGGGGTTCTTCAGGATCGTCGAGGTCGCCGAGTCCATGCTGCGCAGGTCGTTCCCGGCGATGAGCGGGGAGGCCATCATCGCCCAGAGGGCGAAGTGGCTGCGCATCTCGGTGTCGGTCATGCCGCCGCGGCCGACCTCCATCATGTCGGGGTCGTTGAACTGCCCGGGCTTGGCGTAGGAGGCGAGCGGGATGGTGACGTTGACGATGTTCTGGATGCCCATGGGGTAGCCGTTGGTCTGGCCGGTGTCCCACTTGTTGGTGATGTCCTCGGTGGTGCGCCAGATGTTGGCGATGTCGCCCCAGTTGCGGCGCGGCCCGGTCTTGTCGTGGATGCTGTTGGAGTTGATGCTGTAGAGGATCGGCCGTCCCGTCGCGGCGAGCGCGTCGCGCATCTTGGCGAACGTGGTGATCTGGTCGTTGATGGTGCCGTTGGGGGAGCACCAGTCGTATTTCAGGTAGTCCACGCCCCAGGCGGCGAACTGCCGGGCGTCCTGGGCCTCGTGTCCCTGGCTTCCGGTCGCGCCGGGGTAGCTGCCGAAGTACTGCGCGCAGGTCTTGTCGACCGGGACCTGGTAGATGCCGAACTTCAGCCCCTTGCCGTGCAGGTAGTCCCCGAGGGCCTTCATCCCGCTGGGGAACCGCGACGGATTGCCCTGCAGGTTTCCCGAGGAGTCGCGGTTGGAGTTGAACCAGCAGTCGTCGACCACCACGTACTGGTAGCCGAGGTCGCGCAGCCCGGAGTTGACGATCGCGTCGGCCATCTGCTTGATCAGTGACTCGCTGATGTTGCACCCGAAGGTGTTCCAGCTGTTCCACCCCATGGGCGGCGTGCGCGCCACGCCGTTCTCCAGGGCGCCGGCCTCCCCTTGGACGGCGGCCAGGCCGCCCAGGAGCACCCCGGTGGCGAGCGCCGCCGAGCCGAGCCGAGTTCTCACTTTGCGCACTGTTCCTCCTGCGGACCTACGAAGAGCACTTACGGAAAGGGGGCCTCGCGCACCGGCGCGGGGCGAACGGCGCGGGCGGCATCGACTCGACCGCTCCCGTGAGGGGCCCCGTCAGAACTCAGGGGTGGAGCCCGGCCGGGCTCCACCCCTGACGGTTGGTCCTGGGTCAGGCGATGGTGCACGCCGCGCCGTTGAGGGTGAACGACGTGGGTTTACCGGTGTTGCCGGTGTGGGTGGCCTGGAAGCCGATGCTGACCGAGGCGTTGGGCGCGATGGCGCCGTTGTAGGAGACGTTCTTCGCGGTCACCTGGCCGCTGTTGGGGCTGTAGGTGGCGTTCCAGCCGGAGGTGATGGTCTGGCCGCCGGGCAGGGTGAAGACCAGCGACCAGCCGTTGATCGCGGCGGTGCCGGTGTTGGTGATGGAGATGTCCGAGGTCAGACCGGAGTTCCACGCGTTGAGGGTGTCGGTGACCCGGCAGGCCCCGGTGCCCGGAGTGGGAGTCGGAGTGGGGGTCGGCGTCGGCGTCACGGTCGGCGTCACGGTCGGGGTCGGAGTGGGGGTCGGGGTGGGGTTGGGGTCGGTGCCCGCGAACTGGGTGAAGAACTTCCACACCTCTCCCGGCACCCAACTCGATCCGCTGGTGCCGGTGCCACCGTCATGCGGAGCGGGGTTGTGGTCGTCGTCGAAGGCCGCCCACACGACCGGATATCCGGCCCGGCATCCGGAGTAGGCGGTGATCCGGTGGGTCAGGCTGCCCTGCGTCGGCTCGGGCGGGTTCTGCGCGGTGCAGCCGTTGTTCTTGACGAACTTGTCGCGCAGCGTCCGTCCGTTGGAGATGTTGAGGACGCTGTCCCTGATGCCGTGGATGCCGTAGTAGGCGACCGGCTGCGTGCCTCCGCTGCATCCGCTGAGCTGGGCGCCGGACAGGACCGCCACCGCACGGAAGACCGTCGGACGGCTGCACGCGAGCGAGAACGACATGGCGCCGCCATAGCTCCACCCCGTGGCGAAGAGCTGTGTGGTGTCGACGCAGAGGTCTGTCTCGATCTGCCGGACGATGTCGTCGATGAAGGTGACGTCCTCGCCGCCGGAGTTGGCCCAGCCGTTGTTGAAGCCCTGGGGCGCGACGA